>NZ_JAESIT010000039.1:0-11490 GCF_016756935.1 Chryseobacterium sp. KMC2
ATTCTATATCATAAATTAGTTGATTTTTAATTAAATCACTACCGCCAAGATAAATAGACTTTGTACTATCGTAGCCTTTATTTAAAGAATTGATTATAATTTTTTCATTAATTTTAAGATAATACATATCAGTAACAATAAAATAGCAATAATCTATAAATCTTAAATCATCATTCTTATTTAATATATGATTTGATATACCTAAGTTGATGTATGGGATTAAGAGATTCCCCTCTAAAAACAATATTTTACCAAAATACGCTTCAGATGTATGGATTTCATCCACATTTTCTTTGTATATTAAATTATTAAACATATTAATTAATTTTTTTTAGAATTATTTGATTATTCTTTCCATTAATAGGAGTTCCATTTGTTTTTTAGATATACTTTATTAGCCACTCCTTCTACTTTTCTTAAAAACCTCATATCCACTTAACCCCTCTGCTGTACCATTCCAAATAGAATTAAAGAATTTATTAGACATTGTTCCTCTAACAGTAATTTTACCTCCTTTTGCTAAAGATGGAGAAAAAACTTACTCTTACTGAACTACGTCCGCAGTCTTCATAAAAGCTTCTCTTTTACTCATCCGTCAAGGTGATCTTTATGCTGGTAAATATAATAACTACTAAAGCAAAACCATTGCAGTTGCAATGGTTTTTATTTTAAGACGATCGCGCCAGCGGGGAGATTTTATTCAAGAACACAGGCAAAAAGTTTCCAATTATTTAGTCTTTATTGTTTTAAAAATTTTTAAAAATACTTTTTTATTTTCCTCACTTAAATCATTACTGATTATTACAAACTTATTTCTACGGGAATCTATACTATCAAAATATATTCCTATTAATCCTTTGTTTGGTTTCTTCGGAAGCATTATTTGAGCAATATTTTTATTAATAGTATCATAATAATAATAATTATCATTGAATATACCATTTTTGTAATCCCTCTCTTGATTTTTTGAAAAATAAGCCTTTAATTCTCTATTTTTATATTTTTCATATAATTCTTTTTCCTCAGTTATAAAAAAAGAATTTTCTTCAAATGGTTTATAGTTCCCAAAATAGACATAACCTTTGTTTACGTTGTTATAAAAAATACCATACACCATGGAATCTTCACTATTCAATTTTTTGAATTTAAATGAGCTTGGTAATTTAAATGAAATCTTTGCAATTTCATAGTCAGTAAACCTTTGTTCTTCATTACAAGAAACAAGTAATAAACAACATAATAAACAATAATTAGCGAGTGATTTTAGTATTAAATTTTTGTACTTCATTTTTTAATTGTGAGCTTCTAATAAAATTAGGGTTAGTTTTTGATGCCTTAAAAATATCACCAGTTTTTGCTGATGTGGGTGTCATAGCTGCCTTTGCTTTTTGCATAGTGGTTACATTATATTGTCCATTATTATCAATAATGGTATTACTATCTTCATTTGGATAGGCAAAACCTGGACGTTGATATCCTTCACCATCTAACCCTAATTGATGTCCCAATTCGTGTTTGAATGTATGTTTAAAATCACCATTTTGATAATTAACTATCGAAATTTGGCCTCCTGCTCCATCAGTCATCCCGTTTATAGCATTTCCATTTTCATCAGTAAGCTGTTTATTCGTAATAGTCATGACATTTGCCGTCCCTTTAATATCATCAATATTATTAGTCTTTATATACTACAGATAAATTGTTGATATAATCATCTTGAAGTATTTTCCCATTCATCAACACTCTGTTTGCATTACCTCTAAATTCTTTCCAATCCATAACACCTTGAGAACTTAATCCAGCTTTAGATAAATCCAAATTTTCAGGGTTGTATATTAAAAGGGTCATAGTCATTGAAACTTTTCTTGAATATTCCATTGTTCCTGATTCATATGTTTTTGCTTTTGCTATTAAAATTTTTGTTATAATATCTGGGGGTGTCGGAGCCATTCCATCAGGTCTTTATACTGGTAAATATAACTAATTGGTAATAAAAAAATGCCACACGAAAGGATTCGTGCGGCAGCATAGGTTTTTTACTCTATTATACCACTGTTTAGATATTGACCATTTTAAAATGTAAAAACCTCACTTTTTGTGAGGTTTTGTTATATCAGCTCAAAGTTATAAACTTTGCGCAGCTAGAGGTAAGTTTATTTTATAAGCTCAAAGTCTTGAGACTCTGCGCACCTGGAAACACGAATTTATTAAATTGAATTATTATACATAATTTCAATTCTATTATTCTGATTTAATGTAATCCCATTATTATCCTCATTATCCTCTTCTTCAACCAAAAACAAACTATTTTGCTTTATTAAAATCCATTGATAAGGATTATCACATATATTTTCATCGTTAACAGCTATGTCTTCATTAATATTTTTTGAGATAGCTATGCCCAAAGAAACATTATTATTAAGTTTAAGATCCTTAACTCTTCTTTCATCTATGCAATAAATATTCAATTCCACTTGGAATTCAGAAATATCATCTAATATTCGGTTCTCAAATTTAATTAGACTTTTTTCTTCATCTGTTAGATTGCTAATATCCTTTATATCACAATTAAAAATTTCTTTTAATAATTCAACAATATAGTGATCAGTTTTTTTTCTCTTTAAATAACAAATAAAATGAATCATATTAATATTTATTTATAAAATCTTTTGCAATGTTAATATCTGTAGTAGATACACCCGCTCCTTTTAGGGCTTGGTCTACTTTGTTAGCAGGTACCGTTTTCATCAATTGTATTGCTTTAATTTGTCCTTGAGATAAGTCTTGAAATTGAGGAGCTCCACCACTTCTAGGAAATAATGTCTGTCCTTCATTTTTCACACCATAAACTCTACCATTAATCAGTACATCTCCATTTCCATTATTTGCATTTGAAAAATTACCAGCATTGTATGTTGCTATATCCAAGTCTAATATTTCTTTTGGAGCAAAAGTTCCTGCACGTGTTTTCCCTCCTGCTATTGAAGTCGAATTTAAATTGTGTCGACTATTTATTTTTGCTGAAAATTTTGATTTACTTTTAGGAGCATATCTAGGATATCTAAATCCATTAGCATCTTGCATAGCAGAACCAAAAGCAACAGCAATAGATAATAAAACCCCTTCATTTGTATCAGGCATTGTAAAGTTACCAGGCATACTGCTATGAGCCAAATCTTCCGCTGCTTGTGCAGTGCCCGAATCAACTGGTTCATCCAACCATGATCCGACAGATTCTACAATACCCACTTCTAAATTTCCTGACTTAGATGTTTCTTGTTTTTTATCTGCATATCCCCAACCTCCAAAAAATCTACCTATACTGTCCCAAGCACGACGCAATCCACTATGAGAACAATTAGGATCGTCACACATTCCATTAGGATCAAGTCTATTAATAGGATTTCCAGAACAGTAATGATAAGGCGTATTATCTTGTGAATGTTCCGCCAACGGATCAACGACTCCCCATCTACCTAAATCAGGCATATACATCCTTGCCCCATAATCATACATCCCCGTCTCCTGTAGCTCCTTTCCATTGTACTTATAACTTGAGTACCCTCCTAAAAGACCTTTAATCCCTCCGATATGATTTAATCCGAAGGCATAATAATCATTAATATCTGTGAGATCAAGAGCGCCTGCTCTGCCTTTCGTAAAACTTACCCTGGCTAAACTGCCTTCGCAGTCTTCGTAAAAGCTTCTCTTTTACTCATCTGTCAAGGTGGTCTTTATACTGGTAAATATAATAACTACTAAAGCAAAACCATTGCAGTTGCAATGGTTTTTATTTTTATCAGCTCAAAGTCAGGAGACTTTGCGTAACTAGAGGCTTTTAGTTATGTGCAGTCTCTAAATTATATATATCTCCACCCTCTTTTGTACATTGTACAAATATTTGTTTGGGAATACTATCTTTTAAACTAATTTTGGTAGTTTGATTACAATTTTCATTATTGTATTTAAAAATCAACTCCTTGTTATCAATACTGTTAGGTACTGCAAAAGCAGAGCCTAAATTATAAAATCCTAACAGCTTATTGTGAGAATTATAAATATACACTTGTCCATTTCCTCTCTTGGAATCCTCATAAATACCTGTATAATAAATACAGTTTAAAATTTTTAGAGTATCCTTTTTAGAGGTAATAATACTTCCTAAATATTTGACTACTTGTTCATCAATATCTTTTCCTATTTTTGTGAATCCAAAATCTTGATTAGGAGTATTTTGTTCTAAAACTAATAATCTACAACGTTCATAGTAGTCTAACTTGATTTCAGTAGCTTTATTTATATCATTTTGCTGTAAATCTGGTTTATTACAACTCGTAAATGAAATTATAATTAAACTCAAAAAAAATCTTTTCATATTTTAATAATCTGAAGGTTTAGGTTTTTTAGATTCTTGCTGCATTTGTAAAACGCTCTTTTGATAGCCCGCTGTTCCACCACCATTATATGCCTCTACAGCTTTTGACCATCCTTGGAATTTATAACTCACTTTTCCTGTTTTTGAGTCAACTGAAACGCCTCCCTTAAACCCTTTTGTTGCCAAAACTCTTGTTCCCGCATATAAAGAATTCGTTTCACTTGTTTTTTCTCCTTTACTTAGTTGATAACTACTTTTCATCTTAGACCAATCTCCAGGAACATTAGCCTGCATTATATCCGTAAGCCCTGTTGTTCCTGCATTAGATTCTTGGACAGTTATTGCTTTTACTAAAGTCGGATCCAAATCTGGGATATCTTTTGTAGCTTCATTTGGAATAGAATTTCCTCCTTCAGTTACCAAATTTAATTGTCCCGAATTTTTAGCCTGGTTAAAATAGCCTGTTCTAGCTGCAATTTGATAATCATTTCCCTGATAATCAGCACCAGATACATCTTCATTAGATTGCGGTCTATGTTGAATTATATTAGGCATAGGAACTGACTTCCATCCTGCATTACTTTGGGCAGGATTACGGCTTGCATTCGCTGATGCTTGTATATATGTTTTAAATTGGGTATCACTTTTAATACGATGAACTTCCACACCACGATTATTAATAAATACAATATCATTTGGTGCCATTCCATCAGGGTCAATAAATCGAATAGGATTATTAAGACTATAATTATATGGTGACCAAGCTGGAAATTCAGCACCCTTTAGATCAATCACGCCCCATCTTCCAATATCTGCCATATACATTCTCGCTCCATAATCATACATCCCTGTCTCCTGTAGTTCCTTTCCATTGTACTTGTAACTTGAGTACCCTCCTAAAAGACCTTTAATCCCTCCGATATGATTTAATCCAAAGGCATAATAATCATTAATATCTGTGATATCAAGAGCGCCTGCGCTGCCTTTCGTAAAACTTACCCTGGCGTTTCCAAGGTGGTCTTTATACTGGTAAATATAACGGTTTTCTGTGAAACTGTAAAACCCTTCTGAGGTAGGTACAAAATCAAGGATCCACCTTGGTCTAACCGGATCTATAGGAGTAATTTCCCTATAGGCTTCCTGCTCATAAGCTACACTTGTCCGGCACCAATCACAAGGGCTGGTAACCGTAGTAAAATTATATTGGAAACCATCTAAATAGTCTGTAAATTTAGTCTTTATATTTTCCCCTTTGCCTCCTCCAGAGGTATTGGTTTTACGGATTTTCACGCCATCAGCCCGATACATATATTCTAAACCAAAACTTTTGGATGCTCCCAAAGGATCATTCTGGGTAATTCCATAAGAGTTAGGTAAGTTGAGATGATTATAAACTATAGACTGAATCCCTTTATCTTTCATATTGATCATATTTCCATTCTGGTCATAATCAATCATATTGTTTCCACCTTCATAGCCTGTATCATTCAATGCATTTTCTATTACTTTAGTCAGGCGGTTTCCTGCATATTGATAATCAAGGTTATCCACCAAAGTGGAGGTTTGTCCGGATACAGGAATAGCCGTTCTTTTCAGGTTGCTTATATTTCCGTTGGCATCATAGGTAAGGTACTCATCAAAATTACCGCTGATTCCGGTGGTTGGTTCTTTATAGAAAGCATTTTTTAACCGGTTCAGGCTGTCGTATTCATAGTTATACCTTTTCAGTACATTGTCATAAGAGTTTTTCCAGTCGACTTCTGCAATATTTCCATTGTATTTTGCCGGTGATTTATCAGTATAGACAGGATTATTGTACCGCATTTCAAATCCAAACAACTTTCCGTTCAGGTTAGCAGGATCATTAAGCTTAGTCATCCAGCCCCTGATGTTATATTGATAATCAATTTGCTGAAGAGGTGCGGTAGTTATTACCCCACCTACTTTTTTACTTTCCAGCTGGGACAGCTCATTATACTTATTCTGGGTAAGAATTTCTTCCGGATTGGTATCTACCTGGTGCCTGTGCACTAAAAGCCTGTTCTGATGATCATAGGTAAAGTTTTCCGTGATCAGTCTTTCTGCATCTGTTTCCAATCTTTTGTGACGGGTAACTGTTTTCCTGGCTAGCCCTGCAAAATCCAGCTCAGATTCTACCCGCGTATACCCCCCTAAATGATTGACAACATGAGTTCCGATCACCCTTCCCTGATGGTCATAATAGGAATAGGTTTTCGTCCAGTTGTCATCCTCAATATTTTTAACCAGGCTCATTACAGGAAGCCCCCTGGTTGTTTTTCCTGCAGGATCAGAAGTTTCAACGGCTACGGGCTGTTCCTGAATAGCATCCGGAAAAGGAGGATTGAAAGCATATCCCCTTGGGTAAGTATCATAATAATTAATGGTAAGGATATGAAGGGTGGCACTTGGATAGGCTGTATTTCCATAATAAATAATCATCCCGTTTTTACTGAATCCTGTTGGATCCCTTTCTTCTGTCAGGGATGTACCTATGGTAGCATTGTAATCTGCTCCGTCCTGAACATCTTTTCTGGTATATACGACACCTACTGCAGAAATCCCTGTATAGGCAACCCTTGAGAATTTATCATATCTTGTAAATACCCAGTTTCCTGAAGGTCTCATATTGGCATCCTGCGTCATGATTAATCTGTCCGCTTTGTCATAAACCATATATTCCCATCCTTTTCCGGGAAGTTTCTTTTCTACCAGACGGTTTTTCTCATCATAGCGGTATTGATAGCACAGGTCATTGAGGACTGGATTCACATCTGCAAGAATGGAGGCCGTGGGAGGAATCACAAAAACCAACTGATCATGTTCATTATAAACATAGTAGGTGTCTGCATTGCCTGAAGTATTACTTACTTTTCTTACCAGGATAACCTGCCCTCTTCCGTTTTTGAATTCTATGGTTTTGTTGCCGTCTTCATCAGTCATCGTATTTTTATAGAGCTTAGTAACAGGGTAAACTCCTGTTGACACTGGCAGAGTACTTTTAGTAGCGGCATTTTCCCATGTGGTAGAAGGAATATACATTTTTACAGCATCTGCCGCTGTATTGGTTCCATAATCAAATTTTACCGCTTTACCTGCCCAGGCCGCTCCCACCTGGATCTGCTGCTGAATTCTGTCTAAGGGTGAGTTTTCCAGAATCTTTTCGGAGAACGGTTTTTCATTGGTATAAAGACTTTGCGGATCTCCTACCGGAAAATACTCTAATGTTGAAGTTTGAGGATAGATCCCGCCATATTGAGTTCCGGATTGAGGGACAGCAAGATAATCCCTTGTCTGCCTTCCAAATCCATCATAAAGAACAGGAGTTACCACATCTTTTCCTAATGGAGATGCTTTTACATTCACGATCTGTTTGGGCCTTCCCAGTCCGTCAAAATATTGAACGGTTTCAGAAGTTTTGGTAGGCTGACTGCCATTATAATCGAGATAGACTTTGGTCTGGACATAGTTTTCGGTAGTGGAAAGCTGGGCTTTTATACTTCCAAAGACCAATATCCCTATGGGAATGATTATTTTTTTCATCGGTATTAGTTTTTATATTGATAATTGTATTCTTTTACAGTTTTGTACTCCCAGTTTCCGGCACTGTTTTTTTGCTGTTTTTTCACTTCTTTCAACCTGTTTGCAGTATCATATATATAGACTTCCCTTACTCCGGATGGAGATACCATGCTTTTAACCCCAATCAACGGATCATAGGTATAGGTGGTGACCAAAGCCCCTGATAACAGTGAATGACTTCTTAAATTATCCAATGCTGACAACAAAGTTTCTTCTGAAGCCTGTGTTCCCTTCTGTGCATCAAGATCTGAGGCGTTAACAATATCGGTGATCAACGACTGTGGAATACTTGTTATCTTTATATTTTCAATCTTGGCAATAGGCTGGGTTTTATTATATCCCCATATCACAGCTGTAGACATACCGTCTTTAGTCGTGTACTGCTCAATATTACCTTTGGCATCGTATTGATCATAACTTACTTCCGTGGATGCATTCCCCGTTTGAGGACCATAAGATACTACTGAAGTAGGCAATAAACCGGCCGGGTTATCATACTTGGTTTCTACTTTTAAAAGTGTTTTTCCAGTGGCATCACCTTCATTTTGCTTTTTGACAACCATGGTTTCCAGCGGAACACCAATCATATGGGCATTAATGAGTTTCTGATTACCTTTTTCATGGGCATACTGATATGTAGTCTCCTGAGCTGAGCCGTCCGTAAGCACAGTTTTTGAAGTGGTTAGCTGATAATGATTCGGGTTGGCATAACTGCTGAAGCTGGTGGTACTGACCACGGAATTATCTGGCAAATATTCTGTAGTTTTTACTTCTGTAGGATTGTAGAACCCATAATAGTTGTCATAAAACCCATAGGATATATTGAGCAGCTGGTCCTGGGTAGGGTCAGGATAATAGGCAAAGTTCTCTTTAAAGACATAATTTTTAAGACTTTTCAGCTGGCTGTAATCATACTTATAAACTTTTGTAACCTGCTTTTTAAAAGCCAAATTTTCATATTGATAGCTGTTTTCCTCCATCAGTAAATAAGATTTTTCTTCCCCGGAATTGGTATCTGCGGTGTTATAAATAGCCGGCGGCCTTCCTATACTATATCCTGAATTGGGAACGTAGCTAAACTTTTTCTCTACTGCACTTTTATTTTCTACAATCTCTGTAATATCTGTATAGGTCACTTTATTTTTTCTATGGTTAAAATTAGGGACCAGATTATCCTGGTTGGCGGTATAGATATTGACTATTTGTATGGATGGAAATGTATTGCCAGGCCATGTACAAGTCCTTGAGGTTTCGCGTAGCGCTGCTCCTATATAATTCAGGTTATAATCTGCAACCGAAGTCTGGGAACTGGCCATATTGGCAAGAGGATTATAGTAAAACTTACGGGTATAGCTATGCCCTTCTATATCAGATTCTTTGATCGATGAAACCCTGCTTCCTCCGAAATATACAGGTTGATTTGTAGTAACATTATGTGAATTATACGAAATAGTTGCTGCTCCAGATACCGCTCCAAGGGCAGCCCTTACTGTATATTCCACTTTATACGTATTTCCGGCTACCGTATTTATGGCATGATTCCCTATTGCTTGAGAATCATGAACTAAAGAAAGCTGATTATTTTGGGAAGTATATACATTTGTTCCTGTTGTTACATTCGATATAACCAGCTGATGCCAATCCCGGCTTTCATCCGGTTCATTACACCCCGCGCCTATATCAAAAGATGCGGAAGCATAAAAATCAATGGGTGTTCCATTGGAAACAAAAGTAAATGACTCTTTAGGATGGTTATAGGCAGGATTACACTTATGAGCTTGGGGTTCCAATCCATATACCTCTCTTACCTCTGTAGTAACGGGTCCGGAACTGGAGTTAGGATCATAAAAAATTTCGGATATCCCTTTGGTAGAATGGGTAATCTGTTTTAAATTACCAACTGAAGCCCATGTTAGAAGGACTTCTCTATTAGCAGAAAGCATTGTCAAAGGCATATAAGCTCCCAGCTTTTTAAAAATACCAAAGTTATTGGTAGGTCCGGGAACAGGAAAAGGGGAAACATTATTGGCATTATTGGGGTATCCGTAGTAATCTGTATTTAAACTAAATCTTGCCGGAAGTTTTTCCAAACTGTAATAGCTGAAATCGGTACTTGTATTCTTAGTGACATTTTTCAATGATTTTAAAAAATGTCTGTTTCTGGTAGATGCTTCATTAGAAGGAATCCCATAATAAGTAGCAGCAGCTGTTGATGCCTGAATATCCTGATATTCCAGGTTATACTTTTCAACCAGTAAATTCCCGTTTTTTATTTCTATAGAAGTCAGAAGATTATTTTCAGCATTGCTGTTGAATAAATCATTTCTTGCTTTTCCATAAATGAAAGAGATATTCTTATTATCTTCTGAAATAAGCGTGAGCTTCGGTTTATAGGATTGCTGGCTTACTTTGTTTTTGACGATATCATTGTAGGTATATTGGTCGCCAGATGAGGCATCCGGACATTTTTGAAGTAAGCTAAACCCTGCATTCAGTGAGGAATAATAATTGAGATTTTCTGTGATGTAGGTAAAATTGGTTTCCTGTTTGTCAGGGCTAATGATTTTATATAAATACCAGCCTGTGATAGCCTGACGATCCGCGCCTGAACTCTGCGTTGTAGATCTTTCAATATTCTCTACCGACCCTCCAAAATAATATTCTGTTCCGGTTTTATCCGTCAGCTTAAAACGAAATAGTTTCCCATACCCCATTATTGGGGCATTCAAATCAAAAATCTCAATTTTAACTTTATCTTTTGATTCGGTAAAAACCTGTAAATTACTGTTAATGTAGAAACTTCCGGATAATCCATTAGCAACTGAAAAATTAAACCAGTCATATTCCGTATCTGTGGTATTCCCTGTTCTGGCAGCTTCTTTTATTTTGGCTAAATCCGCTGTTTCACTAATCGTTTCGGGTTTCCAGTTGGTATTATTTTCGTCTGTTTCATCTTTTACCACTCTTGATATAACACCCGGAGCGGTCAGTATCCAGGACATTCCGGTGCTTGTTCCTATATCATCTGCTCTTACTCCACTGGAATAGTTTAAAGATATTGGTGTTCTAAGCTGGGTATAAAGGGGAATCTGATGGGAAAAATCACCATTGGAAGATTGTTCAAAACTAATCCTGCTGCTGGCAAATGTTTCCTGGGATGGTGCTACTATTTTGGGTAATCCGTAATTGTTATTGGATTCGGATGATGCCTGACCACTGTATAATTGAAATGCCAGAAGCACCCCTATTGACACATATATTTTTTTCATGATTCTTAGTTTCTTATTTTTTAATCAATTTGGCATTCGCCGTTTTATTCGTATCCGTTTTTATGGTCACCAGATAAGCGCCCTGTACAAGAGCCTGTGTATTGATCTTGGTAACATTGTTTTTAGTTTTTATACTCTGAAGCTGTCTTCCGCTCATATCATACAGCATAATATCTGCTTCTTTGAAATTAAAGCCGATTTCCACATAAGCATAATCTGAAACAGGGTTTGGATAGATCTTGATAT
>NZ_JAESIT010000003.1:0-348138 GCF_016756935.1 Chryseobacterium sp. KMC2
GTAACAGATGGTTCAACATTTATAATCAAACCAGGAGTTGTTCTTTTGGCTGAAGATCTTAAAGGAACCGGACATAGCTGGGATATGGTGAAAAGTAAAGAATGGGAAAGACTTTATATTCCTATTGCAGAAAATGCGGACGATTTTTTTATCCCTGATGCCCAATAATTTTTGATATAATCTCTTTCAAAGAGTATATATATTCGTTATGTTTTAAAGCAGTCATTTTTTGGCTGCTTTTTTTATATATTCCTTGAAATCTTCCGGATATGAAGCTTCCTGTTTTTATAGTAAGAAATGGTTGTTTTTATTTTTAAATAATTAAATTTATCAAAGCCAACTATTTAAGTATTGACTAATATGAATGCAGAGCATGAAAACAACCTCGATATAAACCCGGCTTCGGAAATTTTCACAGAATTTATTCCGGCTGTAAGGCTTTTGAATAACTCAGATACCACATGTACATTCGAAAAAGGGAAAATACCTAGTCTTAAACATATACCCACTACAGGATTTTGGTTCAGTACCAAAACTGAAGAATGGGAGAAAAATGCACATGTTGCACCCCGAAGACAGTATGTCATTACAATCAAAGGAAATATAAAATTTAAAGTAAGTGATGGTTCAACATTTATAATTGAACCAGGGATTGTTCTTTTAGCAGAAGATGTTAAGGGTGAAGGACATAGTTGGGAGATGGTAGAGAGTAAAGAATGGGAAAGGCTCTATATTCCAATGACAGAAAATACTGAAGATTTTTTTATTCCGGATCCAAAATAATGATCTCTTATGTAGTAATCTACCCAATCAACGGGAACAAAATAAAAAAATCCCTGCATGATAATGATATGCAGGGATTTAAAATTATTTCAAGCTGAAAATTAGCTGAATTTCTTAAATACAACAGTGGCATTATGACCTCCAAATCCGAAGGCATTACTTAGTGCAAAGTTGATTTCTTTTTCTTTTGCCTCTCCAAAAACAATATTGATATCCCTAGGAATGCTTTCATCAATACCATGAAGGTTGATGGTTGGAGGGATAATACTGTTTTGAATAGCCTTAATGGAAAGGATCGCTTCAACAGCTCCCGCAGCTCCCAGCAAATGCCCAGTCATTGATTTGGTAGCACTGATATCAAGGTTTTTACTTCCTTTAAAGGCGTTATTGATCGCTTTCAATTCAATTAAATCTCCTAACGGAGTGGACGTTGCGTGTGGATTGATATAGTTGATGTCTTCCATATTGACACCGGCTTCTTTTACGGCCAGTTGCATTGCTTTAATCGCTCCGGCTCCTTCAGGATGAGGGGCTGTCATATGATAAGCATCCGCTGTCATTGCGGCACCTGCCAGCTCTGCATAGATTTTGGCTCCTCTGGCTTTTGCATGCTCATATTCCTCAAGCACCAACGCTCCTGCACCTTCACCCATTACAAAACCATCTCTTTCCGCATCATAGGGGCGGCTAGCTGTGGCAAAGTCGTCATTTCTGGTAGACATCGCTTTCATAGTAGAGAATCCGCCAATAGAAGCAGGGGAAATAGCTGCTTCAGAACCTCCACTGATGATCACTTTTGCTTTTCCGAGACGGATATAGTTAAATGCATCCATTAATGCCGTATTTCCTGTAGCACAAGCAGAAATAGTAGTGTAATTAATCCCCTGAAGTCCATATTTCATGGAAATCATTCCTGATGCCATATTGGCAATGAATTTAGGGACGAAAAAAGGATTGAAACGCGGTGTACCATCACCTTGTGCAAAATCCATCACCTCTTTTTCAAAAGTCCACATTCCCCCTTGTCCAGTACCCCAGATTACTCCGGTATCAAAAGGATCCATTTTTTCAAATTCCAAACCGGAATCCTGAATGGCCTCTGAGGAGGCATACATGGCATATTGCGTAAAAAGGTCGCTTCTTTTTATTTCATTATGGGTCAGATACACTTTCGGATCAAAATTCTTTACCTCACAGGCAAAATGTACCTTAAACTTTTCGGTATCGAAATGAGTGATTAATCCGGCTCCGCTAACCCCATTAATACTGTTTTGCCAAAATTCTTCGACATTATTTCCTAAAGGCGTCACGGCGCCTAATCCTGTAATGACAACTCTTTTCATATCTAGTTACTAATTTTAAATAGGCAAAATTTCCATATAGTAAAACCGATTTACCGACAGTCTGTTTTGCCTTTTTATTGTATCAATTTTGTTTTAACCTGCAATATTATCAATTTTCTTTCGCTATACACGAATATTTAGATATATTATTTATGGCATAGCAAGTAATTTTGCCTGTAGAAAACTCTTTTATCGTTATAATTTATTTTTCTAAGATCATGGTGATACCCTGTCCACGGGCAGCGCAGATAGAAATAAACCCTTTTCCGCTGCCTTTTTCGTTAAGCAGTTTAGCTAATGTGGCAATAATTCTTCCGCCGGTTGCTGCAAACGGATGCGCAGCTGCAAGGCTTCCTCCTTTAACATTCAGTTTACTTCGGTCAATTTTTCCCAAAGATTTTTCTAGCCCAAATTTTTTTGCCAGGTCATCGTCTTCCCAAATTTTTATAGTGGCTAATACCTGGGCGGCAAAAGCTTCATGAATCTCATAATAATCAAAATCCTCAAAATGCAGTCCTGCTTTTTTTAACATTCTTTCTGCTGCGAAAACAGGGGCTAAAAGCAGATTCTGTTTGTTTTCAACATATTCTATCCCTGCCAACTCTGAAAAAGTAATATAGGCTAAGACAGGAAGGTTATTGGCTTTTGCCCATTCTTCACTGGCTAGCAATACTGCTGAGGCCCCATCCGTAAAAGGAGTGGAGTTTCCGGCGGTCAAGGTACCATTTTGCCTGTCAAAAGCTGGTTTCAGCTGTGATAATTTTTCTAAGCTGGTATCACGACGCATATTATTGTCCTTATCCAATCCGAAAGCAGGCGTGATCATATCATCAAAAAAACCTTCATCATAGGCCTTTGTCATATTCAGGTGGCTTTTTAAAGCTAACTGATCCTGTTCTTCTCTTGAAATATGATAATATTTTGCAGTAATTTCTGTATGTTCCCCCATAACAAGTCCTGTTTTAGGTTCTTGCCCTTTGTAGGGAACAGGCATCCAGTCTTTCAGTTTTGGGCTTAGCAGCTGTTTCAGTTTTCCGAATGCTGTTTTTTCTTTATTGGCTTTAAGAAGAGCTTTTCTTAATCTGGGTGCAGATTCAAAAGGAATATTGCTCATGGCTTCTACACCGCAGGCAATGCCGCTTTCTATCTGTCCCAAAGCAATTTTATTTCCTATATAAATTGCCGCTTCAATACCGGTATCACAAGCCTGCTGAAGATCACAGGCGGGAGTGGCGGGATCAAGAGACGTATTCATTACGGTTTCTCGGATGAGGTTGCTCTCTGAGATATGCTTGATCACGGCACCACCTGCAACTTCTCCAAGAAGTTTATCCTTCAAATGGTACCGGTCTATGAGGCCGTTAAGGGCAACAAGTAAAAGATCCTGATTTCCCTGGTCTGTATAAGCGGTGTTCATTCTGGCAAATGGGATTCTGTTGTATCCTACAATAGCCACTCTTTTTGTTTCCATATTGTGAAATTTATGATGGAAGAATAATTAGTTCATGATCAATCATGTGGGTAATTGTATCCAAAGCATTGTTCAGAAAGCTTTGGGTACCCATGGTTTTTGAAAGCAGAATTCCACCTTCAATAAGCATAATAAATAAAGAGGCATATTTCTCAGCATCTACCTTTTCATTAATTTCTCCGTTTTTTTGGCCTTGTATAATGACTGTTGATATTTTTGTCATCCATATTTCAAAAGAACTTCTGACATGGGGCTTAAGAGCCGGAAAAGAGTCATCTGCTTCTGTGGCTGCATTCATCAGAGGACATCCTCCATTGGAAAAGACCACCGGCCAATTTTTTCTGTAAAAAGCGACAAAAGCATGAAGTTTTTCAGCTGATGTAGGATATTCATCCCCAAAAGAATGCTGGATTGTTCTACTTAATAGCCCGGCATTGTATTTATAAACTTCAATAGCCACTTCATCTTTATTTTCAAAATTTCCATAAATACTGCCTTTGGTAAGGCCTGTGGCTTCTGTAATGTCTGATAATGATGTAGAAGTATAGCCCTTTGTATTAAATAAAGTAGCTGTTTTCTCGATGATATGCTGTTTCGTTTTTTCTGCCTTCGACATATGGGTACAATTCTGAATACAAATATACAAAAATATACCATTCGGTATATTTTGTTTGAAAATTAAATCTGAGTAGTGATATACTCAGATTTAAGATATTATAAAGTGAGATTTTACTGCTCTAAAGTAGCACTTAAAGTAATCTCAAAATTAAAAGCTGCACTTACAGGGCATCCTTCCTCAGCAATCTTGGCGTATTTCTGGAATTCTTCTTCTGAAATTCCCGGAACTTTAGCCGTTAACGTCAACTCAGATTTTGTAATCTTTCCGATATTAGGGTCAAGGGTGATCACAGAAGTTGTTTTAAGCTCTTCAGGAGTAAAGCCTGCCTGAGAAAGTTCTGCATCCAATTTCATAGTGAAGCATCCTGCATGTGCTGCTGCCAGCAATTCTTCAGGGTTGGTTCCTACACCATCGGCAAAACGGCTGTTAAAAGAATATTGAGTCTGGTTTAAAGTGGTACTTTGAGTTGTTAAGTGACCTTTACCTTCTTTGATAGTACCGTTCCAAACGGCAGTTGCGTTACGTCTCATAATGTTTGATTTTTATTTTTTAATATTGATTGATTTTGATGTTACAAAGATATGTCGATGGGTTGCCGTATTCAATAGATAAAAAGACTTAAATATTGTACTTTTTTCCCGAGCTGTAATTTTTCTTGAAATTAGTGGGTGTGCTTCCTGTTTTATGGGTAAAAAGTCTGTTGAAATAGGCCGGATCTTCATAGCCCAGGTCATAGGCAATTTCTTTAACGGGTTTATCTGTATAGAAAAGGAGTCTTTTTGCCTCTAATAAAATCCTGTTGATAATAAACTGGTTGGGAGAATCTAAATTGAGGTTTTTAAACTTATGGCTAAGTGTTTTGGGTGCCACATGTAAGAGTTCGGCATAGTCTGCTACATGATGCTTTTCTCTGAAGTGAATTTCCAGGTGCCTGCTGAAGTCCCTGAAAATGTCAAGTTCACTGCCCGGAATCTTTATAATATCATTATCCAGATTCTGCTTTTTCCACTTTCTGGTAGCCCGGATAATAATCTGTTTTACATAGGTTCTGATCATTTCTTCGGCCGAAGAGTCTTTCCATTCAAGTTCGTTCCTGATATTTTGAAACAGGTTTTTAATGATCAAAGTTTCTTCGTGGTCAAGTTCTACGAAAGGTATTTCAAAGACATTATGAAAAAGAAGACCGTCGCACGCTACTTCTTTGTCATGAATCTGGATACAGTAAAAATCGCGGTTATAATAAAGCAATACGGATTCTTCTTTTCCTTTTTCTATAACCAGGTGCTGATTGGTAAGAAAAAATAAAGCCGGTTTCTGTGTTCTGTAATGATTGAAATCTATGGTAAGCTCATAACCAGCAGGAATAAAAAAGACTTTAATATCTGATCTGAACTGATTCCCGTTTACCTTTTTCAGATTCTCTTCTGAGAATATTTCCAGTCCGAGTCTTTTATAGTGATCTTCAAAAATAAGCTGTTGAGACATACTTTAACTTTAATTTTAAAGATACAAAAAAGCATGATTTCATCTACATTAAATTATCAAAACAAGGAATATATAATGAGGTTTCTTTTGATACTGTCAGTCAGTTATCTGATGGAATGGTATGAAGATGTGAAAAATAATATCGTTTTATGATAAAATAGTATTATATCTGTCAAGGTACAAAATTTAGATTTGTAAATATGAATTAAATATTAACGAAAATTAAATTGTTTGATGATAATTGAGTGTAAAATTGATAAAGTGGTTAATATTTATTTCATGTATTGATAATCACGCAAAAACAGAAGATATGAAAAACAAAACTAAAAATTCTTTTTTAAAGTTATTGATCTTAATTTTATTGTCTTTGAACTGTATTTCTTGTACAGGAGATGAAGGTACAGTTGATCCACAACAGCCGGATCCACTTGAAGCCATAAGTCATAAAAAATTTAAAGTAGTTGGATACTTCAACGGGTTAACAAGAGGAGGAGTAACTCCTGATTATTATAATCTAAGGGATATTCCTGAAGGTGTGGATATTGTCAATTTATTTCATCGCTTTTCAGGACTTTGTAATTTAAAGAGAGGAGATAGAACTCCGGGCGCAACGGGTGAAGATGCTAAAACACTGACTGAAATTGTTAATGACATCCAATATCTGAAGTCTAAAGGGACAATAGTAGTCCAAACCCAGTTTTTAAATGAGATTTTTGAAAACTATAAAGATGAAAGGAAAACAATAAAATTTCAAAACACCCCGGAAGATTATGATGCATATGCTAAAAAGGTGTCGGATTCTTTGAACAAGTGGGGATTTGATGGAATAGATCTGGACTTAGAACCTGGATATTCTACGACCGGAATCGATAGCAATGATTGGGATCTTTATGTACAGGCGTTTGCCAAATACTTTGGTCCTAAATCCAAATCCGGCAAATTGTTAATCATTGATACAAATGTTGGGTTGTCAGAATTAAAGCTGTCACAAGAAACACTTACAAAAATTAGCTCCATATATATACAGGATTATTGGGGCAGTGAGGCTTATACCGACGGTAAAATTGATGGTTATGTACAGGCTGGTTTTCCAAAAGGACGGATCATGCTAATCTCAGCAGATTTTGAGGCGGCATATTCTTCTACGGATAGCAGCCAGGGACCATTGCGTCTGAAACAATATTATACTTCCCCGAAATATCAGTCCAAAGTAGGAGGTTACGGAGCGTATGGATTTAATTTTGACAAGAAATTAGATTATAAATATTATCAGGAAATGATAGTAAAACTTAAAACCTATTAATGGAAATAAATTCTCCTTTGGTTAATGTCTTAACCTTTGACTGAAAGATATTCCAGAGAATAAAGAAACTAAGTATGAAAGCCGTTTCTACAAATTTGTGAAACGGCTTTATTTCTATAAATAAGGGTTAGCATACAAGTGTAATGATTTCCATTATAAAAATAACCGTAATTTAGTCATTCAAATTATGAGTGATAATTATGTATTTGAATACCATAAATTACTAGCTTTTAATTTTTCAAAACTGCTGCATGAGTGAATTAGAAAATATTTTAAGAGAAATAACTCCACTATCTCCTGAAGACAGTTTTCTTGTATTTGACAGGATCAAAGCCTCTTTTGATTTTCCATACCATTACCATCCGGAAATTGAAATCAATTTTATTTATAAAGGGAAAGGGTACCGCAGAATGGTAGGCGATCATACAGGAGAAATCGGTAATATAGAATTGGTACTGGTAGGGCCAAACCTTCCACATTGTTGGGCTAATCACAAATGTAAAAACAGAAAAACACATGAGATTACCATCCAGTTCAATCAGGATTTCTTTAGCCAGTCATTGATGCAGAAAAATATTCTGAAACCCATCAATAATCTGGTAAAGGATTCAATACGAGGAATACTGTTTTCTACAGAAACGGCAGAAAAACTAAAAGATTCGTTTCTTAACCTCTCAAAAATGAACAGTTTCGAATCTTTTATAGAGATGATGAAGATTCTTAATGAGCTGGCTATTGCACAAGATAAAACGTTTTTGTCGTCTTATAGTATAGAGCTTGAAAGTTTTGCAGATAATGATAAAATGAAAATCGTTCATGATTTCGTTCATAAGAATTTTGAAAATAAAATAACACTGGATGATGTAGCTTCGCTTATCAATATGAGTAATGTTACTTTTAACAGATTTATTAAAAAGAGAATAGGGAAAACTTTTGTTAATTACCTTAATGAAATAAGAATTAGCTATGCTGCTCGTTGGTTGATGGAAAAAAATCTGACGGTTTTTGAAATTGCTTTTGAAGCGGGGTTTAATAATATTGCCAACTTTAATAAAGTCTTTAAATCCATTAAAAAAACAACTCCCACAGAATTCCGTGAGCAGTTTAAAGGAGTGAAAAAAATTGAATAATAAGGTAGGTTACTAGCATTTTAGCCTGAGAATCTGGATTTAATATCTGGATTTTTTTTGTTAAAAAGTGAAATAAAGCTACTTTAATTAGTAGAATGTAAACGTATGTATATTGCTGTAAAATAGCCTATTGTGTTCTTTTTTTGAAAGTGTATGAAAGAATAATATCGTTTTATGACAAAATAGTATTATATCGGACTGCTAACAAAATTTAGATTTGCTAATATGAATTAAATCTTAACAAAACTTTAAATTATTTAATACATAAAGAGCATATTATTGTTTAAAAAATAAAAGAATTTGTATTAAACACTAAGGAACTATTTAAAGTGATGTAATTGATTTTCAAATAAATCTAACTAATCTAAACCTTATGAGAAAAGCAGTTATACCGGTTCTATTCGTTTTTTCCTTTTTGGCAAATGCACAAGAGAAAAAAACAGCCGACACCACTAAGGCAACCGATATTCAGGAGGTTGTTGTCACTTCTTTGGGGATAAAAAGACAGGCCAGGTCTCTGACTTACTCCAGCCAGCAGATTGGTGGCGATGAGCTTACGGAAGTAAAAACTCCCAATCTTTTAAATTCTATCAATGGAAAAGTTTCCAACGTGCAAATCAACAAAACGAATGGTGGTGTAGGAGGTTCTGTAAGAATAGTAATGCGTGGGGATAAATCTACAAGAAACAGCCAGCCTCTTTTTGTAATAGATGGTATTCCGATTATCAATAATACCGGAGGGCCAGATGCCATGGTATTCTCGCAAATGCCGGATACAGGAGATATTTTCAGTATGATTAATCCTGAAGATATTCAAAGTATCAACTTCCTGAAAGGAGCGTCTGCTTCAGCATTATATGGGTCACAAGGAAGCAACGGTGTCGTATTGATTACGACAAAAAAAGGCTCAAAAGGAAGAAGTAAACTGTCTTTTTCGTCAAGTCTTACTTTTGATAAAGCATATGATCTGCCGAAGCTTCAATACAGCTATCTTCAGACCACCCCACATAATCCCACAACCCATACGCCGGGCTCTGAGGGAAGCTGGGGAGAAAAAGGTGCTTCAAAAGACTATCTGAACGATTTTCTGAACACAGGAACAACATTGACAAATAGCCTTACTTTCAGTGCCGGTAATGAAAAGTCTCAAAACTTTTTCTCTATAGGAAATACAACGAACGATGGGATTATTCCAACTTCTAATTTTAAGCAGTATAATGTCAATTTCAGGAACTCCAGTAAGTTTTTAGATGATAAACTGACTTTAGAAGCCAATGTTATGGCTTCTCTACAGGATTCTAAAAACAGGGCGTCCCCGGGAAGATGGTTTTCTCCTTTAACCAGTATTTATTGGTTGCCACGAGGAGTAGATTTTGATTATTATGCCAATAATTATTCATACCTGGATAAATCAAGAAACCTGCCTGCCCAGAACTGGTGGAATATAGATTCTAATGGTGTTTTTTCTACAGAAGACCAAAATCCAATGTGGGTGCTGAACAGAAACCCTGTAACTACAACGAACAAAAACTTCTACGGATCAGCATCCTTGAATTATGCCATTAACAGTTGGTTAAATATTCAGGCCCGTGGAAATTACAGTTATTATTTCTCAGATACTGAAAGACAGATTTCAGCCTATTCTCTTTCAACTGTTTTGCCGGGAACCTATGAGGGACGAAAAAACGGAAGACTTATTAAAAATTCAATAGAGCGTACCACCAAATATGGAGATGTACTATTGTTGGGATCTCCACATATCACAGATGATATCAGCTTAGACTTTACCGTAGGAGCAAGTATCTCGGATTTAAGATCTTTAACATCCAAAATAGATAATAGCTTGTTAAAGCTACCCAATCTGTTTACAGCTAATAATCTATACTGGCCAAAAGAACGGGATGAAAGTGTAGCTTCATACACCATATATAATGGAAACCGACAGGATCAGTCTGTATTTGCCAGTACTACAATAGGATATAAAAAATTGGTTTATCTGGATTTAACATATAGAAATGACTGGTCTTCAACATTAGCTGATCTTTATGGAAAAACCAATACTTCTTTTGACTATCAGTCTGTAGGGGCAAATGCTATTCTTTCAGATATTTTTACGCTGCCTAAGGCGATTAATTTCTGGAAAGTGAGAACTTCCTATGCAAGAGTGGGTAATGCATTGGATCCCATTTTGATCAATCACATCAGTGGTTTTGATGCAGGAACCCCTATTGGTTTCAGTGGTTCACCTATTACCGGTGAAGAATTTAAAGATCTTTGGCTGAAACCTGAATTAAATAAAACTTTTGAAGCGGGAACTGAATTGAGATTTTTGAATAATAGATTGACCTTTGATTTCACATATTACAAATCAAATACAACCAATCAAATGTTGAAAGATGTAAGTGCAATAGGTTTTGGTGATCCATATAATAATGGTAAAGTAACGATAAATGCTGGAAACATTCAGAATACAGGTTTTGAATCTGCTATTTCTTATGATATTTTCAAAGGACAGAAATTTGGATGGACAGCAACATTCAATGCTTCTTCCAATAAAAACAAGATAATAGAGTTATTACCTGTAAAGTATTTCCAGGATTCCAATATCAGTCTTGAATTAATAGGAAGTGGTTATAACAGACTTAAAGTAGGAGGCTCTTTCGGAGATATGTATGGGTTTGCTTTTTTAAGAGATGATCAGGGACGTATTATTGTAGATAAGAACGGAGTTCCCAGAAGAACAGAAAATAAAGATAATTATTTAGGGAATCCAAACCCTAAATTTATGCTTGGCCTCAATAACTCCTTTAATATTGGTAACTTAAATGTAAGCTTCCTGATAGATGGGAAGTTTGGAGGTAAAGTTCTAAGTATTACCCAGGCAATGAATGATCAGCTAGGAGTAAGTAAAACATCTGCAGATGCCCGTGATGCCGGTGGAGTTGTTATAGAAAATGCAGTGAAAGAGGACGGAACACCTTACACTGACAAAACAGATGCTCAGGCTTACTATTCAAGTATAGGAGGTAGAGATCCTCTAACAGAGGCCTATATGTATAAAGCTACTGCCATACGATTAAGACAGGCTTCTGTTTCCTATACTTTTAAAGTGAATTCAAAATACCTTTCGGATGCAACACTAAGTGTGATTGGGACCAATCTTTTCTTCCTTTATAAGAAAGCTCCGTTTGATCCTGAACAAGTTTCAGGGGTTAATCCCGGAGGTGTTGGGGTAGATATATTTGGAATTCCAATAACACGATCAGTAGGATTCTCAGTGAAATTAAATTTTTAATTCTGTAGTATGAAAAAATATTTTAAATATAAAGCGTTTTATTTGTTAATGGCTACAGGCCTGTTTACTGTAAGCTGTACAAGTGATTTTGATAAAATTAACAGTGAGTATACTCCAGGTTTAGGAGATGAGCAGCTGAATGCTGATTTTGGACAATTGGTATCTTCAATGAAACTTATGCAAAGAGGTTTGGTACATTATAATCTTGGAGTATATCAGTTGCAACAAAACCTGAATGCCGATATGTTTAGTGGGTATTTCAGTACCTCTAATCCTTTCAATGGAAATAATTTCAATTCAACATATTTTATGATGGATAACTGGAATGAAAGGATAATGATTACCCAGCTTGAAGATATTCTTAACAAGAAAGATATTTTTAAGGCTGTTATGGAGAAAACCTATCCGGGATATAACTTTGATAAATCATTGGCGATCATGGATATTATTAAGGTGGTTTCCAGTCTTAAAGTTTCTGATGCCCATGGACCTGTGATCTATAGTAAATTCAATAAACCGAATAGTGATGGATCTACTGATTTTGATTCTCAGGCCGATGCTTATCATTTTTTTATTGCGGATTTAACGAATGCCATTACAGTTCTCCAAAACGCCAATATAGCTGTTGAAGATAAATCGGTAATTAAATCGGCTGATGTATTTTTTGGAGGTGATACAGTAAAATGGATGAAATTTGCGAACTCTCTTAAATTCAGAATTGCCATGAGAATGCGATATGCGGCACCGGTAGATTCTAAAAAGTTTGCAGAAGAGGCGCTTGCATCTCCGGTAGGTCTTATTGAAAATAATACAGACAATGCGCTCATTAATTACGGAACGCCTTCTCCGATAGGAGGAGTGATTTATGACTGGGGAGATTGCCGATCAGGAGCTCCGCTTTTAGCTTACTTAAATGGATTTAAAGATCCGAGAATCAGTGCTTATGCCTTTAAAGCAACCGATCCGGCGGCGGCAGGACAATATATAGGGATTCGTCAGGGTATTGATCTGAAAGGAGATAAAACGTTCTATGTAAATTATTCAGTTCCCTTAGCTGATGCGGCAGGAGGTGCTTATTTTGCACCGGGAAATCAAAACGGAAAAGGGAAGATATTTACGGCTGCAGAAACCTGGTTTTTAAAAGCTGAAGCAGCTTTATTTGGATATACAGGAGCCGGTGATGCCAAAAGTAATTATGAAATGGGGGTAAGAACGTCTATGGATGAATGGGGGAAAAGTGCTGATTACAATGCCTATATCAATGATGCCACTTCTGTGGAGCAAGCCTATACTGATCCCAAAAATGCGGTCAATAATATTCCTGCAGGAAATTCAATGTTAAGTACTGTTACCATCAAATGGAATGAGGCGGATAATCCAGAAAGAAAATTGGAAAGATTGATGACTCAAAAGTGGCTTGCTTTGTATCCTGATGGTTCTGAAGCCTGGGCTGAACAAAGAAGAACTGGATATCCTATTTTGTTTAAAAATGTATTGAATTCCAGTCAGGGAAATATTGATACAGATAAAATGGTCAGAAGAATACCAATTGCAACAAAATACCGTAATAATAATCCGGTTGGATATCAAAAAGCTGCGAGTACGCTGGGTGGTCCTGATATCGGAAGTACAAAATTATGGTGGGATAAGAAGTTATAATTAATCAGAATCATTTATATACAGAGGCATCTCAAAAATCAGGTTGTACCCTGAGTGTTCATTTCGTAAGGAGAGGAGAATCTCCGATAATTTATTCTTCTATAGTTTCGTTTTAAGTCGGAATGAAATTTTGAGATGCCCTCTTTTTTTAGAACCTTATTTTAATATGGGAAAAAACAACTCTGAAACCCGTTCAATACAACCCATCCTTTGGATATCGACATTATATTTTGCAATGGGAGTGCCCTTTGTAACCATTAATGCAGTTTCCGGGATTATGTATAAAGATATGGGAGTTTCAGATGCCCAAATTACATTTTGGACAGCTCTGGTTATGTTCTCCTGGACGTTAAAGCCTCTTTGGAGTCCTTTTCTGGAGATCTATAAAACCAAAAAATTCTTTGTTGTTGTTACCCAGTTTGCGATAGGAATTTTGTTTGCTTTGGTGGCATTAAGTCTTCCTTTGCTGGATTTTTTCAAATACAGTATTGCTCTTTTTGCGGTTATTGCCTTTTGTGGAGCGACTCATGATGTGGTGGCAGATGGAACTTATATCAGTTTCCTTACCAATAAAGAGCAGGCAAAATATATAGGCTGGCAGGGAGCTTTTTATAATCTGGCCAAAATTATCAGTAGTGGGGCATTAGTTTATTTTGCCGGGGTTTTAGAAAAAACAAAAGGGGTAACCCGTGCATGGATGATCATTATGGTGATTTATGCTCTATTGTTTTTTGTATTAGCTATATACCACTACCTGATTCTGCCAAAAGAAAATAAAGAAGTATCAGAGAAAGATAAAAAAACCGCAGGAAATGTCCGTCAGGAATTGCTGGAAGTCATTACCTCATTTTTTACAAAGAAGAACATCTTATGGTCTGTACTGTTCATTATTTTGTATCGTTTTGCTGAAGGATTTGCTATAAAAATTGCACCGTTATTTTTTAAAGCACCAAGGTCCTCAGGAGGATTAGGACTTTCAACATCAGATATTGGACTTATTTATGGAACGTATGGTTCTGCAGCATTTATTTTAGGATCTGTACTGGCCGGTTATTTTATTTCAGCCCGCGGATTGAAGAGATCATTGATATGGCTATGCTCTGCATTCAATATTCCATTTGTAGTCTATGCTTTATTAGCGTACTACCAGCCTGCTGATCTCTTACCGGTAGGAATTGCAGTAGTGGTGGAGTATTTTGGCTATGGTTTTGGGTTTGTCGGACTTATGCTGTACATGATGCAGCAGATTGCCCCGGGAAAACATAAAACAGCCCATTATGCATTTGCAACAGGTATTATGAATCTCGGAGTGATGATTCCGGGAATGTTCAGTGGAATGATCAGCGACTGGGTAGGATATAAAATGTTTTTTATCTGGGTACTGATCGCTACTATTCCGGCATTTCTTGTAACCCTATGGGTTCCGTTTCCATATTCGGAAAATCAAAAAGAACAATAAATCAATTATTAAACAAATTTAAATAAAAAGTAAAAAATACTTTATGACAGCTCAATCAGTAATGATCCCATGGCAGGATCGCCCGGAAGGTAGCAATGATATCATGTGGAGGTTTTCCGAAAACCCGATCATTAACAGATATGCAATACCAACGTCAAACAGTATATTCAACAGTGCTGTGATTCCTTTTGAGGATGGATTTGCAGGGGTATTCCGCTGTGACAACAAAGCGGTGCAGATGAATATTTTTGCAGGTTTCAGTAAAGATGGAATCAATTGGGAAATCAATCATGACCCTATTGAAATGAAGGCAGGAAACACAGAAATGATTGAATCTGATTACAAATATGATCCCCGCGTTACTTTTATTGAAGACCGTTACTGGATTACATGGTGTAATGGATATAACGGACCAACCATTGGAATTGGATATACTTTTGATTTTAAAGAATTTTTCCAGTGTGAAAATGCTTTTCTGCCATTCAATAGAAATGGAGTGCTTTTCCCTGAAAAGATCAATGGAAAATATGCGATGCTGAGCCGTCCAAGTGATAACGGACATACGCCTTTTGGTGATATTTATATCAGCTACAGTCCTGATATGAAATACTGGGGAGAGCACCGTTGTGTAATGAAAGTAACTCCTTTTGAAGACAGTGCCTGGCAGTGTACAAAAATAGGAGGAGGTCCGGTTCCTATAAAAACAGAGGAAGGATGGTTGCTTTTCTATCATGGGGTAATCAATACCTGCAGAGGATTCAGATATTCAATGGGAGCAGCATTGCTTGACCTTGAAGATCCTACAAAAGTATTGTACAGAACAAAACCTTATCTGCTGGCTCCGGCAGAAGTGTATGAACTGACAGGAGATGTGCCGAATGTGGTTTTCCCATGTGCTGCATTGACTGAAGGAGATAAAGTAACCGTATATTATGGTGCTGCCGACACAGTGGTAGCTATCGCGTTTGGATATATTTCTGAAATTATTGATTTTATGAAAAAAAATTCAATCTAAATGAGGTTTTTTAATATGTTGATCGGCTTAATTCCCTTTATTATTGGGATATTTGTAATGGTTTTCATATTTTTAAACCAACTTTTAAAATAAAAAATTACTGATACCTCTTATCATGAAAAAAGAATTGCTTATCTGTTTTTTTACACTCCTGGTTTCTACGGTGAATGCCCAACAACAAAAGGGTGATGTCTTATCCTGGGTAGATCCTTTTATCGGGACAGGAGGTCACGGCCATACATTTCCGGGAGCTACCACGCCGTTTGGGATGATTCAGCTAAGTCCGGATCAGAATACTAAAAGTGGAGACTGGGACTGGTGTTCCGGGTATCATTACAGCAGTAAGACGATCATGGGATTCAGCCACAATCACCTTAGTGGAACAGGATGGGCAGATCTTGGAGATATTCTGGTTATGCCTACCGTAGGTCAGGTAAAAATGGTTCCGGGATCAGAAGATAACCCCGAGACAGGCTATCGCTCAAAATTCAGCCATGAAAAAGAAACGGCGGCCCCGGGATATTATTCAGTAATGCTCGACAGCTATGGAATCAAAGCCGAACTTACGGCTTCTCCAAGAGTGGGATTTCATAAGTATACATTCCCCAAGAGTGATGAATCCAATATCATTATTGATCCAACCAATAAAATTTTTGGAAATATTTACCATACTCTGGTAAGTGTAGAGGGTAATAACAAAATAAAAGGATACTGCTACAGCAATGGTTGGGGAGGTAAGCGATTTGCTTATTTCGTGATGGAGTTTTCAAAACCTTTCAAATCTTACGGAGTGTATGCCGAAGGGAAAATCAAAAACAACGAAAAGATTGCCCTTGCTAAGGATGCGAAAGCTTTTGTAAGATTTTCTACAGAAGATAATGAAAGTATCGAAGTGAAAGTCTCTTTATCTCCGGTAAGTACAGAAAATGCACAGGAGAATTTTGATGCTGAGGCTACGAATGTGGATTTTGCAAAAGCTAAAGAAACGGCACAAAAGACATGGAGAGATCTTATCGGAAGATTTCAGGTGACAGGAGGTACAGACAGTCAGAGAAAGATTTTCTATACAGGGGTTTATCATACATTTATAGCTCCTAACCTTTATATGGATGCCAATGGAGATTATGTGGCTGCTCAGGAAAATATGAATACCAAATGGTTTACCAACTACAGTACCTATTCTTATTGGGATGGCTTCAGAGCAACCCATCCTCTGCTGACCATTATGGATCAGAAACATACCAAAGAATTTGCCAATTCCCTGATCAGCAGGTATACCGACCGTAAAGACCATATGCCTATCTGGGAATTATGTGGATACGATAATTTCTGTATGTTGGGTTATCACAGTGTATCGGTCATTTGGGATGCTATTTCAAAAGGTGTACCGGGTATTGATGCTGAAAAAGCCTTTGCTGCAATGAAAGATGCTTCTTTAACAGATAAAATGAGCAGCAGTGATGGTGGAGGAGGCCTAAACGATTATATTAAACTGGGGTATTCTCCTTCGGAAAACGGAGCTTCTGTTTCTGCCACCCTTGAATATGCTTATGATGACTGGTGTATCCAGCAGCTTGCAGAAAAACTGGGTAAAAAAGAAGATGCAGAAGTCTATAAGAAACGTTCTATGAACTTCCTGAATACTTTCAATAAAGAAAATAACCACTTCTGGCCAAGACAAAAAGACGGAAAATTTTTAGCAGATTTTGCACTGAACGATTGGAAAAAGCTTCAGCCACACTGGGTTTCCGGGAACATCTGGGCATATGATTTTTTTGCTCCTCACCAGATTGATGAAATGATGAACCTGTACGGAGGGAAAAAAGGGTTTGAAGAAAAACTGGATAAAACATTTACAGAAGCTCTTAATATGCAGGGAGAACAGCATGTTGATATTTCAGGATTCATCGGCTCTTTGGGGTTTGGAGATGAACCGGGGCATCATGTTCCATACCTGTATAATTATGCAGGAAGTCCTTATAAGACTCAGAAAATGATCAAATATATCCGTGATAATATGTATGCAGCTAAACCTGATGGAATTGTGAATAATGAAGACTGCGGACAGATGTCGGCATGGTACATTTTCTCTTCATTAGGATTTTATCCGGTGACACCAGGGAAACCTGTCTATGCAATTGGTGCACCTCAGTTTCCTAAAGCTTCATTGCTGCTGGAAAATGGAAAAACATTTACCGTAGTAGCAGACAAGATATCCGATAAAAACATTTACGTTCAGAAAATGTTCCTGAACGGGAAAGAGTACAAGAGCTGGGAATTGAACCACAGTGATATTATGAATGGTGGAGAGCTGAGATTTGTAATGGGAAGTAAGCCTGTAAAATAAGACTAATAAAAATAAACGAAATAAAAGTATCAATGGAAAGGAGAAATTTTATTAAAACAAGTGCACTGGCAGGAGCCGGATTGCTGTTTACACAGAATGTTTTTGCAAAGAATCTGGTTATGGACGATTTTCCGGTTGTTCGTGTTCCCAAAGATAAAAGACATTTTACCAGTGAATCCGTAGAAAGTGCTATTGCGGCTTTTAAAAAGAAAGTAAAAAATAAAGAATTAAGCTGGCTTTTTGAAAACTGTTTTCCGAATACATTAGATACTACTGTTTTTTACAGTGAAAATAACGGAACTCCTGATACTTATGTAATTACGGGTGATATTGATGCGATGTGGCTTCGTGACAGCTCTGCGCAGGTTTTTCCTTATTTACAGTTTTCAAAAAAAGATGAAAAACTTCACAAGCTTATTTCAGGGGTTATTTATAAACAGACGAAATTCATTCTGAAAGATCCTTATGCCAATGCATTTTATAATGATGACAAAAAAATAAGTAAATGGAAAGAATACGATCATACAGATATGAAACCTGGTACCCATGAAAGAAAGTGGGAAATAGATTCTTTGTGTTATCCTATTCGTTTGGCTTATCATTTTTGGAAAACAACAGGAGATACCAAACCTTTTGATGCTAATTGGCTACAGGGCATTAAGCTTACCCTACAGACATTTACCGAGCAGCAGAGGAAAAAAGACCTGGGACCTTACAAGTTTGAGCGTACAACGGCTTGGGCTACAGATGGTGTTCCTATGGGAGGATATGGTTATCCTACAAAACCGGTTGGACTGATCAGTTCCATGTTCCGTCCAAGTGATGATGCTACGATTTATGGATTTTTAATTCCTTCTAATTTATTTGCTGTGGTAAGCCTACGTCAGGCAGCAGAAATGGTTTCTCAGATCAAAAATGAAAAAGGTCTGGCTCAGCAACTTACCAGCCTTGCTGATGAGGTGGATGCCGCCATTAAAAAGTACGGAATTTACAATCATCCGGAATATGGAAAAATATATGCTTTTGAAGTTAATGGCTTTGGAAGCTATAACCTAATGGATGATGCCAATTGTCCGAGCTTATTGGGTCTGCCTTATTTAGATGCCGTAAAAGCAGATGATCCTGTGTATGTGAACACTAGGAAATTTGTTTGGTCAGAAAATAACCCATTCTTTTTCAAAGGTAAACTGGCGGAAGGAATTGGAGGACCACACATTGGGCTTGATATGATCTGGCCGATGAGTATCATTATGAAAGCACTCACCACTAAAGATACAGGTGAGATTAAATGGTGCATAGACACCTTACAGAAAACGCACGGTGGGACAGGCTTTATGCATGAGTCCTTCCATAAAGACAACGACAAAAAATTCACCAGAGAATGGTTCGCATGGTCGAATACTTTATTTGGAGAATTATTATGGAAAACCTTTAACGAAAACCCGGAGCTGCTGACATAGCCCCCTTATTTTATATGACCTTCTTTCTTAGGTATGTTTCTTTAAAAAAGCATACCCGGGGAGTGGTATATAGAATCCCGACACCAAAAACATCAAAATAATGTATACAATGAAAAAAAAATCCTTTTTTATGGGCCTGATGGCAATGATGCTTCATTCAGGCTCTCTTCTCGATGCACAACAGCTTAATAATCCTGTTGGGATATGCTATGTGGAAGTGAATAACAACAATATGCTGAATGCAGGATCCTATACCCTGCAGAACAGTGGAAAACAGCTTTTTGACGTCGCTATTATTTTTGCGGCCAACATTAATTATGATGTGTCCAAAAGCAGAGCGTACATTTCAAACAATAATAATGTTACCAAAGTATTGAATGATGTCGATACATATGTGAAACCTTTACAACAAAAAGGAATTAAGGTTTTACTTGATATTCTGGGAAATCATCAGGGAGCTGGGATCTCCAACTTTCCGAATAGGGAAGCTGCGAAAGATTTTGCCCTGCAGATCGCAAATACTGTTTATACTTATGGGTTGGATGGGGTAGACCTGGATGACGAATATGCTGATTACGGAAATAACGGAACCGGACAGCCAAATAGCAGCTCTTTTGTAATGCTTCTTCAGGAACTTAAAGCAGCAATGCCTGATAAACTGATTACCTTCTATTATCTGGGCCCTGCAACTTCAAGGCAGAGCTATAATGGAGATCAGGCAGGAAATTATATTGACTACAGCTGGAATGCCTATTACGGGACATACAGCGCTCCGAGTGTGCCTCCTCTTACCAAAGCTAAGCTTTCTGCTGCGGCAACATGGATCAATAACACCTCTACTTCTACACTTTCCACTTTGGCTACCAATTCAAAAAATGACGGCTATGGCGTATTTATGTGGTATGATCTGCCGGGTACGAACATGGCCAGCTATTTAAGTACAGGATCCAATATACTCTATAACCAAAATACAGTATTGTCGGGCCAGCTTTATTCTTGGACTCAGGGGGCAGCATGTGATCCGCCGTTAGGATTAGAAGCAAACACTCTTACAGGAACTTCTGCAAAATTAAACTGGACCTCCAGCGGCTCCCAAACTTACAATATAGATTATAAGCCTGCCAGTTCAACAACCTGGACGAATGTAACAAGTAATTATACAGGAAGCAATATTGTCGTAAATAATTTAACATCCAATACAGAATATGACTGGAGAATACAGTCTAACTGTTCTTCAACGTCAAAAAGTACCTACATTTTTGCCCCAAGATTTAATTCAGGAAACGGATGTGCCACTCCATCAAATTTAATAGCATCCAATGCCCTTGGAACAACTACCAAATTATCCTGGGATACTGTAGGAACAGCTGCTTCCTATACTTTACAATATAAAACTACAGCAGCCTCAACATGGACTACAGTTCCTAATATTACCACCAATACCTATACCCTTCAGAACCTGACTGCCAATACCAACTATGTATGGAAAATACAGTCTGTATGCGGAGGAACAACTACCAGTACCTATTCAGCAGATACTCCATTCAATAGTGGGCTTGTTCCTGTTACCAGCCCTGGCCCAAGATCTCTTTCTTTTAACGGAAGCAGTCAATATCTTAATGCCGGACAATTTAACCTCAATGGAAATGCTGTTACTTTTGAAGGCTGGGTAAAAGTAAATACATTCAAAACTGCTTTCCCTTATATTTCGTCAGTAATAGGAATTGAAGTGGGAGATAATAATTCAGCCATACTAAGATTGGGAGATGCTACTCTTGCCAATAATAAACTGCAGTTTACCTTAAGTTTTGGTTCATCTCAGATAAAATTGAACGGAAATACAGCTCTTAATGCCAATACATGGTATCATGTGGCAGCAACTTATGATGGAGCAACGATGAAACTCTACGTCAATGGTAATCTTGATGCAAGTACTGCGGCTACCGGTAATTTTACAGCAAATGGTATTCTTTATATGGGTAGAAATTATGATAACTCCCGTGCACTTAATGGATCGCTGGATGAATTCAGAGTATGGAAGAAAGCTCTGACGGCTCAGGAAATCCTGGATAACAAATGTAATATTGCGGCCAGCTCAACGAGCCTGGAGGCCAATTGGAAAATGGATGACGGAAGTGGAAGCGGAGCAGTAGATGCTACTCCAAACGGTCATTCCGCTACTTTAATCAGTATGTCGGATGTCAACTGGAAAACAGAAGTCCCTTGTCCTTCTTCTTTATCTGTAAAAACGGCAAAAGGAATTGAAAATAAACAGGAAAATACAGCGTATCCGAATCCTGTTAAAAGAGGAGAGGATATTAAGTTTAGAATTGATGACAGATCTGCAAGCGAAATATCTTTGTATGGAGCTTCAGGAACATTGTCTAAAAAACAGAATATTAACCCAAATAATAATGTAGTTAATACGCAGGATTTACCCGCGGGTACTTATCTTTACAAAATTACATCAGCTGATAATAAGGTAGTGTCATCTGGTAAAATAATTGTAAAATAAATATAAGATCTAATCAAGACCTGCGTTATGTTTTTAATAGCATAAGGCAGGTTTTATCTGTTAAAATTTAGGAAGTAACTGATGGTAAAAAAAATATTATTAATGATATTGGTGGTGAGCTTTTGTATGGGATTTTCTCAGCAAAACTATGAACCGGTAGCCGCTAATCTTAAAGCAAGAACAGAATTTCAGAATGAAAAATTCGGTATGTTTATCCATTTTGGATTATATAGTGAATTGGGCAGGGGAGAATGGGTGATGAACGATGATAAAATTCCAGTGAATGATTACACTAAGCTGAAAGATTTCTTTAACCCCACAGAGTTTAATGCTAAAGAATATGTTACAATGGCTAAAAATGCCGGAATAAAATATATTACATTAGTGACAAGACATCACGATGGTTTTAGTATGTGGGATACCAAATATTCGGATTTTACGATCATGAATACCCCCTTTAAAAGGGATCTTGTGAAAGAGCTGGCTCAGGAGTGTCATCAGCAGGGGATCAAAATAGCATTTTATTATTCACTGTTGGACTGGAGAAGAACTGATTATTCTTACTGGACAGGCCGTACAGGGAAGGAAACCGGACGTACTGAAAAAGGAAACTGGAATGACTATATCCAGTTTATGAAAAATCAATTGACAGAACTATTAACCCAGTATGGTGAAGTTTCAGGGATCTGGTTTGATGGGTATTGGGATCAAATGGAAGAGGAAAAAGAAAACAGAAAGGAACAAACATATGTAGATTGGAGAATGGAGGAAATTTATCAGCTTATCCATACACTTCAGCCTCAATGTCTTGTTGGGAATAATCATCATATCACTCCATTAAAAGGGGAAGATTTCCAGATGTTTGAAAGAGATATTCCGGGGCAGAATAAAAGTGGATTGAGTTTTCAAAAAACATCTCAACTGCCTTTAGAAACCTGTGAAACAATAAATGGCTCCTGGGGGTTCAATTTAAAAGACAACAAGAATAAAACATCTAAGGAACTTTTAGATTTGTTGGTCAATGCAGCAGGAAGTAACGCCAATTTGTTGTTAAACGTAGGACCTATGCCTAATGGTAAAATTCCGGAACCTTTTATTCATTCCTTTACAGAAATGGGAAATTGGATGAAAGTGTATGGTGAAAGTATTTATGGAACAAGAGGAGGGTATCTTCCACCTCAAAAATGGGGAGCCATCACTCAGAAGGCAGGTAAAATCTATGTTCATATCCTTAATAATAAGGAAGAAAAAACAATTACTTTGGAAAATTTTCCATTTAAAAAGATTAGCTCTGCCTATTTGTTAAAAGATAGAAAACCTATAAAATATAATTTAAAAAATAACACCTTAACATTTGATAGCTATACTGTAAATAGTCAAAACCCAAATGTTGTTATAACTTTTGAAGGAAAATAAATTGGAAAAATAATGCAAAATATACTAGGAATAGACATTGGAGGATCCCATATTACACTGGCTCAGGTGAATTCTGAAAAACGTGAAATCATTTCTTCAACATATGTACGGGAGCATGTAGACTCTTTTGAATCTAAAGAAATCATTTTTTCTGCATGGGTTTCAGCGATCGATAAGGCAGCCCATGATTTGGATAAAGAAGATCTTTTATTGGGAATTGCAATGCCGGGGCCTTTCGATTATGAAAATGGAATATCTCTGATGCAGCAAGGAAAATTTATAGACATCTATCAGGTTAATATCAAAGAAGAGCTGGCTAAAAGAATGTCGATTTCTCAGGATCAGATATATTTTGTAAATGATGCCGCTGCCTTTATGGAAGGTGAGGTTTTTGGAGGTTGTGTGCAGGGTTTCAACAAGGTTTTTGGAGTAACGCTGGGAACAGGATTGGGAACTACTTTTTATAATGGGGAATTTGCCACTGACGAAGATCTTTGGGATTCATCCTTTAAAAACTCTATTTGTGAAGACTATCTGGCAACACGCTGGTTTGTTAATTATTATGCTGAATTAACAGGGGAACAGATTTCAGGAACCAAAGAGCTGCTGGATAAACCCCTTGAAATACAAACCAAAATATTTGATGAATATGCAGATTCTTTTTCCGAATTTGTAGTACAATACGTGAACCATTATGAACCTGAAGTTTTGGTAATTGGAGGGAATATTGCAAAAGCATATCCTTACTTTGAGAAGCGGTTTATTCAGAATTTAATAAAGAATAATATTAACTTGCCCGTTAGAATTTCTGCTATTTTTGAAGATGCAGCCATCTTAGGTGCGGCCAGTTATGCTTTGAAAATGCTTAAATAAATAATAAAACGATACAATGAAGTCTTTATTTTCTACTTTTTTTCTTTTATTACAGGTCTGTGCATTCGGGCAGAACGGATCTCTTGTAGATTATGTGAATCCGTTAATGGGAACTCAGTCTAAGCCTTCTTTATCCAATGGAAATACCTATCCGGCAGTCGGACTTCCCTGGGGAATGAATATCTGGACTCCTCAGACAGGTAAAATGGGTGACGGATGGGCATACACTTATGATGCCGATAAAATAAAAGGATTTAAACAAACCCATCAGCCTTCTCCATGGATGAATGATTATGGCGCTTTTTCCATCATGCCGGGTGTTGGTCAGCTAAAATTTAAAGAAGATGACAGGGCAAGCTGGTTCAGCCATAAAGCTGAGGTTTCAACTCCTTATTTTTATAGTGTATACTTAGCTGATATTAATGTAACAACTGAATTTACACCTACAGAAAGAGCTTCTTTCTTTAAGTTTGATTTTCCTAAAACAGACAGTGCTTACGTAGTAATTGATGCTTTGAATAAAGGCTCTTACATTAAAATTCTTCCTAAAGAAAGAAAAATCCTGGGGTATACGACCAGATATTCAACAGGAAAATATGAGAATTTTAAAAACTATTTTGTGATTCAGTTTGATAAAGATTTCGAGCTGACAAAAGCCTGGAAGAATGATAAACTGGTTAATGATCAGCTAGAAATTACCAGCGATCATGCCGGTGCAGTTGTTGGATTTAAACTTAAAAACAAGGAAGCGGTTTATGCAAAAGTAGCCTCTTCATTCATAAGCTTTGAACAGGCTGAACTGAATCTGAAAAGAGAAATTGGCAGCAAAAATTTTGAGCAGGTAAAAACCGAGGCTAAAAATATCTGGAACAAAACATTAGGGAAAATAGAGGTGAAAGGAGGAACAGACCAACAGATGAGAACCTTTTATTCTTCTTTATACAGGACATTGTTTTTTCCACAAAAATTATATGAAATTGATGCGCAGAATAAAATAAAGCACTGGAGTCCTTACAATGGTAAAGTGTTGGATGGTAGGATGTTTGCGGGAACAGGTTTCTGGGATACGTTTCGTGCTTTGTATCCTTTCCTGAACCTGGTATATCCGGGGATCAATGTTGAAATGCAGGAAGGATTGGCCAATGCCTACAAAGAGGGAGGCTTCTTACCAGAATGGAGCAGTCCGGGATATTCAGATATTATGATTGGAAACAATTCTGCATCTGTAGTAGCAGATGCTTATATAAAAGGACTTCGTGGTTATGATGCAGAAACCCTTTGGCAGGCTGTAAAACACGGTGCAAATAATGAAGGACCTATAGAAGCTGTAGGCCGTGCAGGTGTGGAGTATTACAATAAACTGGGCTATGTTCCTTATGATGTAAAGATTAACGAAAATGCAGCCAGAACCCTGGAATATGCATATGATGATTTTTCTATCTACCAATTGGGTAAAGCATTAGGAAAACCGGCTTCGGAAATTGATATCTATAAAAAAAGAGCCTACAATTATAAAAATGTATTCGATCAGGAAACAGGCTTGATGCGTGGTAAAAATAAGGATGGTAACTTCCAGAAACCTTTCAATCCCTTCAAATGGGGTGATGCTTTTACAGAAGGAAACAGCTGGCATTATACCTGGTCTGTTTTTCAGGATATTGATGGCCTTGCCACATTGATGGGAGGCAAAAAGAAATTTGAAGCTAAACTGGATGAGGTTTTCTCTCTGCCACCGGTTTTTGATGACAGTTATTATGGAAGCGTGATCCACGAAATCAGAGAAATGCAGATCATGAATATGGGGCAGTATGCTCATGGAAACCAGCCTATTCAGCATATGATTTATTTATACAATTATGCCGGCTCTCCCTATAAAACACAATATTGGGTAAGACAGGTCATGAATAAACTATATATGGCAACACCCGACGGGTATTGTGGTGATGAAGATAACGGGCAGACTTCTGCGTGGTATATTTTCTCAGCATTAGGATTTTATCCGGTAACACCGGCAACAGACCAGTATGTTTTAGGAGCTCCATTGTTCAAAGAAGCTACTGTTCATCTTGAAAATGGCAAGAAAATTGAAATAAAAGCTCCGGAAAATAATTCCGAAAACCTATATGTAAAATCATTGAATGTAAACCAGCAGCCTTATTCCAAAAACTGGCTAAGCCATAAAGAACTGATGAAAGGTGCTGTTCTGGATTTTAAAATGGATAGCCGACCTAATAAAGAAAGAGGTTCCCAGGAAAAAGATTTTCCATATTCAATATCAAAAGAAGAATCAACTAAATAATTTTAAACTACAAATACAACTGTATGAGTACAGAAAAGAAAGAAATATTCGCTAGAGTAGAAAAAATGCTGGCAACGCAAGGATTTAATCTTGCTGCAAAAGATGATACAAGACCATGGGGTGGTTTTTTTGTGATTGATGAAACTCAGGCACAGGACTTTGCCAACCAATATTTTGATGGAATTGATGTAGACAGTTTAAGAATAGGAGGAAAATTGAGTCCTAAAATTCTTATAGTAGCTCCTGAAGCAAGACTAAGCTGGCAGTATCACCACAGAAGAGCTGAGATCTGGCAGGTAGTAGAAGGAACCGTGGGTATTAAGAGAAGCAATACCGATGAAGAAGGAGAATTGAAAACCTACCATCCGGCAGATCAGGTAAAACTTCAGCAGGGAGAGAGACACCGTTTGATCGGTTTAGACGGCTGGGGAGTTGTTGCTGAAATCTGGCAGCACACCGATGCCTCTCATCCTTCTGATGAAGATGATATTGTAAGAGTACAGGATGACTTCGGAAGATAGTTCAGGATAAGTACAAATAAATATCCCATTTTAGTTGATCATTTGATGACTAAAATGGGATTTGTTATTTCATTCCGCAGGAAATGCTAAACATTCAATTCTTATTTTCCTGCCAGGTATTTTCTATTTCTTCCAGTGTCTTTCCTTTGGTCTCCGGAATTCTTTTCCAGATAAAAAGAAAAGCAATGACCGCAACGAGCATATAAAGCCAGAAGGTATACGCATTTCCTATACTTCCTATCAGTACAGGAAAAGTCTGAGAGACCAAAAATACAGCTGCCCACAGAAAGAAAGTAGCAACAGACATCGCTGTGGCCCGGGCCTTGGTAGGGAAAATTTCAGCAATCACAACAAATGTAAGAGGCCCCAGGGACATGGCAAAAGAGGCAATATACCCCAATATGGCAATGAGAACAAGATAACCCTGCTGCTGTGAGTAAAATGCCAGACCTACGATAAACAGACAGATACTCATACCACTGATGCCGAGCAGTAATAATTTTTTCCGCCCCCATTGGTCTACATATCTTATGGCCACGAAAGTGAAAATGACATTAATAATACCCACCAAAATGGTCTGTATAAAGGCAGAATCAGATCCTACGCCGGTTGCTTTAAAGATTTCCGGAGCATAATACATAATCGCATTGATCCCCGTTATCTGTGAAAATACAGCGAGTAGAATACCAATTCCCAACGCCCGTTTTACCTTTGGCTCTCTGACGTCGGAAAAGGAAAAAGGGGTTTCGTCTTTGAGTGATTCGTTAATAGATTCAAGCTCCTGCTGAGCAATAGCTTTTCCATTGATCTGACTAAGGATTTCCAAAGTTTCTGTATTTCGTCTCTGCCCGGCCAGCCAACGCGGACTTTCCGGTACAGTGAGCAATAGCAATACAAAAATTACTGATGGGATAATTCCTGAGCCAAACATCCAGCGCCAGCCGGTAGAAATATTCCAGCTTTCATTATGTATCCCTGCAATATAGGCATTCACAAAATAGATGATGAGAATTCCGGAGACAATTCCCAATTGGAAAATAGAGATCAGACGTCCCCGGATGCCAGCAGGCGCCATTTCTGAAATATACATCGGAGAGAGCATAGAGGCAATGCCTATTCCCATACCACCAATAATCCGGAATAATACAAAGATCCAAAGATTGGGAGCTATAGCTGTACCTACTGAAGAAATGGTAAACAAGAAACCGGAAAGCATCAGGACTTTCTTACGCCCAACATAATCACTAAGCTTCCCGGAATACATTGCTCCGACAATACAGCCAAGCAAAGCACAGGAAGCCACCCAGCCGGTCATCACATCAGAAAGCTGGTAATAGATCTTCATAAATCCGATAGCTCCGGAAATCACCGCCGTATCATACCCGAATAATAAACCGCCCACGGAGGCTACCAGGGTAGCTTTATAAATAATATTTGAATTTGGAGTTGGTGGCATATCGTTTAGTTTAAAACTTTTTCTGCAATCATGTCCCTTCGGATGCTTGCCTTTATAGTCACACATTCTTTACCTGCACTTTCACCATAAGGCATAATGGTATAAGCTCCTATATCAGCCGGTACAATAAAGGTTTCGGCATAATGAATGACATAAGGCTCAAAACGGTGATCCGGACTCTCTACAATAACTTCATGGCCTTCCACCAGATTCAGTACATTCACTACACCTTCCGTATGATGAATCACTTTTTTTGTAAACCAATGTCTTCGGGTTTCTATAAACGACAAGGCATCTAGTCCGGTGCGTTCTTCTCTCCATCCATCTCCTTCAGCCACGGACTCGGTAAGATTAAGAATATTTTCTTTGACCCATGAAGTCGTACGATCCCATTGGATTACATTGTTACCGTGTTTCAGAGATATAGGCCTGGGTTTTCCATCCAGTCCCATTCTTCCCCAATCCCACAGCTTGAAGGTAAAAATATAGGGAGTAGCACTAATCTCCAGTACTACAGAATCTGCTCCTGAACAATGTACGGTGCCTGCCGGGATTGACACATGATCATGTTTGCGGACCGGCCATTTTTGTACATATTCTTCGGTATCAAAAGGGATGTTGCCATGCTGTGCCGCTGTTAAATCTTCCATCATCCTTTCCGGATTGATATTTTCTTTCAGGCCAAGATAGACAAAAGCATCATCTTTGGCATCCAGCATATAATAACTTTCATCCTGAGTATAAGACATCCCGAATTTTTCTTTGATATATTCTTTCAGTGGATGTACCTGTAAGCTCAGATTGCCTCCTTCCATGGTGTCCAGAAAATCAAAACGGATAGGAAATTCATCTCCAAATCCTTCATATACCTGTTTTCCCAATAAGGCTTCCGGCTGAAAAAATACCAGGTTAATGGCAGGTATTTCTACGACCTGATCTCCAAAGCCTAATAATAAACTGTTTTCTTCTGGAACACAGTCGAAACCCCAGGCATAGTTGGGACGGCTTCTGTCTAAATCACACACCTCTTTTAACCATTGGCCTCCCCATGGTCCCGGATCAAAAAAAGGAACGACTCTAAAGGGACGTTTTACAGTTTTCTGCAGCGCTTCCAATAAAGCTTGTACCCCGATCATTTTGGGGTGATGAGGTAAAGTGGTATCAAGCACAAACTGACAGGACTTCAGGATGCGTTTTTTATAGCGGTCGCACACACGCCAATCTACAAAATAAGCATGCTTGTATTGATAGGCAACAGAATCAGTATAATTGGTTCTGCCCAGATTACAGGCTGTATTGTTGCGGTAGCGCATCTGTATTTCCCATCGGGGCATATCTGCATAAACGGAAAGGTCAAACTTAGGATAGACTAAACTAGCTCCCGGTCCTATAATGACTGTACAGCCATTACTATGATCTATACTTTTCTGAAGTACAGCCACTTTTGACGGATCAAAATAATCCTCCAGTTCCAAGGGCGTTATATACCCGAATACAGGATCATCTGTTACGTACTTTTCCACCATTTCGGTAATTTCATCCTCAGATTTCATAGCCTCTGTAGTATTGAAGATACGTTCAGGGCTTAACCATTCCTGTACTGAAGTGATGATTTCTTCCAGCAATACTCCCGGATAACATTCAATAGCTATTATTTTTGAAGTACCTTTTTGAAGTGCTTTCGCAATATTTTCCCAGCCGGTTGTACAGGTGTGCCCCTGTATTTCAATGATAGGATATTTATTAAAATTTGATTTCATTCTTATATTTTTATTAATTACTTACAAGATGTGCTATTCCCAATAGAGCGGCTGTATCAGGAAATTCACCTTCCTCAATGCTTACTTTCCCCCAGGGTGTCCAGGCATGAGTTTCTATATGTTTTCTGATGTAAGGAACAATCTGAGAACTACTGGCCATAATTCCTCCAGTAAGAACTAAAATTTCCGGGTCATAAGCATGAATGAGATTAATGGCACATGCCGACCATACCTGTACACTTTGTTCACGAATATGTAACGCCACTGCATCGCCTTCCTGTGCCAGGTTGAAAATTAATTCATAATCGATGGCAGGGGCATGGGCTAGGGGACTTTCTGCAAAATTTTTATCTGAACGGGCTATACTGGTAAGATTCCAGGTTGAAGCTTCGGTTTCTACACAACCTTTATTACCGCAGTTGCAATGGATTCCTTTGTAATTGATCACAGAATGTCCACCCAGTATTCCTGCCGTAAAATGCTTACCTCTCAATAACTGCCTGTCCATGATAGCTGCACTTCCTATTCCCGTTCCCAAAGTCATGATGACAGCACTGTCAAAATTTTTTGCCTTTCCATATTTCCATTCTCCCCATAGAGCAGAACGGGCGTCATTTTCTATGCTAAAGGGTAGGTTGAAAGTCTGTAAACACCATTCTTCTAAATGAATACCGGGAGCATCTCCAAATTTCTTATCAATTGAAAGAATCTTTTTCTGAATACTGTCTATAATACCGGGAGAAGCCATCCCAAGTCCTGTAATCTCTGCTAAGGAAATCCCTTCTCGGTCAAGCAAATCTTCTACAGCCTTTTGGATAAAATGGAGTCTCTTTCTGAGCCCGCTACCGGAATCAGCATCAATAGAATCAGAGGAAAGAACAGTATTACCCTGTACAATACCTATTTTAATCTTTGTGCCTCCCATATCGATGGCAATTACTGGCTTTGACATTGTTTTACTTTTAGTATTATTAAATGGGTATAAAGATTATATTCAATCTATAAGGGTTAGTACCTATAAGGGTTAGCTTTAAGGTATTACCTTTATTTCTACCACGTCCATACCTGATAAACTAAGTTTTTCGTTTGGAGATATTGTTTTGCCTGTTGTAAGGTCAATAAGTTTCGATGGCTGAAGTTGTTTCCATAAAAATGCAGTGGTCTGCTCCTTCTCATCAGGATTATACAGCCTGATCACGAAACTCTGATCTTCCTGTGGAGTAATGCTTGTTACTACCACTTTATCATTATTCATAAGAAAAAGGCTTCCTGTAAGGGGTGATTTTTCTTTCATGGGAATAGCGATGAGAGGTTGAGTAAAAGCAGCTGCGTATTTTTCATTTTCTACAGCATTAAAAGCAGAATGCGGACGGAGAGCATAGCGGTAATGTACCGGACCTTCCTGATCTGCCTTATAATTGGTGTGCCAGTAGTTATTCATGGCGTAGCTGAACCAGTTGGTTGTATAAGGAGTTCCCTGATCCTTCCATTTTTTGTGGCTGTTGTCAATAACCATTCTTTCGTCAATCATTTCTGCCGCTTCAATCAATGGCGTTTCCAGCATCATCCACTGCATACCCTTTTGTCCGAAAGAAGCATCAACCCAACGTCGGCTGTACCAGTAATCCATATTGGATCCCGGAAGCTGGTCCGTAAGATATTTCATGGTACCGTATCCTGCATCTACAGTAATGTTTTTAAAATCAGTATTGAAAGGGAATCCAAAATGTACAGACTCTTTTGAACGGACAGACTTTTTATCGAGAATGTTTTCCAGGGAAATTTCATCACTGTCTGCCCATAGAGTGATTATTCTTTCCAGCTTTTTTGCTCCCGGAGCTTCTGATACCAATGAAACTCTAGCCATTGCCGGTCCCTTTTCCAATACTTTTACCTGTATGTCAGAATTGGATACAGCTTCTTTCGGATCGGATCCCGGAACATACCAGTAGCTGTTCAACCCTTGATTGTTAAAACTTCCTGCATAATTAGTTGTACTGTTATCTGTAAAATGGGTGATACTTCCCGTTTTAGAATCCCATGTTACGGTAACCTTTCCATTCGATATACTGTTAGTGGTTATAGTGAAAGGGTCAGCAGCAGGGACTTTAGTTTTAGTAATGGTATAGACTGCAGAACCAAGTGGTGGAATATTTTTCGCGATAAATGCCATAGTTCCATCCTGCAGCTTTTGTAAAGGGGTCTTATTCCCGGAAGCATCCTGAACGGCATTTCCAAGGTTGGCTTCCGGAACGGAGACTGTGCCACTACGTACCCACGAAGAGGTATTAAAAACAACAATCGTCTTAGAAGCCGGATCAGTAATGGGTTGTAGCAGCTCCTTTTCCAGCTTGTCTGCAAGAGAACTTCCATCGAGAGAGAATTGTTTCTTTACCTGCCATTGGTCTTTTACAAAAGGAAGATCCGGTGCGGTAATACTGTTGAATGCTCCCCAGGTGTGTTCATGAAACAAAATAACATTTCTCCATGCCTCATAAAAATGCTGACCGTTATATTGGCGAGGATTCAGCATAGCGTAGAGGGTAGTGAGCTGTTGCAGCTTTAAGCTGCTGTTTCTGTTAATCCCTTCTTCTTTGGCGGTAGACATTGCTCCGTCCTCCCAATGAGGGCTGATATCTCCTTTTACTACAGGAATCTGGTCTCCGTATTTTTTCTCAAAAATTTCAAACATTTTTTCATTGGTGCTGAGTACTATTTTTGGAGATTCATATTTTTTATTCCATTCGTCCACAAATTTTGAGATAGAAGGATCTATAGGTCCATTATCAGCAACAATATTATATCGCCATTGTACCATATCATAAGGATAATTGGCATGGGTAAGATCTTCCAGATATTCTGCAATTTTTTTCTGACCATTTTCAAATACAGCTCCGGGATGAACTCCATGCCACGAAGAATATCCTCTTCCTGCGGTCCAGAATAATATTTTTTGTTTTCCGGATGGAGATTGCCACCATACAGGTTGATCACCCCATTTTTTGACAAAGTTTCCTACACGGTCTCCAAGATAAGGATTTGTTTTTCCCAGATAATTAGGCCCACTTGAGAAATATTTTACACCGGATGAAGCCAGGGCCGGAACTAAAGACCATGCAAATCCGGGAACATCAGACATCATGGCACTGTTGATCGTAAAGCCAAATTCCTTTTCCAGTTTCTGCGCGTATTCAGTGTAATGAAATAATTCCTCCGGCTGGCTAAGTCCTGTCAGAATATTACCATACATGGCAGAAAGACCAATGCCTCCCTCTTTGACGGCTTTTGCAAAAGCCTTTTTATCTTCGGGAGTTGCTTTTCGCATAAAGTTTTCCACATCCCAAAGGGCTTCTACATTCCATTTAAAACGGGCTTCCTCAGGTAGATTTTTGGTTTCCTCAATCATTTTGAGTGCATCATAGATATTCTGGGTATGAATCTTTTCTACTTCTGCCTGGAGATGTGAATATCCGACATCGGTATGAGAATGATGAACGAAGTATAAGGTACGGGGAACTACAGCTCCTGCCTGAATGGTTTTACGGAGAAGCTCTTTTTTTCCTGAGGTAACCACCAGTTCTATATTACCTCCTTTTGAGGAAAGAGAAACAGGAATGTCAAAGGTTTTAATACCATCCGGCATCGTAAAAGAGAAAGTGTCTTTGTTATCTATTTTAGCGGTTATTTTTTGTTCCGGACCAAAGTGAAGGGTCGTAAGGGTGAGAAGACGTTTGCCGTCTTTTAAAAGAAATGGGGTAGACTGGGCATCTATTTTTTCCTGAAATGTAAATTTATAAGTCATCAGCCAATCCCGGCTATTCTGTGCTTGTCCCACTATTTTTAAACGGAGAGGTTTTCCTGGGGTAACCTTACTCACAGGAACCCGCAGATAAGCGATACCATAGGAATCTTTCAGTCCGTCCATTTTGGTTTGATGAAATACAAAGGCTGTACTGTCTGCCGCTTTAGCAATCCAGTCCGGACGCTGATTGGCGGGATAGGTCGTAAGGGTTAGTGCTTTTTGATCATTGATGTATAAATCAAAATTACGGGGTCCTCCACTGGTTCCGGACGAATGGGAAACCAACCAGTTAAAATATACATATGAGCCGGTATTTTTTTGTGGTACAGGAGCTGTTTCCCATTCGATGGTCTTAGCTCCATCTGTGGTACGCGTAAGTAAGGCACGGGTAGCATGATCGGGAAAAGCCGAGAAATAGTCGATATTCTCACCACTTATTTCACGGGAATATCCGTTGGTTGCCTGTATATTCCCAAAATAAGGAACATTCTTCTGAGCATAGATACCATTGCCTGTCATCAAAAAGGAGATCAGCAAAATAAAATACTTGTTATACATGGGCTTCATTTTTAATAATTATATGTTGGAATGTTTGAACATATTAGACGATAAAAAAACACCATCAATTATCCGGAGACTTGTTAATATCTATGGTATAGGTAAACTTATCCGAACGGTAATAACCGACATTGTATTCTACGGGTTTTCCGTTGATATCATAGACAAAACGCTCGCGCTTCAGCACCGGAAAACTGGCTGATACTTTTAACTTCTTTCCTATGACACTCCCTGCCTGGCAGGCACTGATGTTTTCCCGGGAACGGTGTACTGTTACCCCATATTTTTCCTGTAGCATCCCATATAAGGGAATGTTGAAATCATCATTTTTATCAACACCGATTCTTGGATGAAAATAGCTCTCAAAATAAACAATCGGATCTCCTGAATTTTCACCCTTTAATTTAGAAAGTTTAAATATTTTTTTATCCGAAGGGCAGTTAAAAAAATTGCAGATTTCTTCAGTAGGCTGTTCTGCACCCGTCTTTAAGGATTGATTGACTACAAGAATTCCTTTTTCCTGCATTTCTCTGGTAAAGCTGTACCAGTGGTCCAATCCGGTGACAAGACTCTTCTTTTCGGCAACACGGGTTCCAATGCCTTTTTTACGGATGATCAGTCCTTCATGCTCCAGTTTGTTTGTAGCCTGACGAATGGTATTTCGGGAAACACCCCAAAGGTTAGCCAGGTCAACTTCTTTAGGTAATAGAGCTCCTTTTTTATACTCTTCCATTTTAATAAGTTTACGAAAAAGTTCCTCTACCTGTACATGGAGTGGGAGTTTGCTGTTGTGATCAATCGTAAAATCTTTAGAAGGTATGTTCATACATATAATAAAGTGTAAATATAATAATTTTTTGATTTCAAGATCATTTTTTTATTAAATCTGTTGATCATAGATCCTTGAAGTGAAGAAATAATAATAAATATCCTGGTTTTATGGCGACCTGTCGATGATGATCACCCTGGTATTTATGGACCATACGACAAAAAAATCCCACAGATCTCACGAATTTTACAGCGCATAAGCCTGTGTGATCTGAGAAATCTGTGGAAATGTTTTAGCGTTGAAAGGTTTTTTCAACCCGTATCAATGACTAGAAAGTAACATCAAGCCCAACATAGAAATTAGCTTTCATAATAGGAGCGTACACCATTCCGCCATCAAAATAACTTCCAAAAGGATTTTTAAAATCAACAATTGCATTTTTCTGATAGTATGAAGTAAGGTTCTCTCCCCCTACATAAGCTCTGATCTTTTTATTGAAATTTCTTGAGATTTGCGCATTAAGTATGGCATACGATTCTGAATACACCGGTAACTGAAATTCTGCAGGGTTGCTTGATGTATCCGGAAGTCTTTGTTTTCCTACCCAGTTTAAAGTAGTATCAAAGCTCCAGAATCCGCCTTTATCATTTTTATTGGTGGCATAGGCTAAATTCACAAATCCTCTGTGCTTGGCCATAAAAGGAATTTCTCTTCTTCCACCGATATAATCTGCCTGTACATCATAATACTTGTACGCTAATCTTACATCAAAGTTTTTGAAAGGAGTAAAATCCCACTGCGTTTGAAAAGAGTTGGCAAAAGACTTGCCCTCAAGGTTATAGAATGTAAGTTGCTGAGGTGATTTATCCAAATCTACCAACACCTGGTCCTGGAAATCCGTTCTGAAGAAATCTGCAATAATAGTTGATTTTCTTCCGAAAATTTTAAATTCCTGTTGCAGACTTACTCCATAATTCCATGCTATTTCAGGCTTTAAACCATAGATGTTCCCACCGTTTGACAGAATATTAATCGCTCTGTTGGACGCAAAATACTGTTGGTTTTCCGCAAAAACATTAGCCGTTCTGAATCCTCTTCCTGCAGAAAGTCTTAAGATCGTCTGGGGAGTGAAATCATATTTAAAATTAAGTCGGGGGGTAAACTGAGTTCCTGCTAAGTTGTGAAAATCAGCTCTTGCTCCTGCTACTAAAGTATATTTTAAACCTGTTAAAGTATATTCTGCAAAAATTCCCGGAACAATTTCGTTTCTCTTAAGGTTGTCTGTCAGGTAATTTTCTTCATAGCCATCATATAAAAAGCTTGCTCCGGCTTTATACTTGTGGTTGGTATTTCCAATAATGCTTTCAAAAATTAAGTTGGAATAATAAGTGTGCTGTTGCCCGTTATAATTTCTCAGCCCGAAAAAGCTATCCTGTTGGTGATACACATACTGGTTCATCCATCCGATACTCTGGTAAGGTTTTCCTTTAAAAACATATCCTGTTTTGTTCCAAACCTGAAACCTTGAAATATCAATACCTACTCCATAAGCATACTGTTTATCCTGAGCCAGTTTTTTATCAAAATCTACTTGTCCGGCAGTTCTCTCATCCCGGATGAAATTGATTCCAAAGTGAGATCCGAATCCGGATTTTTCCAGATCATTATAATTAAGAAGGTAAGCAGCATTGATTTGTGTTCCTTTTGGTCTGTCCAGGAAACCGTCACCATTCATATCCGTATTTCCAAAGGTTCCGTTTCCATGAAGTAAAAATGTCTGTGACCATTTCTCATTAATGGGAGAAACACTTGTAATATTGGCTTCAGCTCTTCCGTTGAAGTCAGAAAAAAGATTCAGAGAGGTTTCGGGTGTTTTTGCATTTTTCAGAAGCTCAGTATTGATCTGGCCGGTAATACTTTCGTACCCGTTAGTTACGGTACTTCCTCCCTTGGTTAACTGAATACTTTCAATCCATCTTCCGGGAATAAAATTCAGCCCATAAGCTGAGGCTAATCCTCTGATTTCAGGAAGCTGCTCTTTCGTTAAGCTGGTATATTTCTGGTCCAGACCCAACATTTTTAACTGTTTGGTACCTGTAACGGCATTACTGAAAGATACATCTACTGTAGCATTGGTTTCAAAGCTTTCAGACAGATTACAGCAGGCAGCTTTTAAAAGTTCTTTTTTATCAATATTAAAAACAAGTCCGGCTTCTTTTTTACTTAAAGATGTCGCCGCTTTATACCCTGTTACCACTACACCGTCAATATTCTTTTCATGCTGGCTGTGATCTTCGGTATTGGCTTGCGGCTGATGCTCTTTGTGATCCTCATGCTTTGTTCCTTCTTCATAATGAACATTGGGATTGGCTTCTCCAAACGGAATATCTCTGTCATACAGGCAACATCCCGGAAGGTTCTTATAAACGGTGTCGGAGGTTTTATACTTTTCATTATCATGACCTGCATCAGCAATTGCTTTTAAAATCTTATCTGATGAGGTTTTTGAAGAATCGAAATCCAGGATTACGGTTTGTTTTTCTGCATTCCATTCCGCCGAACCGGCTCCCGCATCTTTAGCTGCTTTTTCAATTCTTGCTTTACATGAGGCACAGTTTCCTTTTACATAAAACTCGTTTTCTTTTTTATGGGCATGATGATCCTGAGATTCTGTAGCAGCCGGCTGAAGGGTTCTATCATAATGGCAGCATCCCGGAAGACCTTCATAGGTATCATTGGAAGCTTTGTATTTTTCATTATCATGACCTGCATCAGCCACTTTCTTTAAAATTTCATCTGCGGAAACATGCTCTGTTTCTAATGTTAAAGTTTGCAGATCGATTGAGTATACTGCGGTTTTTGCCCCTGCCTTTTTAGCAGCTCCTTCAATTCTGGTTTTGCACATTTCACAGTTCCCTTTTACTTTGAACTGATTTTTTGAAAGACCCTGAGCAGCAATAAATTGTGTAAACAGGAATAAGGTACCAAGTAGTAACCTGGAAATATATAATTTCATTTTATTTAAAAGTTTAGATTAATTAAAAAACCGTCCATTACATCATATAATGAACAGACTCTGTTTAATTAACCTATTTTAGGCGGCTGCCAGATCTCTTTTAAACGGTCTGAAAGATAAGGATCTGAGTATTGAAACTGAGGGTTCTTATTCGATTTGTAATAAGACAGTTCCAGGCGTAAATTTTTTGAAAATGGAGTTTCTATAAAAGTAAAGCAGGCAACACATGATGAACAACAGTCATCATTACAAGATTTTGTAGTATCGTCTTTGCTGTCTTTTTTAGAAGAATGATGTTTACAGCAATCCTTTTTAGATTCTGCCTTACAGCAAGTATCTTGCATGGATTGGGCATAGAAGCTGTCTTTAGGAACCAAAAAAATTCCTAAACAAAATACTATTAAAAATAGGTGAAGCAGCTTCATTCCTGCAAAAATACAAAATTTATGGCAAAGGATCACCAACTTTCACAGCACAGTTATGCCAGGGTTCACCATGAGCAGGATTGGCTTTTGGTTTTTCTCCCATAGCCAGGTTCTTCGATGCAGGAGCTGGAGCGGGGGTAGGAATAGTCTGTACATTAGCCGTTGGCTGAGGAGCAGGTGCCGGCTTACTGTTTAAAGGCTGTCCCACAGGAATATCACATCGGTGTCCCGGTTCTCCATGAGGAGGATTCATTCCCGGAGCTGTTTTTACCTGTTTGCCGTTATTATCAATAGTAATTTTTCCCGGAGAAACAGCATTAGGGTCAATTTGAATGGCATTATTTCCGTTGACGGTTATATTTTGAGAAACCGGAGTAGGGCTACTGTTTAAAGGTTGTCCCACAGGAATATCGCAACGGTGTCCCGGCTGCCCGTGTGCTGGGTTCATTCCCGGAGCTGCTGCAATAGGAGAAGGAGTAGGGTTAGATTGAATGCCTGCCTGATTCATCAGGGAAGCTTTTGAGGTATTCAATGCTACTTCAGGCTGAGAACCTGCTTCTTTTATATACGTTGCTCTTTCATCCTTTTTACAGGAAACAATAAGTAATGATACGGCGATCAAACCTACAAATGTATTCTTCATATCCATGGGTATGAAACAAAATTAGCAAAACATTTTGAATTGTTTTGCTAATTTTATATTTATAGTTTGATTTTAGAATTAATTTTTCACTAAAAGTCTAAAACCTTCTCCGTGAACATTGATAATTTCCAATCCTTCATCATCTTTTAACAACTTACGAAGTTTCGCAATATATACGTCCATACTTCTAGCTGTAAAGTAATTTTCTTTCTTCCAGATTTTTCTTAAAGCAAGATCTCTTGGCATGAAATCATTTCTATGAATACAAAGAAGTTTTAACAGCTCATTCTCTTTTGGAGAAAGCTTGTATTCTTTATCACCTACTTTTAGCTGTCTCAGCATAGAATCAAAGAAAATATTGCTGATTTTGAACTGCTCCTGTTCTTCATTTTCAAGAGTAGAGCTTCTCTGAAGAATAGCTTTGATCTTGTATAAAAGAAGTTCAGTATCAAAAGGTTTGGTGATATAATCATCAGCTCCTAATTGGTATCCTTTCAAAATATCCTCTCTCATATTTCTTGCTGTAAGGAAAATGATGGGAGTGTTTTTATCAATCTTTTTCACATCTTCAGCTAATGAAAACCCGTCTTTTTTAGGCATCATTACGTCAAATATGCAGATGTCGAATTCGTTTTCTGTAAACTCTTTAAGTCCTTGCTCTCCGTCAGTGGCAAGAGTAACTTCAAAATTATTGATTGTTAAATAATCTTTAAGCACCGCTCCAAAACTCTGATCGTCCTCTACTAATAATATTCTGTTGCTCATAATTTCAATAATTAAAAATTAATACTAAGAATGAACTTTCTCACTCTATCTTCTATATTTTGTTATTTGATTTTTTACTTTATTTAATGTTAGCTCATAGGCAGCTTTATGGTGAATGTGCTTCCATTTCCTTTATTGGAGTCTACAATCACCTGTCCTTTGTGGAGCTCTACAATTTTCTTAACATACGAGAGACCTAACCCCTGTCCCTTTACGTTGTGTATATTTCCTGTTTCTTCCCTAAAGAATTTTTCGAAAATTTTTGTTTTGTTTTGGGTGTCCATCCCCATTCCTTTATCTGAAACTTCAATAACATACCAATTTCCTTCATTTTTCGTTTCTACATGAATTTCCGGAGCTTCAGGAGAGTATTTGTTGGCATTGTCTAATAGATTAACCAGCATATTCGAGATGTGGAATTCATCTATTTTAAAAGTATAATGCGTCGCCGTAAACTTCTGGGTAAGCGATCCGTTTCTCTGTCCTACAATGAGATTGAAAGATTCTGTAGTCCTTTTGATGAGCTCTCTTACGTTGGTTTCCTTCAGGAAGAGTTTTACTTCATTTCTTTCAAGCTTAGACATATTAAGGACATTTTCTACCTGTTTTTTCATCCTCAGGTTCTCCTGTTTGATGAGTTCCGAGTAATATTTTACCTTATCGGGATTCGTGGCAATTTTATCATTGGCCAAAGAGTCTGTTGCTACAGAAATTGTTGCTAAAGGTGTTTTAAACTCATGAGACATATTATTGATGAAATCTGTCTTTACTTCAGCCAGCTTTTTCTGCCTCATCATATAGTTGATGGAGATAATGTAGATCCCAAGGATCGTCAGTAACGAAAGAAAAGTTCCCAGCAGCATAGGCCAGTTGTTCATCGCCAGGGAATATTCTTTTTTAGGAAAAACCAGGGCTAAGCTGTATAACGTATTTTTTTTGTCTGTAAAAAGTGGATAGTTATACGTATTGCTGTCTTTTTTCTCTTTATATGTTTTATTGGCAATACTGGTGAGCTTATTGTTTTTGTCAATAACTCCGTACCCAAATTTTGCCGTAATACCTCTTATTTTCAATTCTTTTGAAATAACGGAATCCAGAATGACAGGATCCACTCTCTTCGCGATCGGTAAATTGCTTCCGTATACTTTTACAAACTCTTTAATGGCATAATCTCCATTTTCAATATCTGTATTAAGATCAGCAGTAAGGAGCTCCCGGTTGGTGGTATCTCTTTTGATCTTATAGGCTGCTTCGTCAGTATATAAGGTAGTCAGTTTTACAGTGTCTCCTTTTTTAGAAATCGGAAGCTGGGTATTTGAAATAATATTTTTAGAGTAGATGATCTGTCTCTGAGTACCAGAATCCTCTACCTGTTGAATAGTTGTCAAAGAAGGCTGGCTACTATTGGCAAGAATTGTTTTTCTGTTTTCTTTATTCAGATATTTATCAGCTTCAATCTCTTCAATATTCTTGGATACGTTTTCCAGAGCTGAATAAACTTTGTTTGAAAAGTCCTGTTCAAGAGTGCCGTAATAACGTTTCAGCCAATAAAATTGGAGCGTAACGAAGACAATCAGTGAGATCGTCATAAACACCGAAATTATTGGGATGAATTTATTATTCATTATTTTATTTTATATGTTTTGGAAAAATGAATGTTAAAATTAATTGTTTTAAGACAAGGTAAACAAAAAACGAGCCAAAAAATTGTATTTTTTTTCTTAAAAGGGTGTTTTTTAACAATTATTTATGAATTATATAATCCTTGTCATATGAAAAGTACGGTAAATAAATAAAGAAGTAACTTTATTAAAAATAATTACTTATGGAATCTAATATCATTTTCAACAAAGATTTTGATGCATATGCAGTGTATGTAATGAAAATTTATAATGCAGATGTTTCAACGGTATGGAACTATTTTACTCAATCCGAATTATTGGATCAGTGGTGGGCTCCTAAGCCCTGGAAATGTGAAACGAAAAAGCAGGATTTTAAAGAAGATGGAATTTGGCTATATGCCATGGTGGGTCCTGAAGGGGAGAGGCATTATGCTCAAGTAAAATACGGGGAGATTATGGAACATAGAAGTTTTGATGGAGTTGATGCATTCTGTGATGAAAATGGCAAGATTAATGAAAATTTTGGACAGTCAAAATGGCTTATTGGTTTTACGGGAGTAGAAGAGGGGACAAAAGTGACTGTTAATATTCATTTTATGTCAGCGGAAGCATTAGAGCAGCAATTGGAAATGGGTTTTGAAGAAGGATTTAAAATGGGGCTTAGCCAGCTTGAGGAGATTTTAAAATAAATAGTAAGACTAGCTGAGCCTTTTAGAATATACTTAGACCTAGCGAAAAATCAGAATGTTTTTTGTTGATTAGGCTAATACCTGAAAAAAAATAAAAGCTTGGAAAATATCCAAGCTTTTATTTTTATAGCAATTCTTCATCCTGAAAATACTGAATAATCGCTTTTTTCATAAGCAGAGATTGCTCATTAGGTCTTAATTCAGGCAGGCCCTCCACTTTGTCAAAATGTGGCCATCCATCTTCATAATGCGTAAATTTATAATAGCCAAAAGGTTCTAATAATCTGCATACGGCAATATGAAGGATATTCAGTTTATCGTCTTTGGTATATTTTTGTTGACCGCTTCCCAATTCCTGAAGTCCTATCAAAAACAATATCGTTTCAATCGGCGGATTTTTTTCAGTCTGGAAATTGTCTTCAAAAAATTGTTCTATTTTTTTCCAATATTCGGATTCGTTCATAATTTTATAAATAATAAATTATAAGTGTTAAATGATAAAGTTACCTTTTTAGCATTTTTCTATATGAAGAAGTCACTTTTAGTATTTCTTCAGTTTTGTTTTTTATATCTGTTAATAGCTCTTTTTGAACATATTCCAATTCCTCCAACATCTCAAACCAAAACAATGTTTCATCAGTTTCTTCAATAACAATAGATATCTTAGAAAATCTTTCTGCTTTTGACCTTGCTCTGCACATAGCCCGATAGTTGGCTGCCATAGAGGTTGAGGATCGGAATATTTGTTTTCTTATTACTCCAAAAGCTTCGTTATAAGGGTGTTGATAATTCCTTAATGATAGTGATGGCTAACTGTTTTGTTTTGAAGGCAAAAATTTTGTTATAATCCAGACTATCCATCATTTATCATTTATAAATTATCATTGATTTTTAAAAGGAATGCATATTCCAATGCGTCTTCCTTCAGTGATTCAAATCTTCCACTCGCTCCTCCATGTCCTGAGCTCATATCAGTTTTGAAAACTAAAATATTATCATCTGTTTTTAATTCTCTCAGCTTTGCTGTCCATTTTGCAGGCTCCCAATACTGCACCTGTGAATCATGAAATCCTGTAGTAATAAGCATGTGCGGATAATCTTTTGCTTCCACATTGTCGTAAGGAGAATATTCTTTCATATAATGATAATATTCTTTGTCATTCGGATTACCCCATTCGTCATACTCTCCGGTTGTTAAAGGAATCGTATCATCAAGCATAGTGGTCACTACATCCACAAACGGAACCTGTGCTACAATTCCATGGAATAACTGAGGTTCGTAATTAACAACAGCTCCCACTAAAAGACCTCCGGCACTTCCACCCATAGCGTACATATGTCTGGATGAAGTGTAATTTTCTTTGATTAGATATTTTCCGGCATCAATAAAGTCAAAAAATGTATTTTTCTTAAAAAGCATTTTTCCGTCTTCGTACCATTCTCTTCCCAGGTATTCACCACCACGGATATGGGCAATAGCATAAATAAATCCTCTATCCAGAATTGATAATCTTACATTGGAGAAGCTGGCATCTACAGTATGTCCGTAACTTCCATATCCATACAGAAGAAGTGGTGTGTCTGCCGATTTTTTGGTGTCCTTATGGTATACCAAAGAAATTGGGATTTTTGTTTCTCCATCCCTTGAATCAGCCCATATTCTTTCGGAAATATAATTTTCAGGAAAGAAATTTCCACCCAGAACTTCTTGTTGTTTAAGAAGTTTGGTTGTTTTTTCTTTCATATTATATTCATAGGTAGAACTTGGCTGCGTCAGTGAAGTATAGCCATAGCGCAAAATCTCTGTGTCAAATTCGAGATTTACCCCAATATAGGTAGTATAAGTAGGATCTGAGAAAGGTAAATAATATGATTCCTGTGTTTTTTCATCAATGATTTTGATTTGCAGCAATCCACTTTCTCTCTCTTCAAGAACCAGATAGTCTTTAAAAATTTCGAAACCTTCCAATAAAACTTCAGCGCGGTGCGGAATCACATCAGTCCAGTTTTCCATGCCACACTTGCTGATCTTTGTTTTTACAATTTTGAAATTGATGGCATCATCAGCATTGGTAATGATGTAGAATTCATCTTCATAATGTTCTACAGAATATTCAAGATCATCTATTCTTGGCTGAATGATCGTCCATTCTGCAAATACATTATCAGAAGGAATGAAACGGTGTTCATCAGAAATAGTGCTTGAGCTTGCGATGAAAATATACTGTAATGATTTTGTTTTGAAAACATTGACGTCAAAAGTGTCATCTTCTTCATGGAAAATCAAAATATCTTCCGATGAATCAGTTCCCAGCTCATGTCTGTATACCTGAAATGCACGAAGACTCTGATCTTTTCTGATATAAAAAACATGCTTGTTGTCATTGGCCCAAACAGCCTTTCCTGTGGTATTAGGAATGCTGTCCGGAAGTATTTCTCCAGTTTCTAAGTTTTTAAATTGCAGAGTGTAAATTCTCCTCCCTACATTATCCGCGGAAAAAGAAGCCAGCGTATTGCCTGGGCTTACCGCTACACTTCCCACTTCAAAGAAGTCTTGGCCTTCGGCTAGCGTGTTGACGTCCAGTACAATTTCTTCCTGATTGTCCAGGCTCTTATGTTTTCTGCAGAAAATAGGATATTCTTTACCCTCTTCATAGCGTACAATATACCAGTATTCATTAAAGAAATAAGGAAGAGACTCGTCATCTTTTTTATAACGGGCCTTCATTTCTTCAAAAAGCGCCTCCTGAAGTTCTTCAGTGTCTTTCATGATGAATTCTTCGTAAGCATTTTCCTCTTCAATATACTGGATCACTTCAGGGTTTTCCCTTTCATTGAGCCAAAAGTAATTGTCGGTTCTTTTATCGCCGTGAGTTTCTAATATTTTTTCTATTTTTTTTGCTTTTGGAGCTTTCATCCGAATATTTTGATTTTTTACTGAAGAAAATATGCCCTGATCCCTTTCAATTTGAAAGGAGCTTTATACGGACATTTTATTCAATGTTAATTTTTATTCAAATATAAGAAAGGCTATCAGATTTTTGATAGCCTTTACCGTTAATATCGTTGAAGTGATTATTTTTTTATGGTTTTTATGGTTTTTGAAGTCCCATCCTCCATATTTAAAGTGATTAAATACATTCCTTGTTTTAGGTCACCTAAATACACCGAAGATGATGGCTTTTTAATTACCTTGGTTAATCTTCCTGAAATATCTGCTATATGAATAGATTTTATGTTAGATGCATCAGAAATGTTGAGCAGGTCAGTAAATGGATTTGGGAATATTTTTATTTTTTCATTTTGATCAGAAACTTCATGGGTTGCTAATAATGTGTCATCATAGGCGGAAATCTGGAATTCACCATTGTCTGTATAGTCACTATATTTCCAAACACTGATATATAAAGTAGCTCCAGGAGTTTGCCCGGTTAACGAAAGAAGTGAAAAATAGCCGTCACCGTCATCCTCGTTACAGCCAATTTCCGTTAAAGAGCCACAGCTTCCACTGTAAGCTGTAAGTACAGTGTCGTCAAAATTGGAACCGGAAACTTCCTTTGTTTCTATCTTAAGATTTCCGCTTTGCGGCACAACAACTTTAAACCAAACGTTTTCTACAGCATCTGCATTACATGAAGGCAAAGATCCGTCAGTAGTTGCTTCTGTGTTATCGGAAGTAATTGCCCCGGAAGGGAAATCTGATCCAACAGTTAGAGAGACTGCTCCTGTGCAGCCGTCATTGGCTGGTGGAATAGGTTCATAAGCTGAAATCTGAAAGTCACCACTATCTATAGTGTCGCTGTATTTCCAAACACTGATGTATAAAGTAGCTCCGGGAGTTTGCCCGGTTAATGAAAGAAGTGAAAAATAGTCATCGCCACCATCATCGTTACAGCCAATTTCTGTTAAAGAGCCACAACTTCCACTATAAGCTGTAATTACAGTGTCATCAAAAGTGGAACCGGAAGCTTCCTTTGTTTCTATCTTAAGATTTCCGCTTTGCGGTACGACAACTTTAAACCAAACGTTTTCTACAGCATCTGAATTACATGAAGGCACAGAGCCGTCAGTAGTTGCTCCGGTGTTATTGGAAGTAATTGCTCCCGATACGAAATCTGTTCCCATAGTTAGGGAGATTGCTCCTGTACAATCGTCATTTTGTGCATTTACAAATACAATTGCGAATAAAAATAAAGAGAATAAAACTTTTTTCATATTAAATTTTTTATAAATATAAATATAAAAAATCTCAATTTGGTGAAAAAAGAAAAATGTATTAAATATTTGATTTTCAGTAGTATATTTTTTTATTTTATTTGCTTTTAAATAAAAAAACCATCTTTTCGAGCTCGAAAAGATGGTTTTTTTTAAATTTTTATTAAAGGCTATTTATGCAGAGCCTTAACATATTTTTCCAGAGCCATTGTCATGGATGGGGTTTCTTTTGTAGGTGCCATTAAATCTACCTTTAAGCCAGCTTCCTCCGCTGCTGCCAAAGTAGTGTTTCCAAAAACACCGATTTTTGTTTCCTCTTGTTTGAAATCAGGGAAATTTTGCTGTAAAGACTTAATTCCTTGTGGACTGAAGAAGATCAGCATATCATAATCCTTAATGGTGATATCTGTCAGGTCGCTGCATACAGTACGGTACATGATAGCTCTTGTCCATTCTACATTAGAAGAATCTAGAGTTTTTACAATATCCGGACTTAAAACATCTGAAGATGGTAGCAGATACTTTTCAGTAGGGAATTTTTTGAAAAGAGGAAGTAGGTCTGAGAAATTTTTCTCTCCAAAGCTGATTTTTCTCTTTCTATACACAATGTGCTTTTGAAGATAGTTGGCAATGGCTTCGGACTGACAGATGTATCTCATCGTATCCGGAACAGCAAAGCGCAGATCCTCTGCAAGTCTGAAGTAATGATCAATTGCATTTTTACTGGTGAAAATAATCCCAGTATATTGCGTTAGATCGATCTTCTGAGTTCTGAGCTCTTTATTGTCAACTCCTTCGACGTGGATGAAAGGGCGGAAATCAATCTTTATTTTTTCCTTCTTCGCTATATCCAAATATGGAGACGATTCACTAGGCGCTGGTTGAGAAACCAATATAGACTTTATTCTCATCATTGACATTTATTAAAAAAATAACAACTTCCAAAGCAGTAATAATGGTGCGATTTGGAGGGTGCAAATATACAAAAATTTATAATACCATTTCTCAGGAAGAATCTTGTTCTTGTGAAATAAATAGAAAAAGACTTTGAAAATGAACACAAAAGAAAAGAATGAGAAATAGTAAAGAAATATTTTATTTCTGTCAATAGGGAAGTAATAATGGGTTACACAAAGAATTATTAATAAAAATGACAGAATGAAATAAAATTTAGTGGAGGTGAAATAAAAAATTGTCCATTTTTTTCCATCTCCTATACTTTGATAAAATAAAAAGCCCAAAGCTGATTTTATCAGATAAAAAAATAAGACGGCCAGTAATGTATATCCAAATTTATTGAGCTGATATCCTAAAAGCTGTAAATCCGCAATATATTTAGGAACAACCGGAATGTACTGGGAAATCAAAACGGAAAGTGTAAGGGTTGTTACACATGATGTAATGATCCAGCTTGGCAGGTTATTGCTTGCATCAAAATATTTTTGAAGCAGAAAATCTTTAAGGCTTGCATCACGTTCTATGATGTTCATCATGAATACATATAAAAATATGCATCCTACAAGAATGAAAATTACCCAATCATTATTCTCGGGTATCCTTACTTGATTTATAAAGTTTTGTGATGATAGCAAAATTTATTTTTTTTTAATTTTTATGTAACCCTAAATAACACAATTTGGCACAGATTTTCGTTATCGCATCATCTGCAGCTAAAATAAATCCCTCCATCGTATTATATATCATGCAGATTTAGTGAATGTCAAATTCAGTTAAACCTGTGGGAAGTATTTTTTGCAAAATTATAGATTATTTTGTATAAAATAAAAAGGTTAAATAAACTATCTTTGCAAACTGAAATGAAAAAACTAGTCATTATCCCCACTTATAACGAAAAGGAAAATATTGAAAATATTATTTCCGCGGTTTTTGCATTGGAAGATGACTTTCATGTTTTAGTGGTGGATGACTCTTCTCCGGATGGTACGGCTGAAGTGGTAAAAGAGCTTCAGAAAAGATTCTCACATCATTTGCATTTGTCTGTAAGGCATATAAAGGATGGTTTGGGGAAGGCATATATCCATGGATTTAAATGGGCTATCGAAAACAAATATGATTACATTTTTGAAATGGATGCCGATTTTTCTCACAATCCCAATGACCTGCCTAAACTTTATGAAGCCTGCCTTCAGGCAGATATGGCTATCGGATCCCGGTATTCCAAAGGGGTAAATGTGGTCAATTGGCCAATGGGGAGAGTATTGCTTTCTTATTTTGCCTCGAAATATGTGAGATTTATCCTGGGGCTTTCAATTCATGATACTACAGCCGGTTTCGTTTGCTTTTCCCGAAAAGTACTGGAAGAGATAGGTTTAGAGAATGTGAAACTGAAAGGATATGGGTTTCAGATAGAAATGAAATTCAGGGCTTATAAAAAAGGCTTTAAAATTGTAGAAGTTCCTATTATATTTACCAATAGAATTTTAGGAGAGAGCAAAATGAATGGCGGTATCATTCATGAAGCTGTTTTTGGTGTTTTAAATTTAAAGTGGAAATCAATTATCAACAGATTATGAAACAGAGCATGACCAATTTTTCTCACCCAGAGGAACATTTGTATGCGAAGTTCCATCAGACCATTAAAAATTATAAAAATAAGCTGATGAAAAAGCTGATCTTTATTTTCGTTTTGTTATGCATGTTTTCGTGCAGCGATTATATCGATAAACCTAAAAATCTGGTCGATAAGGACTTGATGGCTGAAGTTTTGGCGGATCTTACGATTAATGATCAGGCCACTTTTATGTATCAGGACAGTAATTTAGAAGCCGGTACAAGATTCATTCTTAAATCTCATAAGGTGAAACCCAATGATTTTGTTGAAAGTTTTAAATATTATGTGATCAAGGATGAAATGCAGGATATTGCCAATAAAGCCCAGGAGATTTTATTGAAAAAAGATCCGAAAGCCGATAAATACATAAAAGATAAGCAGAAAAATAGTGGAATTCCACCCATCATGAAATAGTGATTGTATAGGAATACCCCACTTGATAAAATTATGAATTACTGAATCGATCAGTTAAAAGTATACTAATGAAATTTTTTAATATAGAAAAAACCTCTGAAGGAAAAGCCAGAGCAGGAGAAATTACCACAGATCATGGGAAAATACAGACTCCCATTTTTATGCCTGTGGGAACAGTAGCGAGTGTAAAGACAGTTCATCAGAGAGAATTAAAAGAAGACATTAAAGCCCAGATTATTTTGGGAAATACCTACCACCTGTATCTTCGTCCGGGAATGGAAACGATGCAGGCTGCAGGAGGGTTGCATAAATTCATGAACTGGGATCTTCCTATCCTTACAGATTCAGGAGGTTTTCAGGTGTTTTCCCTGGCGAGTAACCGAAAAATGACTGAAGAAGGAGCGAGATTTAAATCTCATATTGATGGAAGTTATCATATGTTCTCACCGGAAAGATCAATGGAGATTCAAAGACAGATCGGAGCGGATATTTTCATGGCTTTTGATGAATGTACCCCTTATCCTTGTGAATATAATCAGGCCAAATCATCAATGGAGCTTACCCATCGCTGGTTAAAAAGATGTATAGAATGGACTAATGATAACCCTGAATTATACGGGCATAAGCAAAGGCTTTTCCCTATTGTGCAGGGATCTACCTATTCGGATTTAAGAAAGATTTCAGCTGAAGTTATTTCGGAAGCCGGAGCAGAAGGTAACGCTATCGGAGGTCTTTCTGTAGGAGAGCCCGAAGAGGAAATGTACAGAATTACAGATGAAGTTACGGATATTCTTCCTAAAGAAAAACCAAGATACCTGATGGGAGTAGGTACTCCCTGGAATATCCTGGAATCTATTGGATTAGGAATTGATATGATGGATTGTGTAATGCCTACAAGAAATGCTAGAAATGCAATGCTTTTCACATGGCAGGGAGTGATGAACCTTAAAAACGAAAAATGGAAACAGGACTTTTCTCCTTTAGACGAGTTTGGAACAAGTTTCGTAGACAGAGAGTATTCAAAAGCATACCTTCGTCACCTGTTCGTGTCCAAAGAATATTTAGCAAAACAAATTGCTTCTATTCATAACCTGGCATTTTATCTTGATTTGGTTAAGGTAGCAAGAGAGCACATCCTTGCGGGAGATTTTTATGAATGGAAAAACTCTGTAGTTCCGGTTCTCAGACAAAGACTGTAGAAGACTATGCTTAAAATAATAGACAGATATATCATTAAAAAATATCTTGGAACTTTTAGTTTCATGCTGATACTGCTGTCTATAGTAGTACTTGTCATCGATGTTCAGCAAAAGATTCCAAGGATAGAAAATGCAAAAGCTATTGACGCTAAGCTGGATCTGGTGTACTTCCTGATTCATTTTTATCCTTTCTGGATTATTAATCTTGTGGTGACATTCCTCTCCATTCTGGTATTTATTACGGTGATTTATTTCACATCCAGGATGGCCAATAATACGGAGATTGTGGCTATTATAAGCAGTGGAGCCAGTTTTCACCGCTTTGCAAAACCTTACCTGTATACTTCAATTCTGATTGCTTTGATGTCTCTTGTGGTCAACCATTTGGTGCTTCCATGGGCTAATATCAAGAAAAACGAATTGGAGGCTTATACCTACAATGCTGCCAATAAAGAAAAGATTTTAGGAACAGCCCCGGCATCTTCACAGCTCAGTAAGACTGAGTATATTTTTGTTGCTTCATGGAATAAAAGAGAAAAGAGAGGTTCCAGTTTTATATATCAGAAGTTTGACAAAAACAGAAGAATGGTTTATGAGCTGAAAGCCAGTGAAGTATACTGGGATCTTGCTAAGAAACAGTTTGTTCTGAATAATTATCTTGAAAAGACTATTAATAAAGACAATACGGAAAAACTGGGTAGTGGGGTAGAGCTAAGGAAAAACTATGGGCATTCCCCGGAAGAGCTTTTCCCTAATGAGCTTTTGGGACAGAATAAAACGACCCCAGAACTTTTAAAATTCATTGATAGAGAAAAAGCAAGAGGAAACAGTAACCTGAACTCTTATCTGAATGAGCTTTATCAAAGGACTTCTATGCCTGTGTCTATCATTATTCTGACCTTTTTAGCCCTTTCGCTATCCTCACAAAAGAAAAGAGGAGGGCTTGGAGTCAACCTTGCAATAGGGATCTCATTAGCATTCCTTTTTGTATTTTCATTTGAAGCTTTAAAGGTAGTTTCGGAGAATAAAAGTCTGCCGCCAGCCTTGGCGATGTGGCTTCCAAACCTGGTATTCCTTCCGCTTACTCTTTATTTGTATATCAAAAGAGCGAATCAGTAAAGGAGTTTTACTTCTTTATGGTAAAAAGAGCGTAAACCGTTTTCCAGTTCTATCCAAAGTTCACCTTTTTCGTCTGCATTCCTGACAATGCCATTTTGGCGTTCTTTTTCAATTTCAAAAACCGAGATCTCATCTTTCCGGAACAGATGTTTATTGAATGTATCCAGGATTTCCTGATCTGAAGGAATATTTTTCAGTCTTTCAGATACATATTCATGGAGGTTTGCCGCCGCGTCTTCAAGGTCAAATAGCTGTCCTGTTTGCGTGAGAAGCGATCCTGCATTGGATATTTCATCAAATTTCTCCTGAAGGATATTAATTCCGGCTCCGATAATGAAATAATTATTTTGATTAATTTTTTTCTTTTCAATCAAAATTCCAACGATTTTTTTACCTTTAAGGATAATATCATTCGGCCACTTTATTTTGACGTCATGATCAGCCAATTTGGCAAGGAAATCCCTGATAATAATTGCGGTATAATAATTGAATATAAAGTCAGAGCACAAGATGTTCTGAGACTTCACTGCCAGCGTATAAGCCAGGTTTTTTCCGGCAGTTTGAGTCCATACATTTCCATACTGACCGCGGCCTTTCGTCTGGTTAAAAGTATGAAGTCCTATAAAATCTGAATTTTCGTAAAGTAAAAACTTTGATATTTCGTCATTAGTAGAAGAACATTCTTTCAGGTAGAATAGTTGGCTCATTTAAGAAAACTTTAAGACATTAAAGGGGTAAAAGTAAGGTTAAAGTAAAGAAAAAACAATAAATTTGCAGATTATAGTATTTTTTTAATGAATAAAACAGCAGAAAAACAAGCATTATTAGATAAAATCGTTGAAGCTATCCAGGATGTAAAAGGAGAAGATATCATGATCTTCGATCTTTCAAACATTGAAAACTCCGTAGCAGAGACGTTCGTAATATGTAGTGGAAACTCAAATACACAGGTATCTGCATTAGCAGGAAGTGTAGAGAAGAAAGTAAGAAACGAACTTCAAGACAGACCTTGGCACGTAGAAGGTACGGAAAATGCAATGTGGGTACTTGTAGATTATGTTTCAGTGGTAGTTCATATATTTCAAAAAGATGTACGTGAGTACTATGATATAGAAGAACTTTGGGGTGACGCAGTCATTACCAAAATAGAAAATGAATTTTAAAATTTTAAAAAGTATAAATGAATAATAAAGGATTCAACTGGTTCTTTCCTATTGCAATCATAGCTCTTTTGCTATTTTTTGGCTCCAATTTTTTAGGAGGAGATAGTGCAAAATCTATTGATGAAGATGGTTTCTTTAGAGAAATGCAGGCGGGGAAAGTCCAGAATGTAATTATATACAAAGACACAGAGAAAGCAGACGTTTTTCTTACAAAAGCAGCAAAGGCAGCAACGGTAACTAAATCTGCCAATGAAAGTAATCCACTTTCGGCGTTGGAAATGGCTCCTAAAGCAGATTTTTCTGTAAAATATGGAGATCTCCAGCTTTTCCTTCAGAAATTTGACCAGGTTAAGGCAACAAATCCAGCTATTAAGACTACAAAAGACTACGGAGCAGGTAAGAACCCGTTTATGGACATCTTGTTGTCTGCATTGATCTGGATTGCGATCTTAGGATTATTCTACTTCCTTCTTTTCAGAAAGATGGGGGGTGGCGGAGGCCCTGGAGGACAAATTTTCTCGATTGGAAAATCTAAAGCTAAGCTTTTTGATGAAAAAGAAAGAATTCAGGTAACATTTAAAGATGTTGCAGGATTAGAAGGAGCTAAAGAAGAAGTACAGGAAGTTGTAGACTTCTTGAAGAACTCTGAAAAATATACCAAACTGGGTGGTAAAATCCCTAAAGGTGTTCTTTTGGTAGGCCCTCCGGGAACCGGTAAAACATTATTGGCAAAAGCTGTTGCCGGTGAAGCTAAAGTTCCGTTCTTCTCACTTTCAGGTTCTGATTTCGTAGAAATGTTTGTAGGAGTAGGTGCTTCAAGAGTAAGAGATCTTTTTGCTCAGGCAAAAGCAAAATCTCCGGCGATTATCTTTATTGACGAGATTGATGCCATCGGACGTGCCAGAGGAAAGAATAATTTCTCAGGAGGTAACGATGAAAGAGAAAATACCCTGAACCAGCTTCTTACCGAAATGGATGGTTTCGGAACAGATGTGAACGTGATTGTCATGGCAGCAACCAACAGAGCGGATATCCTTGATAAAGCTTTGATGAGAGCAGGACGTTTCGACCGTTCGATCTATGTAGACCTTCCTGAATTGCATGAAAGAAAAGATATCTTTGATGTTCATTTGAAAAAAATCAAGCTGGATGACAATGTAGACAGAGACTTCCTGGCCAAACAAACGCCTGGATTCAGTGGGGCAGATATTGCTAATGTTTGTAATGAAGCCGCACTTATTGCAGCAAGATACAACCATACCTCTGTTACCAAACAGGATTTCCTTGATGCTGTAGACAGAATCATCGGAGGTCTTGAAAAGAAAAATATGGCGATTAAGCCTTCTGAAAAGAAAAGAGTGGCTTATCACGAAGCGGGTCATGCTACCATCTCATGGTTGGTAGAACATGCATCTCCATTGTTAAAAGTGACGATTGTTCCAAGAGGACGTTCTTTAGGAGCGGCATGGTATCTTCCGGAAGAAAGACAGCTTACCACTACTGAGCAGATGCTGGATGAAATGTGTGCAACATTGGGAGGTAGAGCAGCAGAACAGGTAATCTTTAACAATATTTCTACCGGAGCACTTTCAGATTTGGAAACCGTGACGAAAAGAGCTCAGGCTATGGTTACAGTCTATGGATTAAGCCCGAATATTGGTAATATTTCTTACTATGACAGCTCAGGCCAGTCTGAATATTCTTTTGGAAAACCTTATTCTGAAGATACGGCTACGAAAATTGATGCTGAGATTAAAATGATCATTGAAAATCAGTATGACAGAGCCGTAAGAATTCTTACAGAAAATAAAGATAAGCTGGATGCTTTAGCCAATAAGCTTTTAGAAAAAGAAGTTATTTTCCGTGAAGATCTGGAAGACATATTTGGAAAAAGAGCATGGGATCCTGAATTGACAGAGAAACCTGTGACCAATACCATTCCTGAAAAAGATCAGCCGGGAATATTGGATATCCCTCAAATAAAAGAGAAGGAGGAAGAGAGCGAAATACAGGCTCCGGAAAGTCCAACCCAACTTTAAAAATCTTAAAAATAAGATAAATACAACCTGACAATTTTAAAATTGTCAGGTTTTTTCATATTTAAGGAGATATTTTGGAATCTATTGTAATTAATTTTCTATTTTTGTATAAAGTTGACTAAAAATAGATTAAGTTGAATTTATTCAAGAGAATTGTAAGCAAACTGACCAACCAGCCTGAAGAAGAGGACAAACAGAGTCTGGAGAAGCTAGGGGACTCGCTGAAAAATGCGGATCTCGACTATAAGTTTGCGCAATTATTTACGCATTCGGGGGGATTTTTTAATTATTGTGCAGATGAAGCGGAGGCTCTACAAACTTTAAATCAAATTATCAAGATAGAAGGTATTGATAACCTGTTCTGTTGGGATAAAGAACTTCAGAACTTTTTAAACGTTGTGAGGTCTTCTTATACATCAGAACTGCAGCCATCTAATAACGCTGCATTTATCACATGTGAATATCTGATTGCCTATGATGGAAGAATCATGCTCTCCCATAATAATATCCTTCATTACCATTCTTCAAGGTTGCCTGATAAGATTATTATCATTGCCAATGTTTCACAGATTGTTAACAACCTTAATGATGCAATGGGAAAAATAAAAAGGAATGGAAATATTAAGAACCTTACTTCCATTAGTGGAGGTCAATCAAAATTAGACGGTTCTTCTTCCTCCAGTCCTAAACTGTTTCTATTACTGCTTGAAGACTAAGCACGCAATTCTAAATTTTAAATTTTGGACAAAAACCTTATTCAAAGAACGATCTCAGGTATTGCTTATGTAGCTATAATCATTCTTTGTACGACTCCCATTGGAGCACAATTAATCAATACTATTTCTCCGGAACTTATTAAGCAGCAATACCTTTATCATGGGCTGATCAGCCTTTTATTGGTAGTTGGGTCATGGGAATGTATTAAAATCATGAAATTTGGAAAAGGCTATGAAAAATGGGTGGTGTTCCCGCTGGTCATTTTTATATTTTATATTTTTTCCAAACGGTATTTCAATCATGATTTCTTTTTTGATTTCAGATTGAGTGAAATATTAGCCCTCGCCTTAATTGGGATTGCTGTAGTCACTCTATTTAAATATCCTAACGAATTATACTACGATAGCGGAAAATTGATTTTTACGGTCATTTATGTAGCTTTACCGTTTAGTTTTGCATTAGGACTGCCTAAGTTCTCCAGTTATGACGATACCTTCTCTCTGGAAGTTCTTTTTCTGTTTGTCCTGATCTGGAGTAGTGATACCTTTGCTTATCTGGTAGGAAAATTCTTCGGAAAACATAAAATGGCCCCTAAAATTTCTCCTAAAAAAACTTGGGAAGGCTATGCAGGTGGAGTAGTTTTAACATTAGTTTTGTCCTACTTCATAGAGCATTATCAGCCGGAACTTAGAGGAAACTGGATGATAGTAGGATTTTTGGTAGCTGCTTTCGCTCCTTTGGGAGATTTGGTAGAAAGCCAATTGAAAAGAAATTTCGGGGTTAAAGACAGTGGAAACATCATTCCCGGACATGGAGGCGTATTAGATAGGCTGGATAGTTTCATAATCTGTGTTCCTGTCGTATATTTGTACTTTATTTTAGAAAAATTTATTTAGTCTCATGAAATTACATAGAGAATCAAAAGGAACGATTACCGTAGCGACCATACTTTTTATTGTATTGGGCGTTTTAGCGATTTACTTTCTTAAAATGTGGTCGTTGCTGATCATTATGCCTTTATTGGTTATTTACTGTCTTGTATTCTGGTTTTTCAGAGTTCCGGACCGCAGTATTCTTGACCATAAAGAAAATGTAATAGCTCCGGTGGACGGAAAAGTAGTAATGATTAAAGAAGTGGAAGAAGGCGAATTCCTGAATGGAAAAGCAATCCAGGTTTCTATTTTCATGTCTCCTCTTAACGTTCACATCTGTAGATATCCTGTAACAGGGAAAGTAATCTACAAAAAATATCACCCCGGAAAATATCTGGTGGCATGGCATGAAAAGTCTTCAACAGAAAATGAAAGAACAACAGTGGCCGTAGAAACATTGACACATCATAAAGTAGTGTTCAGACAGATTGCAGGATATGTTGCAAGAAGGATTGTTTTCTACTGTAATGAAGGAGATCAGGCAAAAGCGGGACATGAGTTCGGATTTATTAAATTCGGTTCAAGAATGGATGTTTTCCTGCCGTTGGATACTGAGATTACTTGTAAGATCGGTGATATAACAAAAGGAGGATTGGATGTCATTGCCAAATTAAAACATTAAGATTTACAATAAATCATATAAATGAAGACCGTTCAGAAGAGAACGGTCTTTTTTATTTTTAAACGCGGATTTACAATTGTCATAAAAAACGGGATAACTGTCTTACTTTTTATATCAAGTGTTTTGTAGTTTTTCTTATCTGCTATCTGATATATTGTTTAATCTCATTAAGCAGGTTCAGTATAAATTCAAGAGGCAGATCCTCTTCCACATCAATTAAAAGGATTTTAAACTTCTTTCTGCCATCCTGAGTAAGTTCGGGATAATCCAGCTTATCTCCATGATAAAAACTGATATAGTGTTTTTTATATTTCTTGCTGTAGTAGAAATAGCATAGCATCTTCTTTTTGTATTTGATAAAAGGAAGTCCAAAGCTGAAGGTCTCGGTAATGTTTTCCGTATCTGATGCTAAGATTTTTTCACGCAAAAATAAAAGAGTACTTCTCTCAGGCTCTTCGATTCTGTAGAAATACTCTTGTATAGGGTTCATTTTAAATTACTTAAAATAGTTAGTCGAAATTTTGAAGCTCCACAAGCTTATTGTACATTCCTTTTCTGGCAATAAGATCATGGTGGGTTCCCTGTTCTACAATATCACCTTTTTCCATGACTACAATCCAGTCTGCTTTTTGGATCGTTGAAAGACGGTGGGCAATAATAAGGGAAGTTCTGTTTTCCATCATTTTTTCCAATGCGTCCTGTACAAATCTTTCAGATTCCGTATCCAGTGCAGAAGTGGCTTCATCCAGGATCATAATCGGTGGATTTTTCAGAACTGCTCTTGCAATAGAAACCCTTTGTTTCTGTCCTCCGGATAGTTTATTTCCATCATCTCCGATATTGGTATCATAGCCTTCGGCAAGGTTGGTGATAAATGAATCTGCGTTAGCTATTTTAGCTGCAGCAATCACTTCCTCTCTTGTGGCATCCGGTTTACCCATCAGAATGTTATTGTAAACGGAATCATTGAATAATACAGACTCCTGAGTTACCATTCCTAAAAGCTGGCGGTATTCTTTTAATTTTAAATGTTTGATATCTATTCCGTCAATAAGAATCTGGCCTTCTGAAACATCATAGAATCTGGCCAAAAGATTGGCAATAGTTGTTTTTCCGCTTCCACTCTGTCCTACTAAAGCTACTGTTTTTCCTTTTGGAATCGTCAGATTAAAGTTTTTAAGGATAAGATTGGCTTTATCATAATAGAATCCGATATCTTTAAATTCAATATTATTCTGAAGTGTCGTGATAGAAACGGGTTCTGTCACTTCTTCAATTTTCACATCTGCATCCAGGATTTCCAATACTCTTTTCAGGGAAGCTTCTCCTTTCTGAACGTTAGAGATCGCTGTAGACAAACTTTTTGCCGGTGGTAAAATCTGGAAGAACATTCCCAGGAAGACAAGGAAATCTGCTGGAGATATGCTTTGCTCAACAATAATTTGTTTTCCACCATACCATGCGATAATCAAAAAGGTAATAGATCCTAAAAATTCGCTCATCGGGGAAGCCAGTTCTTTCTTTCTTCCTAAGCTTATTGAGCTGGATATCCATTTGTTCATCGACTTCATAAATCGGTTGTCCATGATTTTCTCTGCATTGAAAATCTTAATCACTTTTGAGGATTTCAATGTTTCGTCTACAATGGAAAATATGGTCCCCATTTCATGCTGTGCTTCGTGAGAATCTTTTTTAAGACTTTTTCCTACCAAAGCGATCATCGTTCCCATGACAGGAAGTACCAGAAGGGAGAAAAGGGTCATTTCTGCACTTAAGAAGAATAAGGTGACCAATGTACTGATCAGCATGAAAGGTGCATTAATCAATTCGATTAAACTTCCTAAAATATTCCCTTCAACCTCACCTACATCATTAGACATACGGGACATTAAATCTCCTTTGCGGCTTTCTGTAAAGAATGAAACCGGTAAAGAAAGTATTTTTCGGTACATGGCACCACGCAGATCTTTAGTAACGCCTACACGGTAGTTTATTAACAGAAAAGATCCAAAGTATCTGAAGGCATTTCTCAGCAGGAACATAAAGGCTGTAATAATACATAGCCAGGCAAGAACGGTCAGTGAGCCATATTGTGCCACTAAACTTTGCACATAGTAATTGGAATATTCTTTTAAATAATTAAAAAAATCAAGCAGTTCTCCTGAATAAACAGGTGCTGTTTCATATTTCTCAGGTTTAATCGTTCCAAACAACATTCCCAAAACAGGTAAGATAGTTCCCAGGGAAGCAATCTGAAATACGGAGTACAGGATATTGAAAAATAAACTTCCGTAAATATATTTTTGATGCGGTCTCGCGAATTTTAAGATTTTTTTATATTCGTTCATTCAATGAAAAAATTGGATAGCAAAATTACGTAAAATTAAAAGATAAGACGTTCTTAATCCTATTTTACTTTATCTTATATGTTTCAAAAAATGGATTTTTGTTACACCTCTGAACTGTTCTCTTTTATTTTTGAAGTAAAAAGCAGGGCTCATAGGACGGTAGGACTGAAAAGGAACAGAGGCTTAATAAAAAAATAAACCGCCATTCCGGCGGTTTTTACAGTTATTTAGGATTAATTAAACGTAACCTTGTCATTGTATGTTGGAGCAAAATTTTTAGGATTTAATTGATCTAATGTTTTTCCAAAGTTATTGATGATTTGAGTCATATTATTAAAATCAACAATACTAACATCATCATTTTCATGATGGTAGTGTGATGCTTTAGTCATATCAACTGTTGAAAATGAGTGGGCAATGATTTTCTTTTTTACAAAGCTCACATTATCTGAACGGTAAAAAAGCTGTTGTTCTGCATAAGGATCTGGTTTTATAGTCAGTCCATTTGCTGCATTTTTATTGAAAAGCTCATCCAGGTCTGAAAAACCGTCACCAGTCATATATAATGCATTTTTCCCCCATTGAGATTCAGTGGCTACCATTTCAAAATTGAAAAGAGCCGTCATTTTATTATAGATCTTATCCAGATTTTTATCTTCAGAAATTGCTTTTGAGCCGAGCATTCCTTTTTCTTCTCCGTTAAAGGCCATGAAAACCATTGAAAACTGAGGTTTTTTATTTTTAAAATAATCGGCAATACCTACCAAAGTTGTAATGCCGCTGGCATCATCATCTGCGCCGTTATAAATATTGTCACCACTTTTATTGCTGGTTCCAATATGATCAAAATGCCCGGAAAACCCTAAATACTGATCTGATATTCCTTTTTTAACGCCACATACGTTATATGCTTTTTGGCCCTTGTATTCAAAAGGAATCAGGTAAGAGTTTCCTGTACAGTATTCCAGCTTGTTTTCTTTGAAAAGTGCGGCAATATAATGGGCGGCATTTTCATTTTCAGGAGTTCCTATTTCACGTCCTTTCATTTCGTCTGACGCAAGAGTGGAAAGGATGGTTTTTACTCTTTCCTGTGGAACTTCCTGTGCAAAAATACTTATAGAGAACATTGATAGAGCGAGGTAGGTTAGCTTTTTCATTATTTTTTTAATTAAGATTTATATGATCTGTCGCGCATTTAACTGAAATGTTGCATGAAATTACATAAATAAAGATAATTAAAAAACAGCTCCTAAAAAGAAGCTGTTCTCACTCAAAAAATCGTTGTAAGGTTATCGAAGTCTGTCTACAGATTTCACGAGCCTCTCATCTTTACGGATATATACGTTTGCAATAAACAAACAGATAACCGCGATTAATGGGAAAATCGGCTCAATACCCTTCTCAGGAAATTGAATTCCTCCGGATAAGCTTAGCAGCCAGTACGCCAATACACCAATCAACAAAACGTTTATAATGATGCTGATGGTATTCAGCAAAATTTGTCTTTTTCTGTTTTTAAAACTAAAAATACTTAATGCTCCGGCCAAAACCAGTAGGATACACCCGATATTGAGTACCGGAATATTGTTCAAAATAACAACATCCTGTCCTGTAATGAAAAGAAAAACAGCAGATAAAACTGCCAGTAACGTCCATATGGTTTGTATTCTCTGTAGCATTGAATATTAAATTCTTGGCAAAAATAACATAAATTTTGCACAATTCAAAAATAAGTGTAGATTTGCATTATACAATGTACTTGAAAACCAAAGTCACCGGACTTACTTTTCTTACTCACAATTAATTACATTTTTACATTAAGTATGTTTAACATAGAAACGTTAAGGTCAAAATCCGTAACGGAACTGACGAAAATCTTAAAAGATTTAGGCGTTAAAGTTGCAAGAAATAGCAATGAGAATGATAAAATCTTTGCAGTTCTAGACTTTCAGGCTTCTAACCCTAAAGTTGCAAAAGATTATTTCAACGCCACAGAAACCAGTCCAAATACGGAAGAGGCCACAGCAGATAAACCTGTAAAAGCCCCGGCAAAAAAAGCTGCTCCTAAGAAAACGGTAGCGAAGCCAAAAGTGAATGCCAAAACTCCGGTTGAACCGAAAGTGGAACAAAAGGCAGAAGAAACGGTTCCCGCTTCTGAAGAAATAAAAACAGAAGAACCGAAAGCAGAAGCTGTGGTAGCAACAGCAACAGAAGAAATGACTGCTGCATCACAAGCTAAAAAGAAAAGAAAAAGGGTTTCTGGAAATACAGGTGATACTGAAGTATCTCAGGAAAGAACAGAAGCTCCTAAAAATACAGAATCTCAAGAGCCTGCTCAGGCAGAAGAGAAGCCTAAGAATCCCCAACAACAGGCTAACAGATCCCCAAAAGGACACAACCATCCGCAGAACAGCGGAAATCAACATAGAAATCAGCATCAGCAACAACACCAACACCAGAATCAGAATCAAAACAGACATTCTGAAAAGGCAGAGGAACAGACTGACCATAAGAAAGAATTTCATTTCGATGGTATGGTAAGTATTGAAGGTGTTTTAGAGATATTGCCGGATAACTATGGATTCCTTCGTTCTTCAGACTTTAGCTATATTTCTTCACCTGATGATGTGTATGTTTCTACTGCACAAATCAGAAATTTCGGTTTAAAGACCGGAGATACCGTGAAAGGAATTGTAAGACTTCCAAAAGAAGGGGAAAAATATTTTTCTTTGCTAAAACCTACGGAAGTTAACGGACGTGATCTTGCTTTTATCAAAGACCGTGTGGCTTTTGAATATCTTACTCCACTTTTCCCACAAGAGAAATTTAATCTTGCAGGAAGCGAGTCTACCATTTCAACAAGAATAGTAGACCTGTTTGCACCGATCGGAAAAGGACAGAGAGCAATGATTGTTGCACAGCCTAAAACAGGTAAGACAATGTTGCTTAAAGATATCGCCAATTCTATTGCTGCCAATCACCCGGAAGTATATATGATGGTTCTTTTAATTGATGAACGTCCGGAGGAGGTTACTGATATGGAAAGAAGTGTGAATGCAGAGGTTATTGCCTCTACATTTGATGAAGCGGCTGAGAAACATGTAAAGGTAGCCAACCTTGTTCTTGCCAAAGCTCAGAGAATGGTAGAATGCGGACATGATGTCGTGATCTTACTGGACTCTATCACAAGATTGGCGAGAGCGTATAATACCGTGACTCCAGCTTCAGGTAAAGTTCTTTCCGGAGGAGTTGATGCCAATGCGCTTCACAAACCAAAAAGATTCTTCGGAGCAGCGAGAAAAATTGAAGGAGGTGGTTCTTTAACGATTATTGCTACAGCTCTTATTGATACAGGTTCCAAAATGGACGAGGTCATCTTTGAAGAATTCAAAGGTACCGGAAACATGGAACTTCAGCTAGACAGAAAAATTGCTAACAGAAGAATTTATCCTGCTATTGATTTAATTTCTTCAAGTACACGTAGGGATGATCTTCTTCTTGACGAGGTTACCTCTCAGAGAATGTGGATCTTTAGAAAATATCTTTCTGAAATGAACCCTATAGAAGCAATGGAATTTGTAAATAAGAACATCAAAGGAACTCTTAATAATGAAGAATTCCTGATGTCTATGAATAAATAAATTTAATTATTGTTAAATAGAAAAAGCATGGATCCTGTTTTGGGATCTGTGCTTTTTCATTTTCAGACCTTCCATAATTCCGTGGGGGAATTTATTTTAAACTTTAATTCATTCTAAATCAATATATCAATGTTAAAGATTTATTAAAGTAATCCCCAATCCTTGATAATCCCTTAAATATTGGCTAATTTTGGATATAACATTAAAAATAAAGATTATGTCATTTGAATTACCACAACTAGGATATGCATATGATGCATTAGAGCCAACTATTGATGCAAAAACTATGGAGATCCATTATACAAAGCATCACCAGGCATATATTGACAACTTAAATAAAGCAATTGAAGGAACTGATCTGGCAGGGAAGACTATTGAAGAAATCTGTCAGACAGGAACTGATAAGCCAGCAGTAAGAAATAATGGTGGAGGACACTTCAACCACTCTTTATTCTGGAGTATTTTAACTCCTGGAGGAAGCAAAGAGCCAGTAGGAAACGTAAAAGCTGCTATCGAAAACTATGGTGGTTTAGAAAAATTCAAAACTGATTTTTCTGATGCTGCTAAAACAAGATTCGGTTCAGGATGGGCTTGGTTAGTGAAAAATGCTGACGGTTCAGTATCTGTTTCTTCTACTCCAAACCAGGATAACCCGTTAATGCCTGTTGCAGACGTTAAAGGAACTCCGGTTTTAGGATTAGATGTTTGGGAGCATGCTTATTATTTAAACTACCAAAACAGAAGACCTGATTATGTTTCTGCATTCTTTGATGTAGTAAACTGGGATAAAGTAGAGGAATTATTCAACAAATAATTTTCAGCTATTATAAACAAAAAAGGTTCAGAAATTTCTGAACCTTTTTTGTTGTGTATTATTTTAAAATGACGGTTTTACTCACCTGTCTCTTTTCAAGATTTATTTTTAAGAAATAATTGCCTTTTAGGAGATTCTGAACATTTGCATCAGAAGTAGTTCCTTTCAGTACCATCTTTCCGGAGAGGTCATACATTTCCCATGAAAGAAGTTTCTCGTTGCCTGTACTTATTTTAAAATACCCTGAGGCAGGATTAGGATGAATTTTAATCTCTGCAGGTAATATCTGAGTTTCAGAAGCCTTAGCCATTGAATTTACCGGAGGGATTTTGGTGAAGGTATTGTTGTCTTCACATGGGCCAATATAAGCATGGAATATACCCACATCTTGTCCGGTAGTGTAGAAGCCCGGTAATAGCTGAATCTGATACCCCGCTCTGTAGGTGACCTCGAGGTTGGGATATATTTGTGAGCTCGCGTAGATTCCTCCACTTGCCTGAAAAGTTTGAGAGGTAACCACCTTTTCGTTGATATACATTTCTTCAAAACATGGGCTATTGCAGTTTTTAAAAGAAACATCAGGACCTGGAGGATTGGTATGGTTAGCCGAAACCTCCGGCTGGTTAATTCCTCCCGTATTATAAATCATTCTTACTCTAAAGTTGAATTCTGTATTAGAGGTCATTCCTGAAGGATAAAAGGAATAATTACTTACGTAGAAACTGAAATTATTAGTACTCGGAAAGTTGGGAGACGTTAACGTTGTAACAAGATTTCCTGTGCTCGCTTCGAGGATGTCAAGCTTGATACCGGCTCCAGGCATTTGAAACGTTGCATTAGGAGGAAGCTGGTAGTTACCCGTGATATACATAGGTTCTTCAGGACACCCTGTTTGACTTCGGGGATGAAGATTGATTGTTCCAACACTAGGGATATTACAGTTAGGAGGTAACCCACAGAAATCATCAAAATAACCATATCCATAATGGCCGCTATTTCCGCAGTTTGACATAATGATTTCCAGTGTTACAAACTGTCCCATATATTGTGAAGTGTCAATGTTTTCACATCTCCATCCGGAGTATAAAATGTTGTTGGAAGGATTATAGTTGAAAATAGGATTGGAGACTCCGTCAACGGTTCTTTGGTAGACTATATTACCGCTGCTGTTTCTCAGCCTTACCTGATAATAGGGATATCTTGTATCCTGGGTATGGCCGCCATCTGCAGGATTTTGGAAAAATAAAGCATAGGCATAGCTTATACTCCTCTCATTGACAATAAACTGCCGTCTTAGCAATGACGCCCTTCTGGACAATACGCTGGTAGGCTGGTTGAGCCTAATGGCATATTTTCCGGAATATACTCTTGGAATACTTGGAATGTTAGGATCAGCGGAACCCGCATCTACTAAGGTAACATTGGAGTTGGGAGCAGGGTTGACCACGGTGGTCGGTGTAAGTGTGTACTGTGCCCAGGTAGACTGATCATATACATCACTGGCAAAGCCGTAGCCTGCTGTAGAACCTCCGTTATCTTCAAAACCTCCATTCGTACACTGCTGAAGAACCTGTGCGAAATACAGACTTACTTTTTCTGGATTTTTTTTGAAATATTCATTTCTTAGCTTTTGACGCTTTGCGGTATTAAGTGTAGTGGCATAATCCGAAGCGGAAAGTGGCTGGCCGGTTTCTTTATTGGTAGTATCTACAGAGTTGATGACTGCTGTAAAATCAAATGTATTGATATTCTGAGTGATAAAGTTTTCAATTTCAATTTCAACAAGAGCTACTTTATCAAGCCTTTTCTTCTCATCTTTCAGATAAGTTTCTTCATAACTTTGTGCGGTAATTTGAATTACAGCAAAACACAAGGTTAATAGTATTAGAATTTTTTTCATAAATAATAACTGTATAGGTTATTTTTTAGCTTGTTCTAAAGCCTCGATTCTCTTTTGCTGCTCTTTAATCAGCTTATTCTGTTCAATGGTATATAGCGTAAGCTCTTCAATTTTCTGCAGCAGTAAATTTGACATTTCTCCTACATTGAGTCCTTTTTCCTGTATTTCTTTTGCTGATGGAATATTGGGAAGGTGGTTGTTTTCCTTGGTGAATTTTTCTACATCTTCAAGTGTAGGTATTGTGTATTCCGGTTTTAAGCTGGAAGCTCCTGTGTAATATTTCTGGAATACATAATCTGCAGGTACGTTAAGATCTACTTTTATTTCTTCGGCATGGATCTTTCCCTTTACAGTTAACTTAGCATCCGGGTTTAAGGACCCCATTCCAATATTTCCATTGTCATGAAGGAATAATGGGGCATCACAAATTCCTGTTGCACAGTAGTCAACAGCATCATACCTCATGAAAGCCAATCCTTTTGCCCATTGATTTCCTTTCCATATAGCCCATTCTTTTACATTTCCCTGCTGAGTGTAAGAGTCATCAATAAACCTTAGACCAGTTGGGATATACCCGCCGTTTCCTCTTATGACGGGAATATTTCCATTAGCATTAATGTCTAAAGACCCTTGTGGAGATGCAGTGTTAATTCCTACATTCGTATTCGTAGAAACAGATGGTGTTCCCGGGATATAAAGCTGAGCGCTTAGCAGACATACAGATAGCACAGACAGTGCTGAGAGCATTTTCTTCATGAGTTAAATTCGTTTTTTATAGGTTATTAGTTACTGAAAATTAAAATTCAGTGATATGCAAATGTAGTTAAAACTTAGAATGAATTTGTGAATAATTTTTGAATTTTATCATAGTGTTTACATAAAGAATATGTAATAAATGAGAATTCAAAAAAAAGGTTCAGAAAACCTCTGAACCTTTTTTTAATGTGTATTATCTAGCTCCGTCGCTTCCGGACAGCCCATTCATTTTGAGGCCGTACTTCCACTTTACGTATGCAAAAACCTGATAGAGCTTATATTCAAATTTTATCCCGTAGTTTTCCCGTGGGTCATAATCTATTCCTGATTCTATAACATTTCTGTACTTGCCGGTGTTATAATAGCTATTCCATTCATTGACTAAGAATGCATTTTTGTTTTTCAGATAAGATTCTGAATACTGATTCATAGGTTTGGCAATCGCGTTCAAAAAATAATCAAACTGGGTATCTATTACAACGATATCCCATTCTCCGTCTTCATTTTTAGAAGGCTTCATTTCGGTTTGTTCTTTATTATTTTTAGGATTATTCTGAGAATAACAACTGTATGGAAGAATGGCCATAAGCAGTAGTAAAACAAAATTTTTCATGATGCAATATTTATACTAAAAAAGCACTCCAATAAGAGTGCCTTTCTGTATTTATTTTTTAATATATTCTTTCTGAACTACAGAAACCGCTGGGAAGTGGTCACTGTATCCACCTGTGAACCGGTCTCCATCCCAAGAACGTAACGGATACCCTTTCCATTGTCCTTCTTTGTTTACAAGATAAGCAGGCGCATAGATCTCTGCTTTATAGATGGTATAGGTAGGAGTTATTTTTTCCGGTGAATAAAGATTTCTTGAAACAATAATCTGATCAAACAAGTTTGGAGCATCTCTGTACGCCAGTGAAGCAACACCTGCCTTATATAATTTGTACATCAGGTTATAATAAGGAGTCTTATCTGATAATTCACTCGGATCGCCTACTGCAGCTAAGTGTTTTTTCAAACTCGGGCTTACAGGGTCATCATTATAGTCACCCATGGAGAATAACTTAATTCCCGGATTTTCAGCAGTTACTTTATCCATTTCGTTTTTCAGTACAGTAGCAGCTGTATTTCTTTTGGCAAGAGAAATTGCTTCCCCACCTTTTCTGGATGGCCAGTGGTTCATAAAGATACCTACTTTTTCTCCATCCAATAATCCAATAGCTATAACGATATCTCTGGTATATTCTCTTTTCCCGTTTTCATCGTAAATTTTAATCTCTTTTTTATAAGAATCCAACAGAGAAAATCTTCCTTTTTGATAAATAATAGCTACATCAATTCCTCTGAAATCATAAGAATTAAAATGAACAATCCCATAATTGCTTCGTGCCAAAGCAGGTTGTTTGATTAAGTCTTCAATAACCTGTCTGTTTTCAACTTCTATTAATCCGCAGATTGCGGGGTTGTCATTAGTGTACTGTCTCCCCAGTTCCGAAATCACTTTTGCCTCATTGGCTAGTTTTTGATTATAATACTTTGTTCCCCATCTTTTAGGGCTGTTGGCTGTAAAGTCTTCAGATAAAAACTGTTTTCTGATCACTTTTTTTCCAATTAACAAATCATCGCTCCATTCTCCTTTATAGTCTTCTGTCGTTTCAAGAAACTTTAAAGAATCTACAGGTACACTTCTGTGAAATTTAGGATTGGAAAGAGGTAAAGTTCCATCAATATAATCTGCAGAAGGAATGGTATCCCAAAGGTTTTCTACATTTAGGAAGGCAATAGCTGCTCTTTTAACCTGCTTCTGTTGTGAGAAAGCAGAACTGAAGCAAAACAGGGCGGCAATGATTAAATATTTTTTCATATTCTTAGTATATTCAAAAAATTGAGGGGGTAAAATTACTAATTTTATATAAGAATAAAGACTAAAATAATTTGAGTTTAGTTTAATAAAAAGTTAAGAATAAGGTGGAAAGCTAAAACAGGAGCTTTGTGAAGCGCTCATTTTTTTATGGATTTAATTTTGCCAACATCCGTATTCATTATGTAATCTATAGTAAATGGCCTTCATTTTTAACGTAAATTTAAATAGAAAGAATAGTATTATTGTATTTTTCGCAATTGATGAAAATTAGCATATATTTTTATGATAATAGTGGGGTGTTAAGGAAAATTAATAGAATAAAGAACTAAAAATGTTTGAGTTAATGAAAATAGTTCTAAATTTGTTGCCCCTTAAATAAAGAAGGAGTTAAAAATAAGTTTATTATGATTAAAAAACTATCCCTAATCTCTTTATTTACTTTAATGCCTGCATCTTTTTACTTTGCGCAAACCACTGTGTATGCGTATGTTAAGGATCAGGATGGTAAGCCTTTAGAGAAAGCAGAAGTAGATCTAGCACAATCCAGCGACGATGTGACCGCGGATAAAATTGGGTACTTCCAGTTTGTGGATTTAAAACCTGGACGCTATCTTATTACAGTGGCAAAACCAAACTTTGAATCAAAAATCTTAGAGTTTGATGTAGCTGCAAATGAGAAGAGAAAAGACTTAGGTGTTATTACACTTAATTACACTTTGGGATCAGACGCAGGAGTTATAGTCATTGACGACTCTGCCAGTGATTCTGAGGACGGAGGCTCATCTATGCAGCCTACTGTAGGACTTTTAAGCTCAGGAAGAGATGCTTTTCAGAATGTTTCTGCTTTTGAACTCGGTGCTTACTGGTTCAGACCAAGAGGGGTAGACAACAGATTTGAAGATGTTCTTTTTAACGGAGTATCCATGTCTAAGAATGATGACGGAAGAATAGACTTCAACAATTGGGGAGGGATGAATGATGTGACCAGATATCCTTATGAGAATGTAGACAATATTACGCCTTCAGAATATACTTTTGGAAATTTAGGTGGGGTAGTATACTATAATACCAGAGCTTCCAGCTATAGAAAACAAACTTCATTAGCCTATTCATTTACGAACAGAAGCTACCTGCACAGAGCTATGGCTACCTATTCGTCAGGGCTTACTAAAAACGGATGGGCTGTAACTGTCTCTGCAAGCAGAAGATGGGGAGACAGAGCCATCATTGATGGAGTTTATCAGGATGCCTATGCTTATTTTGCTTCTATTGAGAAAAAATTTACGGATAGACACTCTATAAACCTAACTGCTTTCGGATCTCCTACTTACAGGGCTTCCAATGCTCCGAATACTCAGGAGGTGTATGACCTGATGGGTAAAAATTATAACTCATACTGGGGATGGCAGGATGGAGAGAAAAGAAACTCCAGAATCAGGAATGTTTTTGAACCTATGTTCATCTTAACAGATTACCTGAAAGTGGGAAAAAATTCAAACTGGACAAACACTGTATCTTATCAGTTTGGTAGCGATGCGAGAAGCAGACTAGACTGGTTCCATGCTCCGGATCCAAACCCTACTTATTACAGGAAATTACCAAGCTACGGACTTCTTTCTGCTGATGAATTCAGACAGCAGTCACAAATAGACTGGAACTCTCTTTATAATGCCAACCGCCTTAACCTTGTTGATGGTGATGGAAAAGCGAGAGGGGCTGTGTATACTATTGTAGAAGACGTTAATAAAGATAAAACGTTCAACTTTTCATCTCACTTTGATACAAGGCTGAAAGATAATTGGAAATTGAACGTAAACTTCAACTATCAGAATTTAAAATCTGATAACTTCAGAAGAGTTAAAGACCTATTGGGAGCTAATTTTGCCAATAATCTCAATGCATTCAACGGAGATGCAAAGTATGATGCTGATAATGGAAATACAGAAGTAAGAGAAGGAGACAGAACCCAGTATTCTTACGAGTTAACTAGAAATCATTATTCATTGAACATCTCTTCTGAAATAGATTTTAACAAATGGAATTTTGTTGCTTCCGTTTTCTCATCTTATTCCGAAGCGTATAGAGAAGGAAACTTCAGAAGTGGAATTGCCCGATTCAGAGACAATTCTAAAGGTAAGAGTTCTGTATATGATGCTTTAGATGCTGGGGTTAAAGGTAAAATTACCTATAAAATCAACGGTAAAAACTTTATTGTTTACAATGGAGCTTTCTTTAGCTTAGCACCTACGCTTAATGAAATCTATATCAACCCAAGAATGGTGGATTACCAAACGCCGGGAGTGGGTAACCAGATGATCAATTCTAATGATCTGAGTTATGTGATGAGAGGGCAGATTTTAAAACTGAGACTATCAGGGTACTTAACGACGATTCAAAACGCTACTGAAATTTCAAGATATTATGCCGACGTAAATGACGGTACCCTGGGGAATTCTTTCAGTACTTTGGTTAATGAAGCAATGAGCGGAGTTAATAAAAGATACATGGGACTTGAATTAGGTTTTGACGTTAAAATCACGCCTACATTAAATGCAGTAGGGGTAGCCAGTGTAGGGGAATACAAATACACGAACAATCCTGAAGTATCTACTTTTGATGACTTAAACGGATTTAGAGGAACAGACGTTTGGGGTAAAGCTAATGTTAAAGGATATAAAGTAGCCGGAACACCACAAAAAGCATTCTCTTTCGGATTAAAATACAATTCTCCGAAATACTGGTGGGTAGGAGCATCTGCGAACTATCTGATGGATCAGTATCTTGATTTCTCAGCATTGAACAAGACTCCTTATATGTATACGGATCCACAGACCAATGATCCTTTTGCCGGAGTAACTCCTGAACTGATTGAGCTTATTACCAAGCAGAAGAAATTCGATAACCAGTTTATGCTGAACGCCAATGCCGGTAAATCTTTCCAGTTTGGAAAATACAGAATGGGAATCAGTGTTTCTGTAAACAATATCCTGAACAACAGAAATTATGTAACCGGAGGATTTGAACAAGGACGAAATGTGAACTTTAGTGATGCACTTGCTGATGCGCAGAGAGAAACTCCTTATTTTGGACCAAAACTTTGGTATGACAGAGGAATCACTTTCTTTACTAACGTTTATTTAAGATTCTAAAACGACTACAATGAAAAAATATAACTCAATTTTAAAATATATTTTTATCACAGCAGCTTCCTTGTTTATAACAACAGGATGTGTGCATGATGATAAATACGATCAGCCCAATCTTGACGGCTACGACTGTGCCGATAAAAACGGGATTGTAATGCCTTTTGCTGACGTAAAAGCGAAATTTCAGAATAATGTAACCTATGCCTTTCCGGAAGACACCACTCCCAATAATGAGGCTGACGACTTATATTTGGTAGGATATGTTTCTTCTACGGATGAAACAGGAAATATTTATAAAACGATCTACGTTCAGGATGCACTGGAAAATCCTACACAAGGGTTTACTGTGAGTGTAGATGCGGTAAGTACTTATACCAAATATCCTCAGGGATCAAAAGTATACATCAAACTTAACGGACTTGCTGTAGGGGCTTATGGAAGCCTTGTACAGCTTGGTGTAAAAACAGGGGCCGAAACTTCTGCTGCGTCTGTATCAAGAATTCCTGAAAAACTTGTTGGAAAACATATCTTCAGATCTTGTGCTCCGAAAGGAAAGATTGTACCGAAAATAATGAAACTGGCTGACATGGTTCCTGCCAATGATCAATATTTCGGATGTCTGATCCAGGTAAATGATGTAGAATTTGATGCGAGAGCTTTATGTACTACCTATGCACCTAATGGAGTAACGGTGGATAAAACAATAGGTGAAGGATGGGCAGCTGGAAAATATGCAAAAACTGCGGTGGTAAGAAACAGTGGATTTGCAGCATTTGCAGGTCAGCTTCTTCCTTCCGGTAATGGTAAATTTGTTGGAATTTACAGTAAATTCCAATCTGGAAATACAACTACTTATCAGTTATATGTAAACAAGTCGGAAGATCTTGATATGAAGAAATTTCCACGTTTAGACGGGCTTACAGAAGGACCATGTGACTTTAATCCAGGTTCACTTACGGCTAAAACCGTTGCCGATGTGAAACAATTGGCTGCAGGAACTACAAACTGGGTACAGATCACTTCAGATTCTTATCTTAAAGCTCAGGTGGTAGCTAATGATGAAACAGGAAACCTTTATAAGTATGTATATGTAGAAGATGCTACAGGAGGGATCAGAATAAACATGAATAAAACAAACCTGTATCTTGACAGCAGATTCAGATTAGGTAAAGATGTGAATATCAAACTTAAAAATCTGTATGTAAGAAGTGTAAACGGAGAAGTTCAGTTAGGATCTTTATTCAGTAACAATACACAGTTTGGACAGATAGAGGAGGTAGATATGTACAAATATTTCTTCGATAGCAATACCGCTTCAAGACCGGTAGTGCCTACCGAGAAAACAATATCTCAGCTAACAACAGGTGATGTTGGAAGATGGATTAAAATTAAAGATCTTCAGTTTGTTGATGGAGATCTGGGAAGAACACTAACCGATGGTAATGCTGTAACAAGCAGAACTCTTCAGGATTGCTCAGGAAATACAGTGATTTTAAGAACGAGCGGTCAGGCTAGTTTTGGAGGTATTAAACCTGGTGGATATGAAGTAAAAGGAGGAAAAGGAGATGCCTATGCTATTTTAAGTATCTATAATGGAACCTATCAGCTATGGATTACTAAGCTGGCAAATATAGACTTTGATGCACCAAGATGTGACGGTAGTGTATATACCCCTATTCCGGTTGTATACAGCGATGATTTTGCAGCAGGTGGATTCAGCTCAGACTGGACCGTGAAAAATGTGACGGGTCCTCAGGTTTGGCAGACATCTAACCAAGGAAACGGTCAGAATTATTACGCCATGATGAATGGTAATGCCGGAGGTGCCGGAAATAACATTGTGAATGAAGACTGGTTGATTTCCAAAGCAGTTAGCCTGGTTGGAAAAACTAAAGCTGCAGTGAGCTTTTCAACAGACGTAAGATATGCAGGAAATGCTTTACAGGTATATGCTACAGATAATTATACCGGTGATCCTGCAACCACAACATGGACATTATTACCGGCTACTTTAGATACCAATGCGAATGCATTTGGTGACTGGGTTGGGTCTGGTAATGTAAACTTAAGCGCTTTCTTAGGAAAAAATGTAAGAATCGCTTTTAAATATACTTCTACTACTGCTGCCGCAGCAACGTGGGAGGTAGATGATTTCAAGATAAAAGCACAATAATCATTGCTTATGATATGAAAAGCCGGCTCGAAAGAGCCGGCTTTTTTATGCCATATAAAATAATAGGTACTACTTAACCGTAATGGTCGGGTCCCAACGACAGTAACTGTAAAGATTTTGTTTGTCACTGTTCTTAGGATCTAAGGTATATAACGCAAAATAAATATAATAGCTTCCCTGTCCCGTGCCACCTATCCTTGCATCCAAACTTTGAAAAAGAACGTTGGCAGGTAAAGCAGGAAGGCCATCGGCTTTTGTATGGTCAGGTATTGCCGCTTGTTTTCTGTCTACCCCCTCATATTGAATAGGGTTACCGTTAAATACATCCACTCCGGCATAGTTTTGAACTTTGTAGATAATAATAGCATCATCTGAGTTCTGATATATGGAACAGCCTCGGAAACATACAGTATCTCCGGCTCTTGCTGTGAAGTTTAAGTCTCCTGTTGCCTGTCCTCCGGCAACGTTTGTAGTGGGAACGATCATATACTTCCCTGCATGATCAATAGGTACCGCTTTAGTAATATCATCTGTACAAGGGGTAAGGTTATTTGATTTCATGTATTCTTTTACGTAATCCGTGTCAATGACAACCATAATGTCTATTTCCTGACTTGATGCTAATTGTGATGTGTCCATGTGATTTGTTTTTTAATGATTTGTTTTCCTTACTCGTATGGCTTTTCAGATTCCGCCCCGTTTTTTATGTGATATCGGCTTCAACATTGTAATTACATGACAAATGTAGGACGTTAAAAAGACCTGTGTTAGCGTATAAGTGCGGAATTTACGGTCAGTATTTTTACGTATTAATCCCTTTATAGTGATTTTTAATGCAAAAAAATATCCTAAAAGCTTAACTTCTAGGATACCTTTATACTGGTTAAATTTAATTCTTTTAAAAAGAAACCTCGTTCACTTCTTTTCCTCTCTGGAAGTTCATCGTTTTCTGGCTGCCTTTATAGGCAATGTTCACCAGATTGATTTGCTTTGGAAAGGCGCTTAGAAGGATCGTGTTTTTAATTTTTAAGGTGTTGATATCTGAAACTCCTCCGGTTTCAAAATACACCCATACAGTTTCTCCACTTACCTGACTTCCGGTGAAAGTTATTGTTTTGGGAGCACCATTGACAAATACATCAAAATTGTTATTCACATATTTTTTAACTTCAGCCTCAAATCCTGCTGTATTAGGATTTATTTTAATAGCATCAGAGATATGGCTTGTATTCATTTTTGTGGTAAACTTCAATGTCTTGCTTCCATCAATATAATCAACCTTGGTCATTGAAGAGAAAAAGTCTACATACATAAAACTCATTAACACAAAAAATGTTAAAATTCCTGATATATATAAAAGTTTTTTCATCTTAATTAATAGATTTACAATCATACTTGCTAGTTATAAGTCACAAATAATATGCCAATTAAAAATTAACATTTACAGAATATTTATCATAAAATGCTTTAATATGCGCTACGGCCTCATCTGCAGTGTCTACCACTCTGTAAAGATCCAGATCATCTTCGGCAATCATGCCTTCTTTTAGCAGGGTTGCTTTGAACCAATCCAGCAATCCGCTCCAGAATTCACTTCCTACCAGAACAATTGGAAATTTTCCAATTTTATTGGTCTGAATCAGGGTCATTGCTTCTGTAAGCTCATCCAAAGTACCAAAACCACCTGGCATCACCACGAAGCCTTGGGAATATTTTACAAACATTACTTTTCTCACGAAAAAGTAATCGAAGTTCATAGAATACGATTTATTGATATAAGGATTGAAATGCTGCTCAAAAGGAAGATCGATATTAAGTCCGATAGATTTTCCCTTAGCATTGAAAGCCCCTTTATTTCCTGCTTCCATGATTCCGGGACCTCCTCCGGTAATAATTCCGAACCCTAATTTGGTGATCTTTTCGGCAATTTCTACAGCCATTTCATAGTATGGACTTTCCGGTTTCAATCGGGCAGAACCAAATATGGAAACACATGGGCCTATCTTAGCCAGCTTTTCATAGCCATCTACAAATTCAGCCATGACTTTGAAAACCATCCAGCTGTCCTTAGCGATTGTTTCGTCCCATGTTTTTTGTCTGAAACTGTTAAGTAATTTTGTTTCGTTTATGTCAAGCTCTGGATTTACTAAACTTTCATCCCTGGTTCCGTCAATTTCCATTTGCAAAAAATTATTTAAAATGTTTTTCGGCTTCTATTACAGATTCCGGTCTTCCGACATCTACGAGAATACTGTCATGTACAAAACCGTGAATATGTTCGGTCAGCATCAGATCCAGATATTCTTCCATAACAGAAAATTTGCCTGTTCTTTTTATTTTTTCAAAGATAAGAGGGTTGATGCAGTGGACACCACTGAAGGCAAGGGCTTTAAATCCTTTATTGAATTCTGCCAGCCTCTGCTCTCCTGTTTGCACATTCAGCCAGCCACGTAAAACCATCTCATCATTGAAAAGGAGTTTTCTCGAACTTTCACGGTCCGAAACTGCTAAAGTAGCAAAATCTTTTATCTTTTTATGATATTCTACCAATGTATTGATGTTTATATTGGTTAATATATCAGCATTCATGATTAAAAAATCTTCACCATGATCAAGAAACTTTCTAGCAAAAATTAAGCCGCCTCCGGTTTCTAATAGTTCATTGGTTTCATCAGATATTTCTATCTTACAACCGAAGTTATTATTTTTATGTAAAAAATCAACAATTTGGTCTCCAAAATGATGAATGTTGATCACAAAATCCTGTATTCCAAAACTTTTTAAATACTTGATATTTCTTTCCAAAAGAGGGATACCATTCACTTTTGCCAAAGCTTTCGGATGATGGTCTGTAAACGGTTTAAGCCTTGTGCCTTTTCCTGCTGCAAAAATAAGAGCCTTCATAATAGTATAGGTAATGAGTGATATGTAATGGGTAATAGAAAATAGGGAATAAGTAATAAAGGTATTACTTATTGCTCACTACTGATTACCATTGTTCAGCTGAGGTTGCTCATCATGGTGAAGGGTTACTTCTGTTCCTTCAGGGTATTTTTCCTTGATGAATTCTGCAATTTTAATGGCGGAGTATACAGATCGGTGCTGTCCTCCGGTACATCCGAAATTGATCTGAAGGTTTTCAAATCCTCTTGCCAGATAATCCTCGATATTGATAGAGATGATGGACTTTACCAATTCTAAAAACTTAGGCATTTCTGTCTTTGTTTCCAGGTATTCCTGAACTCCAATATCGTTTCCGGTCTGTATTTTATATTCTTCAATTCTACCGGGATTTAAAATTCCTCTGCAGTCGAAGGCGAAACCCCCTCCGTTTCCGGAGTAATCTTTTGGAATTCCTCCTTTTTTGTACGAAAAGCTATGTATGTCTATGTGTAACATTTTTCTTCTTTTTTATATTTTTTTACCACTAAGGTATTTTAAGTTTTTAAGGTAAGGTAAGATTTTGATCAATCCAAAAAATAAAGTATTCTTAATGATTCAAGTTTAGTATTTCCTCAATTTTTATTTTTGATCTTTCAAGAGACAGCTGTTGAATGACCTTTTTCAGTTCCGGATAATTTTTCATCTCTTCCCAGGAATCAGCAAACTGAGCGATATTTTTGATCCCTTTTTCCAGGCTTGTCAAAAAATGCTGCTTTCTTTGGATTAATCCCCGGAATCCGTAAGCTCCCAAGACCTGTAAAAAGCGCATCATCTGAATAGGTTTCACAGAATTTTGCAGCTGAATTCTTGTTTCCGGAGCTTCAAACTGCTGAATATAATATGCTAGCATTTCATTTTTGAAGTCTTCAGGGAAATCGGCTTTAGCTTGATAAAGAAAGGAGATGACATCATACATCAAAGGACCTTTCATGGCAGATTGATAATCAATAAATGAAACTTCATTTTTCTCATTCACCATAATATTTCTGGCCTGAAAATCACGGATCATGATTCCTTTGGGTTCCAGATTCTCAATAAGGAAAGCAATTTGTTTGAATTCTTTCAGGAGGGTAGATTTGTTGTACTCCAGCTCCAACACATCTGCCACGAAATTCTTAAAATAATATAAATCATGAATGACCGGAAGTTCATCATAATTTTCATATTCAAAAGTTTTTGTAAAATCAATTTTTCCCTGGGTTTGAATCTGGAGTCTGAATAACCGCTCCAAAGTCTGTTTTACAAATGATTTTACTCGGGGCGAAAGCTGCTCTTTAGTAATCACCTCCGAAAGGGTTTGCTCCCCCAAAAACTCCTGTACATACATTTTTCTGTCATCCGAAACAGCTAAAATATGCGGGGTATTAAGGTGTAGTTCAGAGAAAACACCGGAGTAGTAAAGGAAACTTTCATTTTCGGGAATGTTTTCATTGTAGGTGATGATGTACTTTTCAAGGTCGGTTATGGCCAGAAAATTTACCCTGGCAGAGCCGCTTTGAGCTAATGTGACGAATTCGGAAGATTTTTTACCACAATGGTTTTCAAAAAATCGTTTTGCGTTTTCAGAAGTCATAATATAAAAACAAATATACTAATTTAACATGAGTTGGAAACATGAGATTAAAATAGCTTCCCATCTTAACTTTTTTCATTAGGGCTCAGGTTATTACGGCCTAATTTTTATCTTTGTATTTATGTTAAAAGATTTCAAACCGGTTTTAGGTATTTTACTGCGATTCATCATCGTTTATCTGGTATTGCTTTTTGCCTATCAGTTTTATCTTAACAGTGAGAAAGATCACGGATTGGATTCTTTTTCACGAATGATAGGAAATCAGGTCACATATCTTCAAAATAAAGGAGGTTACGAGACCGCTCTTTATGATGATGTGAAAAATGAACAGGTTTGGTTTTATGTAAAAGGGCAATATGTAACAAGAATGGTGGAGGGCTGTAATGCTATTTCTGTCATCATTTTATTTATGTCTTTTGTTTTTGCTTTTTATAAAGGAGCGAAAACTTTTGTTTTTGTGGGAGTAGGGTTGGTTTTACTCTATATCATGAATCTCCTGAGAATTGTTGGATTAAATATTGTCATGTCAGATTATCCGGAATACGGGAAGATGTTCCATGATTTTATTTTTCCCGCTATAATTTATGGAAGTGTTGTGGTGCTTTGGTTAATCTGGATTAAATTCTTTGCTTTAAAAAATGAAAATTCTTAACTGGTTTCTGGTTATACTCGGTATTGGCGGTCTTATAGGAATAAGAGTGCTTGAGGATACTCTATTTTATGATCCTTTTCTTACGTATTTTCATGAAGCCAATAAAAATATTGAGTTCCCGGAATTTGAATGGGGAAGATTGATCATAGGATACCTGTTCAGGTTTATTTTAAATCTTCTTTTTTCATGCCTGATCGTTCAGGGATTATTTGAAAACAGGCAATGGACATTGCAGGGGGCTATTTTAATGAGTATTGTTTTTGTAATTACTTTTCCAGTTTATCTATACTGTATCCATGACAAGTTTGGGATAGGATATCTTTTCTCCTTTTATATGAGACGGTTTGTGATCCAACCTTTGATTATCCTTTTAGTGGTTCCTATATTTTATTATAGAAAGCAAATGAATAAACAGGGGTAAGAAATCAGTCTTTTTATTTCCTATTCTGCAGTGTGTTTATCTACACTGGTTACATTCTCAGGTGTCCATTCTACACGTTTTATAAAATCCTTTTCGCGGACAGGGCAGTCTTTGATCTGGCAAATCGGGCATGAAATCGGTTTACAATCATCCATATGGAAATTGAACTCAATACTGCGTTTCATATTTTTTGCAAGAAGGATAATTACTTTTTCCATTTCACTATGGGCATCACGAAGATCATAATACCACGGAAGGGTAATATGGGCATCAATATGAAGGGAGGCTCCAAATTGCTGGATTTTCATATTATGTACATCAATCCATTCTATGTGTCTGTTTTCTTCAAGGATTCTAATGACCTGATTTAATATTTCAGGATCCTGTTCATCCATAATGCCACTTAAAGATTTTCTCACGATTTTATAGCCTACAAATATGATATAAAGTCCAAAAGATAGTGCGACCACAGAATCCAGCCAATAGATTTTAGTGAAATAAACAATCACTAAACTGGCAACAACGCCCAGTGTGGTAATGGTATCAGATTGAAGATGTTTTCCGGAAGAAATCAGTACCAGAGAATTTTCCCTTTTTCCCTTTTTTATCGAAATATATCCCAAAAGATAATTAATAATGGCAGTAGCGGCAATAATCCATATTCCCAAATCAATTTTGCTCAGTGTTTTGCCTACAATAAGACTATGAATGCCCTCATAGATAATCATAATCCCTGCAATGGCAATAAGGGCTCCCTCTATCCCGGAGGTGACAAATTCTACTTTCCCGTGGCCGTATGGATGATCCTCATCTTTAGGCTTTGCGGCAAGATGAAGGGAGTAAAGGCCCATAAATGCACTGATAACATTGACGACACTTTCCATGGCATCAGAAAATACGGCATCGGAATTGGTCAATTTCCAGGCAATAATTTTTCCAACAAAAAGGATCACTCCAAAGACAGCAATGATCTTTTGGAATCCTATTTTTTCTTGATGAGTGTTTTTCTGGGTATTCATATGGAGTTTGATAAAAAAAAGAATCTCAATTTGAGACTCTTTTTTATTTTGTTAGTTTATACTAAGTTGTTTGCTACAAGGTATTCTGCGATTTGCACGGCGTTGGTTGCCGCTCCTTTCCTTAGGTTGTCTGCTACAATCCAGAGGTTAAGCGTTTTCGGCTGTGAGAGATCCCGTCTTATCCTTCCGACGAAAACTTCGTCTTTTCCTTCCGAGTACAGAGGCATCGGATAGTGGTTGTTTTTCACATCATCCATTACGACTACTCCCGGAGTCTCAGATAAAATTTTTCTTACTTCATCCAGCTCGAATTCGTTTTCAAATTCAATGTTTACACTTTCTGAGTGACCTCCCTGAACCGGAACTCTTACGGCTGTTGCTGTTAAATTGAATGTATCATCTCCTAAAATTTTCTTAGGTTCTTTCATCAATTTAATTTCCTCTTTAGTATAATCATCCTCCGCAAATACATCACAGTGTGGCAATGCATTTTTGAAGATCTGATAAGGATATACTTTAGCAACAGAGTCATCACCGCTGATCTCGCCATTTAACTGGTCAACCGCAGCTTTTCCCGTTCCTGTTACAGATTGGTAAGTAGAAACAATTACTCTTTTTAAATCATATTTTTTGTTCAATGGCCCAAGAACCATAACCAACTGAATGGTAGAACAGTTTGGATTGGCAATAATCTTGTCCTCCTTTGTTAAAACATCAGCATTGATCTCAGGAACCACCAATTTTTTATCAGGATCCATTCTCCAGGCAGAAGAATTATCAATTACTGTTATTCCTGCTTCTGCAAATAAAGGAGCAAATTCAAGAGATGTAGAACCTCCGGCAGAGAAGATCGCAATATCCGGTTTGGCAGCTATAGCGTCCTTCATGCTTACAATCGTAAATTCCTTCTGTTTATACTTCACCTTCTTGCCTACAGATCTTTCGGATGCTACCGGTATTAATTCTGTTACAGGGAAGTTTCTCTCCTCCAAAACTTTAAGCATAACTTGTCCAACCATTCCTGTTGAACCTACTACAGCTACTTTCATTGATTTAATTAAAAATTTAAAGATTAAACTATTTATAAATTATAACGCATAATGTATAATTTCCTTATTGTATTTTATGCCCCAAAAACTCTTGTCCAAGGGAAGGCAAATGCAAATAAACCTGCGGCAATCAATCCCATAATTACGATTCCTAAAGAGATCGTATCGTTGGATTTTACCTTTTTATTGATAATGGTCATCAATACAGCGGCAATAAGCATAGAAAAAGGGTGCTCAACAAATGTTTGCCTGCTGTAAGCGTCCTTCATTAAGGTTCCTGCATCTAAGGCAGCTTTGAAACCTGGAGAAAATATGAATAACAAGCATATTCCTATTAAAAACTGAACGTGAAAGAAAATCATCGTGAATAAAGTGGTTTTCTTTAAAAACTTGTTCACTTTTCCACTGTACCCGAACATAGTAGCTAAAAGTGCAATGATAAATAATGCAACTAAAAGGAGTTCTAAGTATCCAAATCCTTTGTGTGCACTAAGAAAAATCTTGTAAAAATCCATAATCCTATTTTTTTGTACACAAAGATAACAAAAATCCCGGCTCAAAGCCGGGATTCATATTTATAAAATCTAATATTATGATTTATTAGAAATTGAATGATAAGCTTGTAGACCAAGTTCTTCCAAATCCGAAATAAACTCTGTTAGAAGGATCCAATCCTTTGTATAAAGTTGTCTGGTAAGCATCAAATTTCTGTTGTGCAGTTGTTGTTACTCCACCAGTAGTTGTTGTGGTAAAGTCCTCAAGGTTTTTAGTCTTGATATTAGTTGCACCATCCTGAATATACGTAGTATCAAACAAGTTGTATATGTTTACACCAAGAGTGAAATATTGGCTTGGATTCTTTAATTTAAGCTTGTAGGATGCTCCAACATTGATTAAATTAAAATCAGGTAGTTTTAAAGCTTCGTTTCCTGGTTTAATGAAGTCATTCATATTCATTGCAGAATATACTTTTCCTACATACTGCCAGTTACCATATACTCTAAGGTCAGAAACCGGAGTTACTGTAAATCCTAATGAAGAGGTAGTTTGTGGAATACTGTTGTTAGTACCACCTACTTTTACTTTATCTAAATAAAGAGTAGAAACGTTAGTTCCGTTAGTTAGGATAGGTGTGTTGTCATCCTGGAAGTTAGATCCTGTTCCGTTTCCTTTGTATTGATAATCTCCCCAAGAGAACATTCCCTGTAGTTCTAAGAATCTGTTTAGTCTGTAAGTTGCTTCAGCTTCTACCCCCTGGTGAAGTTGAGTAATACCACTGATTTCAGAATATCCTCTGATTCCGTTTCCGAAGTCTACACCTCCTCTTCTGAACCATCTGTCTTTCCATTCAGTTCTGTATACGTTAACTTTTGCATTGAAGTTAGCCGTTTTGAAACCATATCCTAATTCAACAGAGAAAATTTTCTCATTCGTTAAGTTAGGGTTAACTACTTGCTGGTTACTTGGGTATACTGCACTCATTAAAGGCTGCTTGCTGTAATAACCGATATTGGCAAATACGTTATTGTTAGCATCAATATTATAGTTGGCACCCCCTTTAATGTTGTAGCCAAATAGGTTTTTAAATCCTGTTTTTCTGTCTACTGCCTGGCCTTGTTGAACCGTTCCAGGTTTTGTAAAGTCATCAATTCTCTGATATCCCTGGTTGGATATGGAACCTTGTGCATAAACCGTTAATTTGTCAGTAGAATATTCTACTTGTCCGAAACCACTGTACCATAATACTTCACCATCATTACTGAATGCTACTCTGTCTTCCATAGGAGCATTTGATCCACCGAAAGGATTCCAGTTTAATTTTTGGTAATCGTATGTGTTACGTACAATATTATTTCCAGGTAGATTTTTGTTAGTAGCATCAGTATAACCGGAAGCTCCATATAAATCAGAAACTACCTGATAGTGGTATCCGTAATAGTATCTGTCATCAGTACCTACTGAGAAGTTCCAATTATCATTGATTTTGTGCTGGAAGTTCATCAAAATACCATACCAGTTGTGAGAGTTCACACTTGAGCTACGTACCAATGTATTTCCGGCAACACCTACCGTTGGAGTTACAGCTGCGTTAGCGGCAAAAATTGCATTGTAGTTATAATGTCCTTCTGCATCATAAAAGTCACCCATTCCTTTTCCACCAACTTTACCAAGGTTTCTGGCACCACCACCACGTCCGTTAGACATATAGGCAACCGTACTTAAAGTAGACTTGTCGCTGATTGTCCAATCCCAGTTCAACATCATTACAGGCTTGGAATAGTAGTTCATAGCATTAGCTATGTTGGTTCTTGTTCCATCTGCTGAAGTATAGTATCCATAGTCAGAGTTATATTGTCTGTATGGTGTTCCGTCATTGTCCGGATTGTATTTGATATAGTTTCCAATAGTAGGTGCCCAAGATCTTTGGTCGTGCCACTGTGGAGAAGAAGTCATCATAAACTGTAAGTTATGCTTTGCACTTGGCTGGTAACCTAATGCGAAGAAATAAGTATATGATTCGTAATCTGTATTTTGTACATAAGTTCCTCCTGCTTGTCTGGCCATCAAGAATGATGCTGCCCAACCGTTTTCAGACTTACCTGTATTATAAGCAAATGAAGTTTTTAAGAAATCGTTATTACCAATACCTAATCTTACAGCTCCTCCTTGTTTCATGTCTGCAGAACGTGTAATGAAGTTCATTGTACCTCCTACAGAAGCAATCGCTAATTTAGAAGAACCAAGACCTCTTTGTACCTGCATTGTACTAGTTACATCAGATAAACCTGTCCAGTTTGACATGTATACGGTACCACCTTCCATATCGTTAACAGGCATACCGTTTACCATTACAGCAATGTTTCTGGATTCAAAACCACGCATAGTGATCTGAGAATCTCCAAAACCTCCACCCCCTTTTGTAGCATATACAGATGGAGTAGTGTTTAACATTTCTACAAGCTCTTGATTTCCTTGTCTTTCAAGAATTTGTGCAGCTTTAATTGTAGAAACTGCTACTGGCGTCTTTCTATCTTTTGCGATATCAGTTACACCTTTCAGAATAACCTCTTCAAGGTCTTTAGACTTAGCCTTCGCTGTGTCCTGAACTTGTTGAGCGTAATAAACACTAGCTGTAGATAAAGTAATAACCGCAGTTAGTATCGATTTGTTGATTAATTTCATAATCGTTAGTAATAGTTAGATTTAATTTTCTGCAAAATTCGCAAAATAAAATTTAACCATTATTAACTCAATGTTAATTTTTAATCAATCTTAATAATATTAAGTATTTGATTATCAATATTATAAATAAAAATTGAATTTTTGTATGAAAAAAGTCATGTTATTGTATTTTTAACAAAGCAGGGTTGTTTTTGTTAAAAATACAACGCTATTTCACGGCTTTGAGACTCAGATCAATATTTTCAGCCGAGTGTGTAAGGGCTCCGGCAGAGATAAATGTAACTCCTGTGGAGGCAATTTCTTTTAACATATCGCGGGTAATTCCACCGGAAGCTTCCGATTCACATGACCCATTGATCATTTCCACGGCCTGCTTCATAGTCTCCACATTCATATTATCAAGCATGATTCTGTCTACTTTTGCTTTGATGGCTTCCTGAACTTCTTTAAGATTTCTGGTTTCCACCTCGATTTTTAATTTTTTCTTAGTCTTTTTAACATAATCCTTTGCCATCTTTACAGCACTGGTAATGCTTCCGTTGTAATCAATATGATTGTCTTTGAGCATAATCATGTCATAAAGCCCATATCTGTGATTGGTTCCGCCTCCAATAGCTACAGCCCATTTTTCACATATTCTGAAATTGGGAGTGGTCTTTCTTGTGTCCAGAAGTTTAGTTTTCGTACCTACCAACCTGGAGTCCCAATCATGAGTAAGAGTGGCGATACCGCTCATTCTTTGCATGCAGTTAAGAATCAGCCTTTCGGTAGAAAGAATAGATCTGGCACTTCCGGTTACAATAAGGGCGATGTCTCCCACTTTTGCAGCGTCACCATCCTTAAGGAAGACTTCAACTTTTAAATTTTTATCAAATGTGTTGAAAATAAACTCTGCCAGTTCCACACCTGCTAAGATACAGTCTTGTTTTACCAGAAGTTTAGCACTTTGTTCCAAATCTTGAGGGATTGTGGAAAGAGTGGAGTGATCGCCATCCTGGATATCTTCTTCCAGCGCATTTTTTATAAATGTCTTTAATGCTTTATCGGTAACGTAACTTGGTCTTTTCATTATGGTATGCTGTTTAAGCTAAATCTTTATTATAAAATGCACCTTTGTTTTCTTTCATTTCCATAGACTGGGTAATGATAAGATGGGCAACGGTCGTTAAGTTTCTTAATTCTGAGAGTTGGGGAGAGAGAATAGAGTAGTGATAGATCTCATCCACAGCAGCTGCAATTTCCTGATGTTTCTGTAGTGCCATATTCAGACGTCTGTTGCTTCTCACAATTCCTACCAGGTCACTCATCATTTCCTGGAGCTGTTTTCTAAGGTAGCTGATGATTACCATTTCATCCATGATTTTCATTCCTTCTTCATTCCATTCAGGAACAGCTTTCAGATCATCAAAGTTAAAATTATTTTCATTCAGTAATTCCATTGTTTTCATCGCGGCATTATGCCCGAAAACAAGTCCTTCAAGTAAGGAGTTGGAGGCTAGTCTGTTGGCTCCGTGTAATCCGGAATTGGTACATTCCCCTACGGCAAAAAGATTTTTAATAGAAGATTGTCCGTCTCTGTCTACTTCAATTCCTCCCATCAGATAATGGCAAGCCGGAACAACCGGAATCAATTGAGTGAACGGATCTATTCCTTCATCTTTACACTTTTTATAAATATTAGGGAAATGCTCCAGAAATTTCTCCTGGTTCATCTCATGACAGTCAAGGCCGGCATATTCGTCCCCTGAAATTTTCATTTCGTTGTCAATAGCTCTGGCAACAATATCTCTTGAGGCAAGTTCTTCACGTTCATCATATTTCTGCATGAACTTTTCACCTCTTTTTGTTCTTAATTTTGCACCATCACCTCTTACGGCTTCGGAAATAAGGAATAACATTCCGTCAATCTTACTGTATAAAGCAGTAGGGTGGAATTGATAATACTGCATATTGGAAACCTTTCCTTTGGCACGGGCAACGAAAGCAATTCCGTCTCCTGTTGCAATCTTAGGATTGGTGGTGTTTTTATAAACATGTCCGGCACCTCCGGTGGCAACCAATGTTATTTTGGAAGTTATCTTTTTGATTGTTTTGGACTTTTCGTCCAGAATATAAGCACCATAGCAATGGATATCTCCTTCGTTCAGTTCTTTTCCGGGAACATGATGCTGGGTAATGATATCAATAACATAGTGATGGTCTAAGATTTCAATATTGGGACTGTTATTGGCTGTTTCCAATAGAGCTCTTTCAATTTCAAATCCGGTGATATCTTTATGATGGACAATTCTGTTTTCAGTGTGGCCTCCCTCTCTTCCCAAAGCAAATTTGCCGTTTTTCATATCAAACTGGGCACCCCATTCTACAATTTCATTGAATCTTGCAGGAGCTTCCTTGACTACCATTTCTACCACATCCCGTTTGTTTTCTCCATCGCCGGCCCTCATGGTATCATCAATATGCTTTTCAAAATTATCTTTTTGAAAATCTGTAACCACAGCAAGTCCGCCTTGAGCATATTTGGTATTGCTTTCGTCTTCGTCAGACTTTGTTACGATAATAATCTTGGCATCAGGGAGCTGTTCAGAAACTTTAATGGCATAGGAAAGTCCGGAAATGCCGGAACCGATTACTAATACATCCGCTTTTATCATATGCTTGCTTTAGGTACAATCGTTTAAATATTACATAAATTTAAACAATTTTTCGTTTGGTTTTCTTACTTTTTTCATGTGTTGGAAGTAATCTTCTTCAGAACGGTAACCTAAAGCGAGGGTAACGGTTACTTTTTCTGTTTCAGGATTTATACTAAGAATTTCTTCTATGATATCCTGTCGAAAACCTTCCATGGGACAAGAGTCAATATTTTCTATAGCGGCTGCATACATTAAGTTGGCCAGTACTATATAGGATTGTTTCTCTGCCCAGTTGAAAATTTCATCCTGTGTTTTCTGCACAATATGCTGATTGATACTGTTTTTGAATGGCTCAAGTTTCTCAAGAGAAGTTTCTCTTACCTCAGAAATATGATTGAAATATCCCCGGATATAGCTCTCATCAATTGTCTTTTTTGAAATGATTACAATAAGATGGGAACAGGTGGAGATTTGTGATGGATTATAGAAAGCCGGAATCAGTTTCTGTTTCATAGCTTCACTTTCAACAACTAAAATTTTATAGGGTTGAAGTCCAAGTGAACTTGCAGAGAGTTTTCCTGACTCAAGAATATTATAAAGTGTTTCCTGAGGAATCACCTGATGATTAAATTTTTTAACAGAATATCTTCTGCTCAAAGCTTCCAAATAATTCATAAGGCAAATTTAAGAATTGAATATGAATAAAATGGGTTTATAATGAAATATATCCTCTTAAATAATACAAAAAATCACTCCCGATAAAGGAGTGATTTTTTTAGTATGGATCAATTTTTTTAATCTCTATTTTTAACCATGATCCAGCCGGAGAATTTTATCGGCGTGTTTTTCTGGTTATTTTCATTCCATGTTACAGAATACCAATAGTTTCCTGTAGGAACTTTTTTGCTTCCATGGATGGTTCCATTCCATTTGTACCCGTTAGATTGATCGGCCTGGAATATTTTGTACCCATATCGGTCAAATACTGATATTTCAAGATTTCGTTTACCTGATAATGCGGAATAGTCTACGAAATCATTGACGCCATCATCATTAGGGGTAATTACATTAATGAGATTAGGTACAGTAATAGCTATTTCAATAGGGGTACAGTTATAGCTGTCTTTTACATAAACTTTAGCCTCACCTCTGGTTATATTGGTAAATACGTTGGAATCCTGCCAGTTAATATTATCCATAGAATACTGGTAGGGAGGAGTTCCTCCGTTAACGTATACTGTGACTGTTCTTCCTGATACATCAATACTGGTTACTACCGGGTTTTCGGAAGCGTATACTGTTACAGTTTGGGTGGCAATACAGTCTCCTGTTTTTAATTTTACCCAATATGTGCCTACTCCTACGTTATTGATAACCTGTGTAGTGGCTCCAGTGCTCCATTCATAGCTTTTGAATCCCGGTCCTGCATCTAAAGTCGTTTTGTTTTCTATACATATAATCTTGTCTTCCAAAATAGGAGAAAAGGTGGGTGGTATGACGGTGATGTTCACTTTAGCGATTGCATAACATCCGTTCGAGTTCGAAACTTTGATATAAATAACCCCGGTAGGGGCTACATAAGTAGATGCATTGTTTATTTCATTGGTTTCATTGATAGCATCAGTTAATGAAGGGTAATATTTTTTTGTAGTTCCATTTTGGGTAGTCACTACGGCTCCGGTAAGGTTAAATGAAGCCATTGACGGGTTGCTTTCTATAAAGCAGGATCTTATTTCAGCATCATTAACAACAACTACAGGGTGAATGTTCAACGTGATTTTGGAAGAACTTACACAGCCTTGGGGAGTAGTTACTTTTACATAGATGGTTGCGGCAGGAGAAGCATAGGCTGTAGGATTAGTTATTTGATTGGTTCCTGCGTTCATATCAAACAGGGTAGGGTAAAACTCTTTAAGGACACCGGGTATAGAAGTTACCGTTGCTGAAGTGAGGTCAAAGGTAGCGGTACCGGCGTTATTGTTATTACATTCTGTAAGACTGGCATTATCTGCTGCAAATGGTGTGGGATTGAGTTGTATGATTCCGTCTCCATTGTCACAAAGAGTGGAGGTAGGGTCTTTCACGATTACTTTGATCGTTGTATTTCCTGAATACTGAAAGCTTGAAGGATTGGCAATAGGTGTTGGGCTTCCTAAAATATAATAAGTGAAAATATAATTTCCGGGGTTATTTACAAATTGAGAATTATAAGAAGTAAGGTCAACAACGCCATTTCCCGTGGCTGGGTTGGTGCAGACAAAAGGAGTTACGGTATTGCTTAATATAGGAACTTTATCTACGAATACTTTTGCATTTTTAATAGAGTGCCTGGCGCTGGCACCTCCTGTTGCTGCAGAAAATCCAAAATACCCCTGTGACATTCCTGCTGCGGCACCGGAAGGCGCAAAAGACTGGTCAACAACAAGTACTCCGTCTATTTTTATTTTGATGATCCAATTGGTTGGGTTGGTAAGATCTGTTTCTCCATTCACTTCCACATGTTTATAAGTGTCACCTACAAAAGGTTGGGTAGCATTGAGGTCAGGTGAATGAAAGGTACTTCCCGGAGTATTGTTAAATTCTATATTGTTGCCGGCAGTATTGTTAGTGCCATATAAAAGGTGTACTTTGCTCATCTGCCCCTCGGTGGTATTGTTGAAAATATCAAATCCTACCATCAGTCCTGATGCATTGGCTGGAATTCCTAATCCTCCTCCTGATACAAAACCTGTGGGTGGATTAGCAAGATACCAGAATGTGAATCCGTCACCTCTTCCAAACTGTGTTGTTCCGTTTCCGTCAATTCTGAAGTCAAATTCTACTTTCCATTTGTCACAGTAGCTTAAGGTGATGGGATCTGCCAAAGTTATAGCACCAAATCTACTTGTCTGGTCGGTTGTAAGCCTTATGAAATCTGTGCTTACAATAGCGTCTGAAACAAGATTCCAACCAGTTGTATTAACCGGATTTCCTATAAGCTGATAGGTTTGTGAAAATAATTTTGGAGGTAGCCCTAGTAGAAAGGCTAATAAACAAATGAGTATATGTTTTTTCATAGTGGATGGATTGTGATATTATTAGTTGTATTACAATGAAAATAGCATGGTACAGTTTTTTTGTTAAAAATAGATTGCTTTCAATATCAAAACCACCCCTCTAAGGAGGTGGTTTTGTTTTTTAAAATTTATTCTCTGTTCTTTACCAATACCCATCCTGAGTATTTGGTTTCAGTATTGTTTTTATTATTTTCATTCCAGGAAATAGTATACCAGTAAGTTCCAGTAAGGATTTTTTTCCCTGAAGCAGTACCATCCCATTGGAGGTTTCTTATTTTGTTGGCTTCATAGAGCTTGTTTCCATATCGGTCATAGACAATGAATACTAAGTTTCTTTTATAAGCCAGTGCAGAATAATCAATAACATCGTTGATATTATCTCCATTAGGTGTAATTGCGTTGATCAGATTCGGAACTGTGATCTGTACTTCAACAGGAGTACAGTTGTAGAAATCTTTTACAAAAACTTTTACTTCACCTCTTGGAAGCCCTGTGAAAGTGTTTGAATCCTGCCATGTACTGCCATCCAGAGAATATTGATAAGGAGGCGTTCCTCCCGATACATTTACAGTAATGCTGTTATTATTGATGTCAATACTTGAAATAACAGGATTTGCAGAAGGAATTACTTTTACAATCTGCTTGGTTATACAGTTTCCGGTTTTCAGAAGTACCCAGTAAAGTCCTGCATTCACATCTTTTATAGATTGAGTTGTAGCTCCGGTACTCCATAGGTATCCATCAAAGCCTGGCCCGGCATCTAAGTCTGTTTTACTGTCTATGCAAATTATTTTGTCTTTTAGAACAGCAGATGTAACAGGTGGCAGTACGATGAGGTTAATTTTAGTGATAGCAAAGCAGCCGTTAGCATCTGTTACTTTTACATAAACAGTAGTGCTTGGTGAGATGTATTGAAGGATGTTTACAATCTCGTTGGTTCCGTTTAATGCGTTGTTTAAGGTGGTGTAATATTTTTTGCTTGCCGTTGTTAGCGGAGTAACATCAGCTGTGGTAAGGTCAAACTGGGCATTGGTGATATTGTTTTCAATAAAACAGGACCGGAGACTCGCTTCTTTAACTTCTGTTTCAGGATAGAAGGCAAGGGTTATTTTTGCTGTGCCTACGCATCCCTGTGGAGTCGTTACCTTTACAAATACCGTTCCGGGAGCTGATAAATAATTATCAGGATAAGCGATTTCATTGATATCAGCGTTAAGGTCGTTTAGTGTCTTATAGTATTTTTTTACAGAACCGGGAACACCTGTTACATTAGCTGTAGTCAGATTAAAAATTGCCGTGCCGGCTTTGTTGTTGTTACAGGCTGTAAGTGTTTTGTCTTCTGCTTTAAATGGAGCCAGCACCAATAAAATACGGGCATCAGGATTATCACATAATATTCCCGCATTATCTTTGATGACCACAGTAACGGTGGTGTTAGCGTTGAATTGATAATTAGTGGGAGTGGCAATAGGAGTAGAACTGCCAAGAGGATAATAGGTGAAAGTGTAGTTGGCAGGATTGCTGACAAATTGAGAATTGAATGTTGTTAAATTTACATTTCCATATCCGGTAGTTGGATTGGGGCAAAAAGACTGAGTTGCAGAGTTCTGCAAAATAGAGACTTTATCCGTATAGATTTTTACATTTTTAATAGAATGTCTTGATCTTGCTCCACCTGTAGAAGCTGAAAAACCAAAATAACCTACCGTCATTGCAGCGGCAGTGCCGGAAGGAGCAAAAGACTGATTGCAAATTAAAGTGCCATCAATGGTTATACTGACAATCCAGTTGGTAGGAGTAGCCGGATCTACCTGGGCACTTACTTCAACATGTTTAAAGGTGGTGCCTTGAAAAGGTAGCGTGGTATTCATATCCGGTGAGTGAAAAGAACTTCCCGGAACATTAAAAAACTCTACGTTATTTGTATCGGTTGTATTGGTAACTTGTCCGTAAGCAACATGAACCTTGCTCATTGTAGCAGTAGTTGTATTGTTGTAGGTATCAAATCCTGCAATAAAACCCACTGCATTTTGAGAAACTCCAAGACCGGAGCCCAGTACACTTGCAACCGGAGGATTGGCCAGGTACCAAAAAGCGAGACCGTCTCCATTGGAAGTTTGGTTAGAATCCATTCTAAAGTCGAATTCTACTCTCCATTTGTCACAGTATTTCAGGTTAATAGGATCATTCAGTCTGATTGATCCGGATTGGTTGTTGGTATCAGGAGTGAGTTGAATAAAATCACCGTTTACCTGTGTGGGAGAAACCATTGTCCATCCTGTAGTGTTAATTGGATTTCCGGTAAGCTGGTAAGTTTGGGCGAAAGATTTTCCCGATAAACAGAGTAGTAGAAGGGTAAGGAAAAAAAATAAATTTTTATTCATTTAAATGGGAATTTTAATTAATAGGTAAAGATATTAAATCCCAGATAAATAATATGTATTTAATGTTAATTTTGTTAAAATTTATATATTTTATTCAAAATATGGTATAAATTTATGGGTAATAATGAATGTTTTCGGCGGGTGGTTGAATTTATGTTGATTGAATCAAAATAGGGAATTGCTGTCCAGGCCTTCAAAATAGGAGTCTATTTCCAGATTTTGGGAAGCAGCAGCCGCAACGGCCAGCTTATCGCAAAGCTCATTTTCAAAATGCCCTGCGTGCCCTTTTATCCAATGCATCTTGGGTTGATGCTTGTTGTAAAGCTCAATGAATTTTTTCCAAAGATCAGGATTTTTCACATTTTTCCATCCTCTTTTTATCCATCCTGTAATCCAGTTTTGATTGATAGCATCTGCTACATACTTACTGTCTGTATAGACATGGATGTCATTTTCTGTAGACTTTAATTTTTCCAGGGCTGTGATTACAGCCAGAAGTTCCATTCTGTTGTTGGTCGTCTTTCGAAAACCCATGGAGAATGTTTTCTGATAATTTTTTTCGGGAACACGCATAAGAATGCCATATCCTCCTTTTCCGGGATTTCCACTGCAGGCTCCGTCCGTATAAATTTCGATTTTCAAATTGATCTTTTTAAATTGATTTGCTTTCTAAGGCTAAGCATGGGTCTTAAAACGGAAAATCATCATCGTCATCGAAATCATTCATCGACGATCCTGAAAGTTTTGAACTATCCGGCAGATCAAATGCTGCGCCAGGCTGGATAGTGGTTTTAATTTTGTCGAAGCCACTTGGATCAGGGGAGCCAAAATTCGAAGGATAACCTCCACCGGCACCATCAAATGCCGCTTCAATATCACCAAATTTTGCAAAATGCTTCAGGAAAGACAGTCTGACATCAGCTGTTGCACCATTTCTGTGCTTGGCAATAATCAGCTCAGCCTGATTTTCTGTAGAAGTTTCCTGTCCTTCATCGTCATTATCCCAAACTGTAATTTTATAGTATTCAGGTCTGAAGATAAAAGATACAATATCTGCATCCTGCTCAATAGCTCCGGATTCCCTCAGGTCAGAAAGCTGAGGTCTTTTTCCCGGGCGGGCTTCCACACTTCTGGAAAGCTGAGACAGTGCAATAACAGGAACATTTAATTCCTTTGCAATCGCCTTTAATGAACGTGATATCATAGAGATTTCCTGTTCACGGTTTCCAACACCTTTCCCACTGCTTCCGGCTGTCATCAGCTGAAGGTAATCGACCATGATCAGTCTTACTCCGTGCTGCATAACCAGTCTTCGGCACTTCGCACGGAAATCAAAGATTGAAAGTGATGGCGTTTCATCAATATATAAAGGAGCATTTTCCAATTCGGAAACATTGGAGAACAGTCTTTGCCATTCTTCATCATCAAGGGTTCCCTTTCTTAATTTTTCGGATGAAATTTTAGTCTCGGATGCAATCATTCTGGTGATAAGCTGTACCGAGGCCATCTCGAGAGAGAAAAGAGCCATTGGGATCTTGTGACCTACTGCAATATTTCTTGCCATTGAAAGAAGAAATGCTGTTTTACCCATCGCGGGACGGGCAGCAATAATGATAAGATCGGAATTCTGCCATCCCCCGGTTTCTTTATCAATATCTCTGAAACCGGAAGGAACTCCGGAAAGTCCTTCCTTATCTTTTAAGGATTTAATAGTATCAATAGCTTGTTTTACTAATGAATTTGCGGTGTCGAATCCTTTTTTAATCGTTCCGTTAGTGATCTCAAAAAACGATTGTTCGGCTTTGTCTAAAAGTTCAAAAACATCAGTAGATTCCTTGTATGAAGAATCAATCACATTGGCAGAAACATTGATCAGACTTCTTAAAATATATTTTTCAAGAATGACACGAACATGGTATTCAATATGAGCGGATGAACTCACACCCATAGTAAGATCTATAATATAATGGTCTCCTCCTGCCTGGCTAAGCTTATCCACTTTTTTTAAATCCTGGATAATCGTCATTAAGTCTACAGGGTGGTTACCCTCATAGAGTTTTAAAATCGCGGAAAAGATGACCTGATGTCTCGGATCATAAAACACTTCAGGAGTAAGGAGGTCAATGGAATGATCCAACCCCTTTTTGTCAATCAAAAAAGTTCCAATAACGAGTCTTTCGAAATCCACTGCATTGGGTGGCATTTTTCCATCCGCAATAGACAGCTCTTTTGCAAAGTTTCCGTGTGTTAAGGATGATAATGTTTCTTTCTGCGCCATGGTGCAAAGATAGCTTATTTAGAAAATAATTAAAAAATAGTATTCAACAAATTATTATCAGTTGTTATGAAAATACTGTAAACAGGAGGTTCATTATGTTGATAAAAAAATCACCCCGGTCTGGGGTGATTTTCATAAGGTTATAAATGAAATTTATTCTTTATTTTTCACCAATACCCATCCTGAATATTTGGTTTCAGTATTATTTTTATCGTTTTCGTTCCATGAGATAGTATACCAGTAGGTTCCGGTAGCTATTTTTTTGCCAAAGGCAGTTCCATCCCATGTAAAGTTTCTGATTTTGTTTGCTTCATGAAGCTTGTTTCCGTATCGGTCATAGACGATGAATACCAGATTTTTCTTGTACGCTAAAGCTGAATAATCAATAACATCATTGACGTTATCTCCGTTAGGAGTAATTGCATTGATAAGGTTAGGAACCGTAACGGTAACCTGAACCGGAGTACAGTTGAAAGAATCTTTTACATACACCGTATTTTCACCTCTTGGTAACCCTGTGAATGAATTAGACTCCTGCCAGTTTATTCCGTCAATAGAAAACTGATAAGGAGGAACTCCGCCTGTAGCAGTAACCTTGATGGTATTATTGCTTATTTCAAGATTCGAAATCACCGGTTGTAGGCTAGGGCGCACATGAACTTCCTGAGGAGTGATACATTTTCCTGTTTTCAATTTTACCCAGTATGTTCCTATTCCTACATTGTTGATGACTTGCGTTGTTTCTCCGGTACTCCATTCATAACCGTCAAATCCAGGTCCTGCATCCAGTGTTGTTGTTGCTTCAGCACAGATCACTTTGTCTTTTAGAACGGTAGATTTTACCGGTGGAAGAACCGTTAATGTGATTTTTGCAATGGCAAAACATTGCTGAGCATTGTTAACCCTTGCATAGACGATTGTACTTGTTGAAAGATAAGCATCAGGAATAGCAATTGGATTAGACTGACTTAAAGCGTCATTCATTGTTTTGTAATACTTTAAAACATTTCCTGCAGGGAGTGGGTTTGGAACACCAATATCTGCATGGGTAAGGTCAAAAGTAGAAGAAGATACGTTATCCGGGATATAACAATTTTCCATTTGAGCATCTTTCAATACTACTGTCGGATGAAATTGCAATCTGATGGTAGCGTTAGCGGTACATCCGAATACGGAAGTTACTTTTGCGTACACTGTTGTTTCCGGAGAAATATAGTTGGTAGGACTTGTAATTTCATTGGTTCCGGCATTCAAATCATCAAGAGTAGGATAGTATTTAATCACTGCTCCGGCACCACCAAATACATTGGCTGTGGTAAGATCATACTTTGCAGTACCTGCACCATTGTTATTACATGAAAGTAAGGTGACGTTATTAGCCGTAATGCTTGCATTTACAAATTTGAATTTTCCATTGATAAAGCAACCGTTCATTGGATTGTCCGGATTGGATGGATCATGGTAAACAATTCTGTAATAATAGATAGTAGTTGCATTTACAGTGGTTGTGGTAATCGGATTTTGACCTGTAAGAACATCATTGATCTTATCATGGTAAGTTACCTGAAAATTACTATTGTTTCCGTTGATAATTCCTGCACTCAGAGAAAGGAAATTAAACTGAGTAGGAAGTCCGCATACCATAACCGTACTTGGTTCTGTAGGATCTGCAGCAGGAATTCCAGGAGTAACAAATGGGTTAGGTGTTAGAGTAGGATCATTAAATGCTGAGCTTAAGCTCGCTGTTCCCGTCCATTTCATTGAAAACCCATTGATTGATTTTCTGTGGTTGTTGATCACCAAATAATAGGTTTCTCCTGCTACTGCATTGATATAAGGGCTCCATTTATCAGCATTCATACTGGATGTCAGTCCCGGAGGATTAACAGGGAATACAGCAGGTGGATTTAGAGTCAGGTCGAGTCCTGTATCTCCACCGGTTCCTGAATAGTTACATCTTAAAGGCTGGAGGAAAATATTAGTGCCGGGCTCTTGCAAAGCAGCACACCCTCCATTGGTAGGTCCATAGACTGCAAAATCATAGTCATCTGTCTGAACATTAGGTACGATTGTGAATGCAAGCGTTCCTGAAGTGGATACACTGAAAGTATACCAAACTGTAAAAGTTTCATTTACGGATAAACATCCTCCATGTTGATTGAGGACCTCCAGGATACTTCCAATTCCTGACGGGGTATAGGAAATATCAGAGTCCCCACATATTGGGATTGCTGTGATACAATCCGATTGCGAGTAAAACGCCTGGGATATAAAGAAAGTTAAAATAAGTAGTAATTTTTTCATTGTTGAAATGATTTTTTTAAAACAAAATTGAAGGGGGATTAAAAACAAAATGAGAGCAGTTCTGTTGGAAGGTGCTCTTTGTTTTTTACGTAAAAGATAAAAATAGTAAAAGTTTATTCATAAGTGGATATTTTGTGTAGCAAATATAAAAAATTATTAACGTTAAATTAAAGATTTTGAGATATATTTAAAGAAAGTGATGGTTTGTTAGGTGAAGAAATAATATTGTTATTGATCCAATATTTATGAAAATAAAAAAACAAACCCAGAATAGAATTCCTATCCTGAGTTTGAAATATGTTTGTTAGGTTGATCACTAAGTAATCAGTGTATTATTCTCTGTTTTTTACCATAATCCATCCTGTGAATTTGAAAGGAGTATTCTTTTTATCATTTTCACTCCAGGTTACAGAATACCAGTATGTTCCTGTTGGAATTTTCTTACCGGCAATAGTTCCGTCCCATTTGTATCCGTTAGATTTGTCTCCCTGATGGATTTTAGTTCCGTATCTATCGAAGATATTCAATATAAGATTCTGTTTATCTGCCATTGCAGAATAATCTACTACATCATTTACCCCATCTCCGTTTGGAGTAATAACGTTAATAAGATTAGGAACAACCACAGAAATTTCAATAGGATCACAGTCATAAGCATCTTTTACATATACTTTGTGATTTCCTCTTGAGATATTGGTGAATGTATTGGATTCCTGCCAGTTGATGTTATCCATAGAATATTTGTAAGCAGGAGTTCCTCCTATAACATTGATGCTTACAGTGCTGTTGGAAATATCAATACTCGTTACTACCGGCTGTTCCGAAGGATATACTTTTACAGTTTGTAAAGCAATACAGTCTCCGGTTTTCAGTTTTACCCAGTAAGTACCTACTCCTACATTAGAAATGGACTGAGTAGTTGCTCCTGTGCTCCATTCATAGCTTTTAAATCCAGGTCCCGCATCTAGCGTTGTTGTATCTTCCATACAGATGATCTTGTCTGCTAAAATATCAGATTTTACAGGAGGAAGTACCGTCAGAGTTACTTTCGCAATAGAGTAGCAGCCTCGGTTGTCAGATACTCTTACATAGATTACGCCATTAGGAGCAATATAGTCTGTAAAGTTTAATATTTCATTTGTCTGATCTATGGCATCAGTGAGTGACGGGAAATATTTTTTTATAGCACCTGGCTGATTGGTTACTAATGCATTGTTAAGGTTGAATGACCCTGTAGAAGGATTTGTTTCAATAAAACATGTTCTAATCTCCGCATCATTTACAACTACTACGGCGTAAAGATTAAGATTAATTTGTGCTACGTCCGAACATCCCTGTGGGGTAGTTACCGACACAAATACTACATTCGTTGAAGATAAATAAGCATAAGGGTTTGTGATTTCATTGGTTCCTGCATTAAGGTCGGCCATGGTAGGATAATACTTTTTTATCGCTGTACCTGCCGGGTCATCAAAGACATTGGCTGTGGTAAGGTCAAAAGTTGCGGTACCTACACCATTATTGTTACACATGGTTAGTGTGGCATCGGTAGCAGTAATATTTCCCTGCTTGAATTTAAACTTACCAATTTGCCTACATGAATTTATCGGGTTATTCGGATCGGTAGGATCTTCATAGTGAATACTGTAATAATAGACAGTTGTAGTGTTTACAGTTTGAGGAGTTAAAATTGGATTGTTTCCTGCAAGGGCATCATTTTGACTGGTGTGGTAAGTCACAAAAAAGTTAGCATTACCATTAACAATTCCAGCAGTTAAAGTACTAAAGTCAAAAACAGCCGGATCAGTACAGATAACTACCTCATTAGGCTCCGTTGGATTGGCATTAGGAACTCCTGGTGTGATGAATGGGAAAGGTGTAAGTGCCGGATCGTTGAATGGAGAAGCTAAAGACGCTGTACCTCCCCATGTTAATGAGAATCCAGTGATGTTAAAGCTATAGTTGTTTACGAGTAGATAGTAAGTTTCTCCCGGTAAAACATCCATATATTTTGCCCAGCCATCAGCATTGGAACCGGGCTGTCCAAAATAATCATAAGGATCAGTTGAGGTCATATTCAGACCTGTAGCTCCAGTTCCACCTGGTGTTGAACATCTGATTGTATTTCCTTTGTTGGCACATGTTATATTAGGTCCCCATACATACCAGTCGTAGTCAGATCCGGTAGCCGGTGTGATTGCAAAAGTTAAAGTCCCTGCAGTGGCTACGGTAAACTTATACCATACAGAATATCTTTCTTGATAAGTACCGCAGTTTGATTCAGGTAATTCCTGGATTCCCGGTCCATCAGGAATGTAGGATATGTCAGAGTTTCCGCAAACAGAAAGTGCTGTGATACAATCCTGTTGTGCAGAGACGGCCTGAGTAATAAATAATATTAGAATCAGTAGATATTTTTTCATTTTGATCAGTTTAAAATTTTCAATCCTTATCTATTGTTTAGGTTTAAATTAGCTTTTTTCCCCAACCGGTTGTATGTCGGAAGTGGTCAATTGTTCATCTGAGTGCTTGGAGGGAAGTGAGTTTTGAGGTCTGTTTATTTCTATGTTGTCCTGCTTGAATTCAGTTGATATAACGCATTTTCTAAATGGAGGATTGAAATTAAAGACCGGTCAAAAGATATTGTTTTATCGATTTGTGAATCAGTGTTTTGTGGGGTTTTATCTGTGGCAGTGTGGCCCCGTGCTCCAAAACTTGCTATTAAAAAGCATAAAATTAGTAAAGGTTTATTCATAAGGGGATATTTTACCAGCAAATATAGAAAATAATTAATGTTAAATTAAAGATTTTGAGATATTTTTAAAGAAAACGGAATTTGATATGCAATATTGTATTTGTTGTTTTTTTTGATGCTGCTCATCGTCCGTATACGATCTAAAATGCTTTCTTTTAGAAATCATAAAGAGAGTGTTTGTCCTGTATTTCCTGGCTTTTATTTTTAAAATTATATGGCACTTATTTGTCTTATGGTCATTTTAGCTTAATTTTAATGTATCCCTACCTATTCAATTAATAGTTGAAACATTTGAAAAAACTTTCAATATTCTCAGGTTCTGAAGGGAAAGGGCTTGTTTCTACAGAGGCTGTATTGATTAATCGCTTGACTAAAACAACAGTAGGTATTTTATAAATCATACATTCAATTATTATATTCTAATAAAGCTAAAATACTTATTAATTATTTAACAATCAGTGTTTTAGCTAATTATTTATGTTGTTGTTGAAATAAATGCATTTATTTGTGCGTATTCATTAGTTTAAAGAAAATTTTACTAACAAAAACACAAAGTTGTTGGCAAGAGAATAAGAAATCAGATAAGCTTTTGTCCCGGATTATTATTTTTTTGGCAGAAGATAAACTAGTATTGCATTTTTCTCAGTTTGGGATTAGTACTTCCTACAAGAAGGGCAATTAAAACGGTCATGGTTCCTCCAAATACTACAGAACGTACTACTCCTAAAACTTTGGCCATTACCCCACTTTCAAATTGTCCCATTTCGTTACTGGACATGATGAATATTGAATTGACGCTTAAAACACGTCCGCGAATATGATCCGGGGTTTTTAGCTGGACAATGGTTCCTCTAATCACTACAGAAATTCCATCCAGCATTCCACTCATCACCAGGAACATAAATGATACCCAATAAAGTTTGGATAATCCGAACCCAATAATACAGAGCCCAAATCCTGTAACAGCTACCAGAAGAATTTTCCCCTGGTTTTTTCGTAAAGGAACAAGAGCCAAAATAGTAATGATACACATTGATCCTATATCCGAAGCCGCATTCAGCAATCCGAAACCTTCCGCTCCCGAATCCAGAATGTCTGTAGCAAATACGGGAATCATAGCAACCGCACCACCGAAAAGTACTGCAAACATATCAAGGCATAAGGCACCTAAAATTTCTTTGGTTTTAAAAATATAAGAAATTCCCTCACGCATGCTTTCCACCACATTTACTGAGTCCTTTTTATTTTCAGAATATTGTTTGTTCAGTTGCCAGAAAAATAAAGAAGCAATGAAAATTAAAGATAAAATAACGACTAATGTCCACTTTACTCCTACATACCCGATAAGAACACCTCCTATGGCATGGCCACAGACAGAAGAGATCAGAAATGTTGCCTGATTCAAGGTAACAGCATTCGGAAGGTTTTCTTTTTTTACAATCCTGGGAATCATAGATGGAACGATAGGGCCAATAAAAGCCCTTGCTATCCCTGTAAAGAAGATAACACCATAAATGAAATATGTGATCTGATGGCCTGTGAAGTGCATTTCTACATTAAGAAATGCAGGAATAAGAAGAAGCCCGATCAGGAAAATATAAGCATAATTGCAAATCAGAAGAAGACGCTTTTTTTCATTCATGTCGATAACATGGCCGGCATACAAGGCACAGCTCACCGCAGGAATAACCTCCGACAGCCCAATAAGGCCTATTGAAAATGGATCTTTAGTCAGCTGGTACACCCACCAACCTAATAAGGTGGCAAGCATTCTGAATGCTAAAACAATGAAAAATCGTCCTGTAAGGAGATTTCTGAATTCGATATTTTTTAAGGTTTGTAACGGAGTAAAGGAAATCATGGACAAAAATAGCCTTAAAAATTTATTTAAGGCTATTCATATGTTGATTTTTAAAAGATAAATTAAATATATCTTGAAAGATAAAATCTATTTTAGTCGGCTCTTGTAGCACTAAGTACGATGGCAGCAACTCCGGCTGCTCCTATGATTGTTGCTCCGGTAGCAATTCTTGCTTTTGATCTGTCCTTTACGGCAGCTACCTTAGCTTTAGGAATAATTACTTCTGTACTGTCTTTTTTGCCGGCTGTTCCTACCAGATTTTCACCCACAATATTTCTGAACAGGATTTTTTGTTTTGGAGAGCCATCTCTCATTTGAACAACGTACATTTTTCCTGCCTGAAGATTAGAATAGTTGTTTTTGGAAATATCTTCGCTGTATTTTGTGGTAGCACAAGATGAAATGACAAATAAAGAGGTTAATAAAGACGATTTTAACAGTACAGATGCTTTCATTATTTTCTTTTAGTTTTTCAAATTTATAATTTTTTTCGAATATACGTTTTTGGAATTGAAAAAATATCTTTAAAGTTTGTAAATTTCTAATAAATCTGCAATATTTCTGTCATTTGCCAATCTTGGAGTTTTGTTTTGTCCTCCCAATTTTCCCTGAGATTTAGCATATTCATGGAATGCATTTTTTCCAAGCCTTGTAATGAATAGCTTTTGTAAAATATTTCCTGAAATCAGGTCATCATAATAGCTGTTTCTATTTCTTAGCTGAAGGTCAAGTTCATTTCTGAATAATTCCAGATCATCAGGAGCTTTTTCAAATTCAATAAGCCACTCATGGTAGGGAAGACCCTCTTCAGGATTGACCTGTGGGGCAAGATGAAATTCTGTAATCTGTGCAGGAAACTTTTCTAATGTGGCTTTCATGGCTTCTTCCACTTCAAAAGCAATCACATGTTCACCAAAAGCAGAAGTAAAATGTTTGGTCCTTCCGCTTACCAGAACTCTGTAAGGTTTTTTATCAATAAATCTTACAACATCACCAATAGAATATGCCCACAGACCGGAATTGGTAGTCAGGATCAGGGCATAATCCTTATGAAGTTCAACTTCCTGTAATGTGAGCCTTCGTGCATTAGGCTTGCCATATTCTTCAAGAGGAATAAATTCATAGAAAATTCCATGATTGGTCAGCAGTAATAATCCTTCTTTAGTATAATCATCCTGGAAAGCAAAAAAGCCTTCGGAAGCTGGAAAGGTTTGGATAATATCTACTTTATCTCCTAGGAGGTCTTCCATTTTATCACGGTAAGGCTCATAATTGACTCCTCCGGTAACAATAAGCTGAAGGTTAGGGAATAGTTGTTTGATCTTTTTCCCATGCTTCTCGGTCAATTTTTCAAAATACATAATCAGCCATGGCGGAATTCCTGAGATCAGAGTCATGTTTTCACGCTCGGTTTCTTTGATGATTTGATTTACTTTGGCTTCCCAGTCTTCCATAATATTGGTTTCCCAGCTGGGTAGGCGGTTCTTTTGAAGGTAGCTTGGAATATGATGGGCCACAATACCGGATAATCTCCCCGTTTTTATGCCAAAGACTTCTTCCAGCTCGGGACTTCCCTGTAGAAAGATCATTTTTCCGTTTACGAAGTCCGCATTATTTTTTTGAGCAATATAATGGAAAAGGGCACTCTGAGCTCCAGCAATCTGGAATGGCATTCCTTCTTTAGAAATAGGAATGTATTTAGATCCGGAAGTTGTTCCGGAGGTTTTCGCAAAATATTCCGGAGTGTCTGTCCAGAGGATATTGGCCTGTCCTTTTTTTACTCTTTCAATATAGGGTTTTAGGTCTTCATAATCTGCAAGAGGGACTCTATCCTGAAAATCTTTTACAGAACGAATGTTTTCAAAATCATGCTCCCGTCCAAAAAGTGTTTTTTGAGCAGTATGTATAAGAGAAAGTAATAGATCTTCCTGGTTTTTCTCCGCATTTTTTTTGAATTCCCCTGCTTTTTGAACATGTTTTTTTGCCCAAATAAGCGCTGCATTTTTCTTGAAGAAGTTTAACATGCTCCAAATTTATAAATTAAGTAGAGAATCTGGAACAATTTTTACAAAGCATGACATAAAAAAGCCGATAAAACTTGTTCATCGGCATTTCGAAATTTGATTATGAAAATAACAACTATATATGTTAATGTTGTGCTTATTTGTTTACTTTATATCTTTTGTCCGGAGTTCCGTCTTTTTTTAGATGCTTATTGTCTTTGTATCTTTTATCCGGAGTCCCGTCTTTTTTCATTTTAGCAGCAGGCTGAGCAGGTTTTACTTCAGCAGGTTTTGCTGTTTTTATTTCAGCGGGTTTTGCAGCTTTTACTTCAACGGGTTTAGTCGCTTTTACTGTTTTTACCGTTTGGTGAGCTGTGGTACTTGTAGCGGGAGCTGTCTGCTGGGCAGTAGCAAGTCCTAGTCCTAGGATCAGTGACATTGCTGAGAATATTTTTTTCATAGAAATACTGTTTGTTTTTGTTACTTAAAGGTATGCAAAAAGCGGGCTGAAAATTTTTGGTTTTTTAAACTTAACTAAAGTTTATTACAGCTTAAAAAAAAATTAAAACAATTCTAACCCATAATAAAACCTGTTTTCATTGAAAACAGGTTTTTGTAATATAATTTATAGTATGAAATGTTTATCGGGTACAATTAGCGGTCCAGGTCTTACCATCTTTAAGGTATAGAATTTTTAATTCATTATTGTCAATTCTTATATATGATGTTCCTGTAGAGCCAATCATGACAAGGGTGTGGTCTCCTTTCTGTTCAAACTCGATTCCGTTGAGATCGGGAATGCCACTTGAGAAGGAGAAATTATACTTGGTGCCGCTGGCGATCTTGGTTACAAATACACTTCCGTTATCAGTACTGATATTGGTAGACCCTCCGTCGTTATAAGAGATCTTCCCTTTATAGGTTCCTGCAAAGAAGTCGTTATTCGTAGGATCATCATCACTGCTGCACGACGAAAACGATAATGCTGTAAAAACAAACAGCATGAAAACTCCTAAAATTTTAATTGCTTTTTTCATAATATTATTCTTTAGTGTTTGGTTATAAGGTAAAATCCCAAACATTATGCCACGGAAATTTTTTTGATTTTTTTTAACGAGTAATTAAATAAATTAGTAAAAAATTAAGATTTATAAAGTCTAATAGCCTCATTTTAAATTAGAACATCTATTGGTTTTTATATTGAAGAAAAATTTATTCTTATCTTTGTATAGCTCAAAACGGTTTCGGAAAACTCCCGAAATCGCTTTTGTCGTTTTATATTACTACTATTTATGCAGTTAAAATCCGTCAATGAAAAGTTTCTTCCCGATCTTTTACAAAAGGAATTTGGGAAAGAAATCTTTATCCAGTTAGAAAATGACCAGCATATTGCCGTGAAAGGGAGTGCAGGATCTTCGGTGTCTGTTTTTGTTGCAGAACTTTTTTTGGTTCAAAAGAAAAGTATTCTTTATCTGGTAGATGATAAAGAAGATGCTTTGTATGCGAATGCAGAGATGGAAGATCTTTTGGGAAAAGAAAAGGTGCTGTATTTTCCGGCCACCCATCTTGAGCCTTATCAGGTGGAGAAAACGCAAAATGCCAATTTGGTATTGAGAACGGAAGTTTTAAATAAACTCAACTCAGGAAGGTCTTCAAAAGTAATTGTAGCCTACGCAGGAGCCTTATCTGAAAAGGTGTTAAAGAAAGAAGATTTTAAAGCAATTTCACATCATATAAAAGTAGGAGATCAGCTGGATTTTGATTTTATTGATGAGCTGCTTAATCATTATCATTTTCAACAGACTGACTTTGTTTCGGAGCCTGGAGAGTTTTCTGTGAGAGGGGGAATTGTAGATGTGTTTTCTTATTCTTATGAAAAGCCATACAGAATCACCTTCTTTGGAAATGAAGTGGAAAGTATTAAAACCTTCGATATAGAAACCCAGCTTTCTCTGGATAAAGTAAAAGAACTTCAGTTGGTTTCCAATATGAATTTTTCTGTAACAGGAAGTAGAGTGTCATTATTACAGCTCTTACCAAAGGACAGTTTTATTGTTTCCAGAAATGGGATGGTGGGGATGCAGAAGATTAAAACATTCTACGAGAAGGCATTAGAGAAATATGATACTTTAAATAAGGATATTGCCCATAGGGCTCCTCAGGAGCTTTTCATTTCAGATCAGGAGTTTCTTTTTGATTATAAAAAATTTAAAACTGTTGATTTTGGTGGCATAACCATAGAAGGGCTGAAAGATATTTCCGAAATTAAAATAGAACAGCTCCCGCAGCCGTCCTTCCATAAAAACTTTGAACTGCTGATTGAAGATCTTGAAGAAAAACAAAGCGAAGGTTTTGATACATGGATATCTTTTTCAACAGAAAAACAAAAGGAAAGACTGGAATCTATTTTTGAAGAACTGGAGCATGAACTTCCATTTAAAAGCTTTAAATCTGAACTTCATGAAGGATTTGTAGATAATGGACATAAGCTTCTGGTGTATACAGATCACCAGATTTTTGACCGTTACCAGAGGTATAAGGCCAAAAATACATTTGCCAAGTCTGAACAACTTACTCTGAAAGACCTGATGTCTTTAAAGATTGGTGATTATATCGCTCATATCGATCATGGAATCGGGAAGTTTATGGGGTTGGTAAAGGTGAACAATGACGGTAAGATTCAGGAATGTTTTAAGCTGACTTATAAAAACGGAGATCTTCTGTATGTCAGCATTCACTCACTGCATAAGATTTCAAAATTTAATGGTCCTGACGGAAAGGAAGTGGTCCTGAGTAAACTGGGTTCTCCTGCCTGGAAATCTTTAAAACAGAAAACAAAGGCAAAAGTAAAACAGATTGCTTTTGACCTTATACAATTATATGCCCAAAGAAAAACGGCTAAAGGTTTTGCTTATACTCCGGATTCTTACCTGCAGAATGAGCTGGAAGCAAGTTTTATCTATGAAGATACTCCGGATCAGGAAAAAGCAACATTTGATGTGAAGAAAGATATGGAGGCTGATACGGTTATGGACAGGCTGGTATGTGGTGATGTAGGTTTTGGAAAAACTGAAGTGGCCATCCGTGCAGCATTCAAAGCGGCCACAGATGGAAAACAGGTCGCTATATTGGTGCCCACAACTATTTTGGCATTTCAGCATTATAGAAGTTTTAAAGAAAGACTGAAGGATTTCCCTGTAAATGTTGGCTATGTCAACCGTTTCAGAACTGCCAAGCAGAAATCGGAGACTTTAGATGCTTTAAAAAATGGAAAAGTAGATATTATTATAGGAACTCATCAATTGGTAAGTGCTTCAGTAAAATTCAAAGATTTAGGATTACTGATCATTGATGAAGAACATAAGTTTGGTGTTTCAGTAAAAGATAAGCTGAAAACATTGAAAAGTAATGTTGATACCCTTACTTTGACAGCTACTCCTATTCCAAGAACACTGCAGTTTTCTTTAATGGCTGCCAGAGATTTGTCGGTCATTAAAACCCCTCCGCCCAACAGGCAGCCAGTTGATACTCAGCTGATCGGGTTTAATGAAGAAACTCTTCGTGATGCTGTTTCCTATGAGCTTCAGAGAGACGGGCAAGTATATTTCATCAATAACAGGATTGAAAACCTTAAAGATATTGCAGGGCTTATCCAGCGATTGGTTCCCGATGCCAGAGTTATTACCGGACATGGACAGATGGAAGGTAAACAGCTGGAAAAAAATGTATTGGACTTTATGGAAGGGAAATACGATGTGCTGGTTTCTACAACAATTGTGGAAAGTGGAGTGGATGTTCCGAATGCCAATACTATTTTTATTAATGATGCACAAAGATTCGGAATGGCAGATCTTCACCAGATGAGAGGAAGGGTGGGGCGAAGTAACAGAAAAGCATTTTGTTACCTGATTACACCACCTTATGATATGATCACTTCTGATGCCAGAAAACGTCTGGAAGCTATTGAACAGTTTTCTGATCTGGGAAGTGGTTTTCAGATTGCCATGAAGGATCTTGAAATTCGTGGAGCCGGAGATTTATTGGGTGCGGAACAGAGCGGATTCATCAATGAGATGGGATTTGAAACCTATCAGAAATTAATGCAGGAAGCTCTTGAAGAGCTTAAAGATGATGCAGACTTTGAAAACCTGTTTGAAAATGAAGAGGACAGACAGAAGCTGTTCAAGTCTGTAAAGGATGTCAATATCGACACAGATCTTGAACTTATGCTGCCGGATTCTTATATTTCCAATACGGAAGAAAGGCTGTTATTGTATCAGAAAATTGCTGAAATAACCAATGAACAGGATCTCCATAAATTTGAACTTGAATTAATAGACCGTTTTGGAGCTCTTCCAAAAGAAGCGGTAAACCTTTTGAAAAGTGTTGCGTTAAAATGGCTGGCTGCAGATATAGGCTTTGAAAAGATCGTAATGAAAAACGGTGTGTTTTTAGGATATTTCCCGGGTAATCCCCAGGATAAATTTTACCAGACAGACAGATTCAGACATATCATTAATTATTTAACCCGAAACCCTGCTGAAGCTCAGCTTAAAGAAAAATCAGGAAAAGAAGGTAATCAGCTCATGATGAGAAAGGAAAGAGTGAAAAATGTTGATGAGGTTAATCTGTTACTAAAAGCGATTATCGAACATCAGTAAGATCCGGTTTTCGAAATGATAAAGCTTCTCAGGGAGCTGAAAAAACATATAGAAACTTAAGTTTTTATATGTTTTTTTGTGATTGTTGTCAGCTTTCTGATTAAAAATATTCATTAATTAGAGAGTTAAAGCAGTTTTAGGGAATATAATATCACTTTTTAATGATAAAAATAAATCCGCAAGCCTCGTTGTAGAAGGAGGTTGTGGAGCAGCGTGTTCTAGAATAAACAGATAAAGTATGCTTGTGTAGTAATAATTCTACTTTTATGTGCGAATAATTCTATGGTGTAATGTGTTTATTTCTATGGTGTTAGGGATGTATGGTGGAGGTTTTTGTAGTTCTTAATTTGTACCTTTGCAGTCCTTAATTATGAAAAAAACTATTTATTTCGTTGCTGGATTTCTTTCATTCTATGCCAACGCACAGGTGGGAATCGGGACACCTAAACCAAAGTCAACTCTCGATGTGAATGGAAAAACTACTTTAAGAAGAGAACTTAGAGTAGGAGGAAGCTCCACTCAGGCAGGTGATGCCGGATTGAACGGGCAGATTTTAGTTTCTCAGGGAGAGGGTAAATCTCCTGTTTGGAAGTCGTTGAATGTTTCCTTTATGGAAGAGGGACAATACAAATTGATCAATTCGTATTTGTCGTCAGATCAGGTGGGTATCACCACCCTTACCAATGGTGTTGCAGGAGATAATATTTTTAAAAATAGTGTAGGAGACAATATCACTGATGGTACTAAAGGTAAATGGGTAAAGATTTCAGGTCTTGAAAATAATTTTACCATAAAAAATGGTAGAAACAGATTAACCTATCAGTTCCAGACAGGAGTTGAAATGAAATCGCCAACAGCTACTGTGATCAATGATGTGAGATTTACGTGTGGGGTATTCAGAAATGGAAAGCTTGTAGCTGTCCGTCCTGACAGAATAGAATCTAATAATAATTCTGAAAAAGGAGGTATCCAGGACTATATTTTTACCCTTAATTATACTGAGCAAAATGTACCTGTAGGTGCTCATAAAATTGAAATTGCATGCAGAAAAATTGATGCTTCCAGTACTTCATCACAATTTACGATAGGACGAAATGTACAGGATTCCAATGGAGTATCTAATGCATTTACACTGGAGTCTACGATGAAAATGGATGTAATTGAATTTGTAAGCTATAAAAACTAACAATTGATGAAAAAAATAATATTGACTTTACTTCTTCCGGCAGGATTATTATTGTCTGCTCAGGTGGGAATTAATACAGACTCTCCAAAAGCAAAACTTGATGTAAATGGAGACCTTAATTTAAGAGATAAAATTGCGGTGTATGACTCTTCTGATAACTCTTTATCTCAGGGAAATAATGATCAGTTACTTGTATCACAGGGGGAAGGATATCCTCCAATCTGGAAAACCCTTCGTATTCCTGAATATGAACCGAACAAATTTTATCTGATTTTTAATAATTCATTTTCCGATAAACTGGGAACGAGGTTTAGTTATAGTGAACAGTCTAATATAACAACTTCCAGAGGCAGTGTTTTTAATAAAGGTACACAATATGGTACTTTGAGTAACTTCAAGAAAATTGCAGGGCTTTCACAGGATATCAACGTATACAGTACAGTCAGCAAAGCTTATTTTCAATTTGAAACGGTAGTACAGGCTAATTTTGATGCAAATGGGGCTACCGATACTTCGATAGACTACGCTTGTGGAATCTTTGTGGATGATAAATTAGTGAATCTGAGACAGAGAAATCTGAAAGCTATTGCTTCTCTACAGCCTTTCCTTACCCATACCCAGATCGGAATTGTTGAAAACCTTACAAAAGGAACTCATACCGTAAGTGTAGGATGTGCAAGACTGGCATCTTATGGGAATGCATCAGGTAAAACACTTACGATCGGAATCAATGCAGCATCTAATATCAACAGCTTTATTGCACAGTCTTCTCTGAAAGTAGATGTATATGAGGTTCCTGAGGTGTTTAACCCGATTATAAACTAAATCAAATCATGAAAAAAATATTTTTTATAAAATCTCTTTTACTGGCGGCTGTATGGATGAATGCACAAGTGGGCATCGATACACCCAATCCTACAAATAAACTTGATGTGAATGGAGATTTAAATGTCAGAAAAGAATTAAGAACCGGAGGTACGGATCTTTTAAAAGGTTCTGCAGGAACGAGTGGAGATATCTTTCATAACAACTCAGCGATGGCAACCAATGACTGGAAAGCCATTAAAATTGCTGATGGGCAGGGAAGTATGTCCGTGTTTTCTATCAACACCGTAGCAGATCAGACAGGGGTTTCTTTTAACTCCAGCGGGTCAGCTGTTCCTTATAACGAAGGTGATCCTTTAGCCGGAGATTGGACCGTACTGCCAACGGCATTAGATAATTTCTCCGTAACCAATGGAAATAATAAAGTAACCTTCTCATTTCAAACTACTGTTCAGAAAACAGCAAAAGGCTCGGCAAGTTTTGCGTGTGGGATTTTTGTAGATGACAGACTGAAAGCTGTAAGAACAGATGTGTTGCTGGGAGGCGCAGGAGCTTATAAAATTTTTAATCTGAATGCCACTCTTTCCAATCTTACTCCCAAAAACAAATATGTGGTAAAAGTAGCCTGTATTAAACGTACGCTAAGTGGTACACCAATACCGGTACTGGGAATAGGAAGAGCGGTGGATACTGCAGTACTGAATAATGATATGGCACAGTCTGTTTTGACAACATCGGTACTACAGCCTTATTAATTTTCATAAAAATATAATAATTAAGAATCTAAAAACGTTATGTTTTTAGATTTTTTTTGTTTTTAAGTCCATTTATTGTGAATTTGTTCGAATAGAGTGTATGCTGTTATCGAAAATTGAATTATATTTGGCGTTACTAAAACTAATTTTTCTATGGTAAAAAATTACTTTCTTAAAATATTTACAGGCGTTGCCCTTTTAGGAGTATTGGCATCATGCAATACAACATCTGACCCTACAGAATCAATCCCAAATCCTGATGAAGGAGCTGTTCCTAAAAAGGTCCTGGAAAAGATCAGTATGGATAATGTTTCTCAGGAAGAATATATTACAACAGCCGGAGTTTTAAATCAAGCTGTTTTTAAAGATGATAATTCTAATGCCAATTATACCAGTACATTAACCTACAATACCAATAAAAAAATCACTAAAATTAATTTTGCAAGCCAGACTCCAGGAAGTTTGTCTTATGAGTTTAATGTAACTCCGGATATTAATGGACAGATTTATAATGCTTCATGTGTGGCAACAGGTTCATTAGCCGGAACATCATACATCAGTGATTATGCTTTTACGTATGATGTAGCGGGAAAACTTACCAAGATTCTTGAAAAAAGAAAAGCAGGGGGAATATCTGCCTATAATGTATTCGTAGAAAACGTTTTTGTGTATGCCGGAGATAATATTTTTAAAGTAACGAGTTCTAAAGGAATCCTGAATATCAATGGTGTTCCCGATATGACTACTGCTGTTCAAACGGTCTATAGTTTTCAAAATTACGATTCTCAGAAAAGCCCTTTCTCTACACTTCCAAAAGTGTTTTTTATCATGAGAGGTCTGATGAATCCGATCAATTTCTACAGAATGTCTCCAAACAACCCTACGTCAACGTATATTCAGATGCCAGCGCCGGCTCCTGGAGTTAATACGATACAAAGTTATACCTACGATCAGGAATATCCGGTGATTGAGAAAAATCAAAAACTGACCTATAGTTATAAAAATTTGTAAAAGAATTCAATTATTAATCTTATTGGAATATAAATAATAATATAATTTTTATGCAAAAAAAAATTATATTTGTCAAAAAATAATCAATTACCAGGAAATGAAACAACTTTTCTATTTTATTTTATTAATAGCAGGATTTTCTTCAGTGTATTCCTGCAAAAATTTAGTGGATGAAGAAGGAAATCCACTAATAGATCTGAATAATACAGGAGGGTTAAACGGTCCCCGAGCATTATATAAAGAAATTACAGATAAAGATACATTAGCAGAATACCATTATGGTGGACTTCTTGTGAATACAGTAATCACGGATAGTGCATCCATCACTAATGTAATGTATAGTGGAGATAAGATCAGCCAGATTGTCTTTAACGGATTCCTGGATCTTGACGGAAACGGAAAACTGGATAAGGATAGTGTTTCTTTTACCAGACTGCTTACTTATGGAAATACCGGAAGATTGGAAACGATTTCTGAAAACCGTTCTATATTCAGAAGACCTCCACCTGTTCCACCGGCTACTACTCCGGGACCACAGACGCTTCTCAGAAAAACAAAATCGCTTTATGGCGTGAAGTATAGTGCTGCGACTGCAAAACTGGATTCTATCATTATGAGAACAGGTCCGGATATAACAGGGACGCCATTTGCTTATGATAACTTCTCAAAAACAGCTTATACCTATTCCGGAGACAATGTTTCCAAAGTAATAAGACATTACGGTCCTATGGCCGGAGGAGTAATGGGAGCTGTTACTACAAAATATAGCTATGAATATTATGCTTATGATAATGAGATCAGTCCGTTCACATTATTACCATTGGCATACAAGATTTCAAGACTTTTAAATACAGATCTTAATGATAAAGAAAGTCTTATATTGTCTCCGAACAATCCTAAGAGATGGTCGTTTACAGATCTTACTCCACCTATCCCTAACCCGATTGTAAAGAGTACAAATTACGTTTATGATCCACAGACTTATATGACAAAAGGATATGGAGTAAACTATATTTATAAACCGCAATAACATTATTTTTAATAATATGTAAACTCAACCTTCCAAAGGTTGAGTTTTTTATTTTTTATCTCTTAATTTTGCAAAAAATTTCTGATGAAATATTTAATAGTTGGGCTGGGAAATAAAGGCTCAGAGTACGAAAATACACGCCATAATATAGGATTTAAAGTAGCCGAAAAGATTGCTGAGACACTTGATGTTTCTTTCAACACGGCCAATTTTGGGTGGATGGCTGAAGGTAAACACAAAGGCCGTAAGGTTTTTGTACTGAAACCGGATACTTATATGAATCTTTCAGGAAACGCTGTAAGATACTGGATGCAGAAAGAAAATATCCCTCTAGAGAATGTCCTGATTATAACGGATGACCTTGCGCTTCCTTTCGGTACGTTGAGGATGAAAGGAAAAGGTTCTGATGCCGGACATAACGGACTTAAAAATATTAATGAAGTACTACAGACGCAAAACTACACAAGACTCCGTTTTGGAATTTCTGCCGATTTTTCTGCCGGACGTCAGGTAGATTATGTATTGGGTACGTGGAGTGGAGAAGAAGCAGAGAAACTTCCCGAAAGGATTGAAACATTCTCTAAGGCAAGCCTTTCCTTTGTTTTTGCAGGATTGAATAATACCATGTCTGCATTCAACGGGAAATAAGGTTCTGTATTGAGGAGCATACATAAAATGAAAAGGCCATCGAAACTCGATGGCCTTTTATTATAGTTGCTAGTGAGGTAAGATCTACCTACCTCTATAAGGATATTAATCTTCTATAACCAGGTTACAGATCCTGTTTCAACGTTATAGTTTGCACCCACGATTTTAATCTTACCCTCATTCTCAAGGTTTCGAAGGGTTGAACTTTGCTTACGGATATCTTCGATCGCACTTCTTACATTCTGCTGATTAAGTCTCTCCAAAAGTGAGCTGTTTTTTGATGAACGCTCTTCATTTTCCTCAATGATTTGATTAATAATAGGGTCAAAATGATTGATAAGATGGTTGAGGTTATCCATTCCCAGACCTTCAATCTGGGCTGCATCAAGACCTCCTTTTAAGGCACCGCATTTAGTATGACCTAATACTACGATAAGTTTAGAGCCGGCTACATTACAGCCAAACTCCATGGACCCCAGAATATCCTGGTTAACAAAATTACCTGCAATTCTGATGCTGAAAACATCTCCTAATCCCTGATCAAAGATAAGCTCTGCAGAAGTACGGCTGTCTATGCAGCTTAAAACTACAGCAAAAGGCCATTGTCCTTCACGTGTAGCATTAACCTGCTCAAGCAGATCTCTGTTAGCTTTAAGATTGTTTACGAACCTTTGGTTTCCTTCCTTTAAAAAATCTAATGCTTTTTCAGGAGTAATCGTAGATTGGGTTTCGTATGTATGTGCTTTCATATAGTATGTAATTGTTTTTTGAATTTAAATTAAAAAAAAGTTGATGAGTAATGAGACTACATTGCTCTTTTATGGGTAACCAGGATATGGGAATCTTCACTTCTTTCATAATCTCTGTATGAAGTTTTGAAGCCCAAGAGCTCTACCATGATATCCTGTTCCTTTGCACGGATATTGGCAAAGTCCTGAATCATTTCCAGTACATCAGTAGCAATGTACGAAGTACTTCTTGCATCAATGGTTACCGTAGAATTGGGTTTAATATTTTTAAGTGTTTTTTTGATAGCTGCCTTATTTAAAAATGAAACTTCCTCAGCTAATTTGATGTTGATCCCATCGGCATCATCCAGCTTTTCACGGCTTAGATAATAAGCTCTTTTCATATTTCCCTGAAGGATATAGAAGATAGAGATAGCAAGACCAATTCCTACTCCTTTTAATAGATCTGTTGCTACAACAGCTGCAACAGTGGCTACAAATGGAATAAACTGGAATTTTCCTAAATGCCAGAAATGTTTAAATGTAGCTGGTTTTGCCAGTTTATACCCTACTAAAATTAATACCGCAGCCAAAGTAGCTAATGGAATTAGATTAAGAATGACAGGGATAGAAAGTACACAGATCAGTAAGAAAAGTCCATGGATAATAGCTGATATTTTAGAAGTTGCCCCTGCATTTGCATTGGCAGAACTTCTTACCACAACAGACGTCATAGGAAGACCACCAATAAATGAACTGATCAGATTCCCTATTCCCTGTGCTTTAAGCTCAAGATTAGTATCCGTAATTCTTCGCTGTCTGTCTAATCTATCTGATGCTTCAATACAGAGTAAGGTTTCAATAGATGCAACAATAGCAATAGTAGCTCCTACGATCCATACTTTTGGATTGGTAAAACCATTAAAATCAGGAGTGACAATCAGGTTTTTAAAATCTTCCAAAGACTGAGGAACCGGTAAAGAAACCAAATGTTGAGTTTCAATAGCCAAAGAACTTCCTGCCATTTTAAACAGTTGATTTAGAATAATACTTGCAATTACTGCAACCAATGCTCCTGGAAGCATTTTCATCCTTTTCAGTACGTGAATTTTATCCCATGCGATAAGAATGGCAACAGAAACTAAAGTAACAATGATGGCTCCGGGTTGGATGGCTCCCAATAATTCAGTAAAATATCCGAAGTTTAAGCCATTGTCAAAAATAGATTCATGTCCTTCATAATCTTTATCGAATCCTAAGGCATGTGGAATCTGTTTCAAAATAATAATGATTCCTATGGCGGCAAGCATTCCTTCGATAACGTTATTCGGGAAATAGTTGGAAATACTTCCGGCCCTTACAAATCCCAGAATTAATTGAATCAGTCCTGCAATGATCCCTGCGCAAAGGAAGAGTTCAAATGCACCAAGATCTGTTATGGCTGTTAACACTATAGCCGTTAAACCTGCAGCAGGTCCGGAGACTGAAATATTTGAATTACTAAGGAATCCTACGACCAGACCCCCTACAATACCGGAAATAATACCGGACAATGGGGGAGCACCTGAAGCTAACGCAATTCCTAAACATAGTGGGAGTGCCACTAAAAATACCACGAGTCCTGAAGGAATATTCTCCTTAATTCCTCCTATTAATGATGTCTTTTTCATGATGTGAAGCTGTGAGAAATAACCGGCTTATTTGTCTTTAAATAAGTCTGTTATAAAAGTTGAAAAATTTTTAATTTTTAAAGTACGTGTGTATTCAATATCAAAAAGTTGATAGAGAATAGGTATCAAAAAAATCTAACTATGGAGTTAAGCTTCCGGAGGAGGAGAAAATATACTAAGGAAAGGGGATAGATGAAAAGAATCATCTACCAGTACAAAAGACATTCCCTGAAAATCAGGTTCCGAAAACTTCAGATAATCGAATACATTTAAAGTTTTCGGAATAGCTTTTTCATAAACAATAAAAGAAGACGGGTGAGAATGCGGTTCTTCTTCGTTCACTATTATATTGGTTCTCAAAATATCCCAGCCTGCAACCGCAGCTATGCTTGGCAGCGCTGTAAAATTTAGAAAAAACGTTAATACAATAATACTCCAGAACTTCATTTCACATTCTTTTTAGAAAAACTACTTTGTTTTTCTGCTCATGACCCAGTCTGAACTCGTAAGGTTATAGATTTTCTGGATGTCTTTTAAGATTTTCTCAAAATCAATCTCCAAATCAATGATCTTACCCGTTCTAAGGTCAAATACCCAGCCGTGCACTACAGGATACTCTTCTAAGATGTATCTTTCCTGTACACAGGCCATTTTGACTACGTTGATGCACTGCTCCTGAACATTAAGTTCAACAAGTCTGTCATAACGCTTGTCTTCATCTTCAATAGAATCAAGTTCAGCTTGGTGCAATCTGTAAACATCACGGATGTTTCTCAGCCATGGATTTAATAATCCCAAATCCTGAGGAGTCATCGCTGCTTTTACACCACCGCAGTTGTAATGTCCACATACTATGATGTGTTTTACTTTAAGATGTTCTACAGCGTATTGGATTACAGCTGTGGAGCTCATATCTAAAGTGTTGACAACATTGGCAATATTTCTGTGAACAAAAACTTCGCCCGGTTTTGCACCCATCAGTTCTTCCGCTGTGGCTCTACTGTCTGAACATCCGATATACAAATAATCAGGATGCTGAGTTTTTGCCAGCTCTTCGAAGAAGTGTGGATCTTCTGATACTTTGGATTCTACCCATTTTTTGTTGTTTTCAAAAATAACTTCGTACGATTGTGACATAATTTTAAATTTTTAAAAGTTTATAATTATTTATTTCGTTTAAATTATTTTCAAAATCAATAGACTAAATCAATAATCGTACAAAAATATACTTTTTGCAGAAGAATTGACCAGTTTTAACAAAGTTTAATATTAAAATATGCTTAAAATCATGTCTAATAAACCGGTATACTTTGTCTTACAGTAAGTGTTGGCACTATTATAATTCAAACGTTTAAATAACTAAGATAAAATTACAAAGTATAAATTAGAATTTGAGAAATGTAGATTAAAATATTTTTAAAATTTTCTGTTGCTCATAAGAACTGTGGATCAGTATATTCAAAATAAATAATCATTTACTGTGGAAAAATGAATAAATTAAGGTCCTGATTTTAACCTTATAGTTTCAATGGAGGATTTCGATCTGGGCATATTTTATTGGGCAGGAATTGTTATTGCCTGTTTTTCATCTTTTCTTATATTGGGAAAGCAGAAAAAGAAAACTGTAGATTTTCTTTTGGCCTTTTGGTTTCTGATTATAGGAATACATCTTGTTTTCTTTGTGTTGTTCCGCTCGGGAGGTTATTTAAAATTTCCTTATCTCATAGGATTTGAAATTCCTTTTCCTTTCATGCATGGTCCGATGTTGTATCTGTATATTCTGAGCCTGACGGGTAGGAATACGGGTAAAAAGATGTGGATACTGCATTGGGTGCCTGTTTTGATGATTTATATGATTTTACTTCAATTTCTGATGCTGCCTCCACAGGATAGGATGGCGGTTTATCAGAATAAGGGTAAGGGATATGAAGTGTTGAGTGATGTTATCAAATTTTTAATGATTTTATCCGGAATTTTATATGTGGGCTTAAGTCTTCTGGCAGTCAGAAAATACAAAAAAGAAATTTCCGATCAATACTCTAATACTGAAAAAATTAACCTGAATTGGTCCTATTATCTGATTACGGGAATTGCGTTCATATGGATTGCAGTTATCATAAGGAATGATATTCTCATTTTTTCCATGGTTGTTTTGTTTATTCTGGTTGCTGCTTATTTCGGTATCAGTCGTGTGGGGATTTTGGATTTACCGCTTGCCGTGGATATTACCGGTGAAAAAGAAGCTGATCATAATGTGGCAAAGTATCAGAAAAACTCTCCGGGAGATAATATTATACAGGCTATTTATGAAAAACTGGTGTATAAAATGAAGCACGAAAAGCTGTATAAAGATCCGGATCTGAATCTGAATCATGTGGCGCAGCTGTTGGATGTTCATCCCAACCTATTATCCCAGACGATTAATTCGTTGGAAAATAAAAATTTTTATGACTATATCAACCGACAGCGGATTGAGGAGTTTAAAAGAATAGCCATGCTTCCTGAAAACCAAAAGTACACGATTTTATCACTGGCTTTTGAAAGCGGGTTCAATTCCAAGACCTCATTTAACAGGAATTTTAAAAAATATATGAATTGTTCTCCAAGAGAGTTTCTAAAAAGTCAAAATCTCACATTAGAAGAGTAAGTATCACATAATAAGTGATATCATATTTGTTTCATCTTTCATTTTGGAACAGTTGAGGCTTTCTTTATCCTCATTTTTACAGAAAATTTAATCAACTGTTATGAAGAGATTCTTATTTGTTATCCTATCCATTTTTGCATTGCTTATTGGTGCTTATCCTTTAATTTATGTTTTTGTTGAACACAAAAATACTTTTCTGGGTTCCAAATCATTGGAGGTGCTTCAAAGCTCAATCTGGAAAATTGCCTTTTTTGCGCATATTATTTTTGGGGGAATTTCTCTCTTCATTGGCTGGCGTCAGTTTGGAAGCCAGTTCAGAAATAAATATTTAAAGACGCACAGAGTCATTGGAAAACTCTACGTAGCCGCAGTGCTGATAAGTTCCGTTTCTGCAATTTATATGGGAGTGTATGCTAACGGAGGAATTGTCTCATGTGCCGGATTTGTTTGCCTGGGAATTATCTGGCTGATCACAACTTTGGCAGCAGTAGTATATATAACTAAAGGTAATGTAGTAAAGCATCAACAATTAATGGTATACAGCTATGCCTGTACCTTTGCTGCAGTAACATTAAGAATCTGGTTTCCCATTTTAAAGAGTATCACACAGGATCCGGACAATTCCTACATTGCTGTAGCCTGGTTATGCTGGCTTCCCAATCTTTTGGTAGCATATCTTATTAACAAAAAGAATGGGGTGGCCAATTAAACTTTATTGTTGATATAACCGTTTGTCGCTTCTGTGGTAGGGTAAATCTTTCCAGGGTTTCCCATGACCATAGAATCGTCAGGTACGTCAAAATTGACGTATGAGTTCGGAGCGATCAATACATTGTTTCCAATGTTGATACTCCCTACAATCACTGCATTGGGGCCAATCCATACTTCATCACCAATCACTGGGAAACCTTCGTTCTTACCACGGTTTTGCTGCCCGATGGTTACCCCCTGTGCTATATTGCAGTTTTTTCCAATTTTGGTTTTAGGATTGATAACCAGTGCTCCGAAATGCCCCAGATACAATCCTTCCCCGATTTCAGTTTCAGGGTAGATTTGGAAGCCGTATTTTATCTGAAAATGCCTCAAAACAATTCTCCAGAATAGTCCGGAAATAGCTTTTTTATTGCTTTTTTGAGCTTTTCTAAATAGATAAATATAATGGAGATTAGGATTGATACATTTTTTCCAAATTTCAAAAGTAGAAAGCCATTTGCCGCTTTCCCTGTAAAAATCTTTCTGTATTGCTGTGTAGTCTGGCATAACAAAATATTTTATACTTCATCAATAATTTCCTGAAGATGCGCTACCGATTTCTGAAGCACAAATGGAAGGTCTGCTGCTGCAATTTCCTTTTCATACTGGTTGGCAAGCTCCTTATTCAGGAGGAATTTTTTCATCCCTTCATAGATTCCTTCTTCCGAATTGGGAGTAATGATACCCAATTTTCCATCCTGCAGAAGATCCTTGATTCCGGATACATCCGTAGAAACTACAGGTTTATTAAGGATAAGGGCTTCCGCAATAATCGTAGGAAATCCTTCATGCCTTGATGACATGACATAAAAATCGGATTGTTTCAAATAAGGATAAGGATTATTTCTGAATCCCAGCATTTTTACTGTTTCCTGAAGTTCAAGATGGTTAAGTTTTGACTGAATATTCTCAAAATCAAATCCGTCACCAATAATGATGATCTGATGTTTTAACCCTTCATCAATAAGTTTTTTGTGGACATCCAGAAGCCTGTCATAGCCTTTCTGTGGATATACTGTCCCTATAGTGACAAAAGTGGGAAGATCCTTTGAAAATGGAAAATCGTCAATAGGAAGGTCTGCCTTTTTTAAAGTATCTCCTTTATCAATAGGATTAAAGATTTTGATAACAGCCTGCTGTTCCCTTTCATTTTGGGCAAGTTTCTGCATTTCTTCTTTCAGTTTATTGGAGATTACCAATATTCTGTCGAATTTGAAAAGCTGTCTGATTACATCCGGAGTGTATTCTTTCAGATTAAAGATGTCATTCTGGATCCAGATGATTTTTTTTGAATCTTTTTGCGGGCTGGATAGCAGCTCTCTGTACATGCCATGGATAGCAGCTATTTCTATATCGTATTTTTTATCCTTTAAAATAAATTTATAGAGTAGTGACGGGAACCATAAAAACATTTTTTGATACAGTACCCTGAAAGCTTTTACAGGAATCTCATGAGGTTTGTTGGTGGTGATCATGTCCCCTTTCAAAAGGTAGTATAGATTTACCCATGACGGAACCTCCTTAATATACATTCCGGTGTAGAGATTAATCAGTAAGTCTACTTCATATTTATCTTCAGGGAGATTTTTAAGAAAGTTGACCACAACCTTTTCTGCTCCACCATGACGAAGGGAACCGATTCTAATGAGAATTTTCTTTTTTTTAGACATTTATTTTTTTATAGGTTTATAAGTATGTGGAAGGTGCTCACTTACATAAGCTTCAAGTTGAGGTCTATCTGCTTCGAGCTCTCTTGGATACATGACATTGTTTTTTAATGCTTTGTCTCCATACTCTTCAATAGTGCAAATAAATTTTGCAGGAATCCCTGCATAAACCGTTCCGTTCGGCATAGAGGAAGTTAAAATGGAACCGGCTCCCAATACACAGTTATCACCTATTTCTGAGCCGAGCATGATGATGGTGTCTGCGCCAATAAAGCACTGTTTTCCAATTTTTATGCGCCCGAAAGCTCTTACATCCTTATATTTTTCGAAAAAATGTAAAGCATTATAACCGCCGTCATGATTAATGAATCTAACATTATTAGAAAGTGTTGTTTCGTCACCTATTTCAATTAAAAAAGGTTCTGTACCTAATTCGGGAACTTCTACAAAACGAACATTTTTTCCTACCTTTAATCCTTTAGCAATACAAATTTTGAGATAGATTCTCTTGATAAGGTATTGATAGGTAGTATGAATTTTTAATATGATACGATATATTAATATCATTATTCTAAATTTGTTTTTCTCATACAAAGAAAAGAATTTATATGATAAGAATTTCTAAAATAGAATATTATTTGCCTGAATTGGTTCTTACCAATACGGATCTGGAAAAGGAGTTCCCAGAATGGAGCTCTGAAAGAATCCGGGAAAAAGTAGGGATCGTGCAGCGTCATATTTCTTCTGAAAATGAAACCGTCCTGGATCTGGCTATACAATCATCAGAAAAGGTTTTTGAGAACTATGATAAAAATAAAATAGACTTTATTCTTTTCTGTACCCAAAGTCCGGATTATTTCTTTCCAACTACTGCCTGTATTTTACAGGATAAGCTTGGGCTGAGAAAAAATATTGGAGCTACAGATTTCAATTTGGGGTGTTCCGGGTTTGTGTATGGATTGGCTTTTGCTAAAGGATTAATTGCCTCAGGAATTGGTAACAGTATTTTGTTAATTACTTCAGAAACGTATACTAAACATATTCATCCAAAAGATAAAGGAAACCGTTGTATATTCGGAGATGCCTCTGCTTCAGTAATTATTGAGAAAGATACCAATGTAGGCGATTATAAATTTTGTTTGGGAACTGATGGCAGTGGAGCTGAAAATCTAATCGTAAAAAAGGGAGGTTTCAGGACAGATTTTACATTAAACCCAAATCATGAATTTGATCCTGAGAATCTTTATATGAACGGACCTGAGATTTTTAATTTTACCATAGAAAAGATTCCGGGATTGATTAAAGAGATCATGGATGAAAATGGGCTTACCATGGATGATATTGATTATTTTGTTTTTCATCAGGCTAATTCTTTTATGCTGAATTATTTGAGACGAAAAACGAAAATTCCAACCGAAAAATTCTACATTGATATGGAGACAACGGGGAATACAGTCTCTGCAACCATTCCAATTGCACTAAAAAATATGCTGGATAAAGGCCTGTTGAAAAGAGGAAATAAGATTTTATTGGCTGGTTTTGGAGTAGGATATTCCTGGGGAGCTACTATAATGGACTTTTAATTTTCAAATCACAAAATTTAAAATATATGAAAACTTCCGTTTTTTTAGAAAAGTTACAAGAGGAACTAGAAGAAAAACAAATGCTGAACCGGGACACTAAGTTAAAGGATCTGGAAAACTATGATTCCATAAGTTTACTTTCTGTCATTGCTTTTGTAGATGAAAACTTTAATCAACAGATTGATCCGGATCAGTTTAAAAATATGGAAACGGTTTCAGATCTGATGAATATTATTGGGTTGGAAAATTTTGAAGATGAATGATGATTATATAATGATCATCATTCACCTTGTTTTTGTTGATAAAGATTCTCAAGGATTTGTTCAACGGCATTGAAGATTTTTTGATTATCAAACTGATCTTCGATGGTAAGAAGGTTCTTTCTGATTTTGGAAATCAATTCCGGATCAGAAAGGAACTTTTTCATGGCGTCATACATTTCGTTGGTTTCGTATTTGATTAGATATCCTGTTTCGCGGTCTTTAATCATGATTCCCACATCGCCGGTATCCGTTGCAATAATCGGTTTTTGAAGAATCAATGCTTCAGCAATTACAAGTGGCCATGCTTCAGATTCGGAAGGAAGAATAAAATAATCTGCCTTTTTAATATAAGGATATGGATTCATTTTATTACCACATAAAATAAATGTATCCTGAACATTATTGGTGTTGATTTGATCTTTCAGGTTTTCCATTTCTTCTCCATTTCCAAGGATTATGATACTGTGTTGGAAACCTTCGTCTATTAATCTTTTATGAGCATCAATAAGTTTGTGATACCCTTTTCTGTGATGAAGTCTGCCTACGGAAACAAAGACAGGTCCCTGGGGGAAGTCTTCTAATTTTTCTTCTGCCTTTTTTTTAATTTCTTCGATGGGGATTGCATTGATGACAACACTTTCTGCAGGATATTTTAAATCCGGATAATACAGATGCATCATTTCTTTGATCCTTTGCGAGCAATAGATCATATGGTCAAACTTTTGAAAGTTGTCTATGATCTCCGGGACTACTGGCTGTAGGGCAGGTAAATTGATCTCGGAGTGAAACCAACCTATTTTTTTTGAATGTTTATTGCTTGAATTGTTTACAGATGAGAATGTAGCATAAGAGGGAGAAATCTCTATATCAAACTTTTTATTTCCTAAGATACGGTCAGCAATTCTTGGATTTTTTAATATTCGTATCAGTTTTAGCCTTCTGCGGGCCAGCTGAAGTTTATTGATGAATGGATTTTTGGAAAAACTCTCTTTGCCTTCAGTAAGGTAGATCTTTTTTACATGACTCGGGATTTCATTTCGAAGTTCTCCCTGATTCATGTTTAGGCATATAGTTAGTTCAAATTTATCAGGATTCAGATTGTTGAGCATGCTCAATACCACTTTTTCCACCCCTCCCATTTCCATAGAGCGGTGTCTGAAAAGAACCTTTATTTTTTCGTTTTCTGACATTATCTGAAAAATTTATGTAAAGTAATGGAGATTTTTTTCTTTATCCTATATAAAATCCCACTTTGGTATTCCAAGAGAGCGAAGATTTCCTGATAATTGGAGTAGTGCTCCGGAATTTTTTTTCCATGAATAGTCTTAAGATTTCTTCGCTTCATGGCTGCAAGAACAACCTGAGCAAAATAGTTATAAGAGTTTTTCTTATTGTTGTTTTGAGAAATTCCTCCACCATGGGTTCTGTAGAGATAATTGGTATCGTCAATAAAATAAACATCACCTTTCTCATACATTTTCAAATACAGATCCTGATCTTCAGAGATTTTCAAGTCCGGGTTCATTTTTTCAGTCTGCTCATAAACATTCTTCCTGAATGTTATAAAGTGTGCTATCTGAATAGGATAATTGAAAAAATAAGGATCTCCGTTTTCTACCTGCTTTGCAAGTTTGAATGCTGAAACAGGATTAAGGTCTTTGTCACAGGACATAAACCGGGAATAAGTAAGGACAATATTCTTTTTTTGTTTAAAAACATTGATGGCAGATTCAACCGCTGATGGCAGTATAGCATCATCTGGATCTACAAAACCACAAATTTCTCCGCTGGCAAGTTCAATCAGTCTGCCTTTAGTAGCTCCCACCCCTGCATTTTTTTCATTTTCAAAAAACTTGAATCTTGCATCACCGGCAATAATGGTTTTTATCTGCTCTTTTTCTTTTTCTGAAGACGCATCATCCAGAATAACTGCTTCCCAATTCTGATACGTTTGTAAAAGAAGAGAATTATAACAATCCCTGAATAACAGTGAATTATTATAATGCGCAATGAGGATAGAAAATTTCATATGGGATTTACAGAGGGTTGAAAGTTAAATCCTGCTTATTGATTACCTGTGTATTGGGAGGAATGTCCTGATAAATAGTACATCCGGCACCAATAATACAGTTATCACCTATTGTTACCCCTTTGAGAACGGTTACGTTACTTCCAAGCCAGCAATTGCTGCCTATTTTTATAGGAGCTTTATTAAACTTTGATGGATATACTTTAAACTCAGGAGATGCTTCATAACAATGGTTATGATCATAGAGTTTTACATTTTCCCCAAATAATGTATGATCCCCTATGGAGATATGCTCCATACAATTAATTGAACAGAAGTTATTCATAAAAAAATCAGTCCCTATCTGTAAAGTGGCATTTTCTAAAACAAGAATAGAAATATAGTTTCTAAAATCTGCTGACTGTCCAATATTCACTTTTTTCAAGTTTTTATCCAGGACAAAATGATTGCCTACACCAATCCTTATATTCTGAGAAAATACGTTAGGGTGCTTTTTTAAAGAAGACAGTTGTTTTTTTCTTTGAATTTTTTCAAAAAAATTATAAAGCATATTGTAACTTTTTTTTTTTCACTTTGAGTTACACAAATATAGCCTGTTTTTAGATAAATGAAAAAAAATCTTTATTTTTGCTTTAATTAAAGGCAACACAGTGAGTGAAATAACTAGAGTTCTCAAAACATTTATCGGGTATTTAAAAAGACCTGATCTTTATCCGGAATTGGGCCGGAAAATTATTAAAAATACTGTAAACAGAGGCAATGCCTTTAAAGGAAAAGATAAAACCAATTCCTGGGCCGCTGGAAGAGCAGTGTCACAAAAAGAAGCCATTTCTAAGCTTTTTGGGCTTGAAATAGATGCTTTCCGTAACAATTACCAGGAAGTTTTAGCTGCGGCAGCAGAAAAAGAAAGGATTTGCCCTGTAAAAATGGGCGGCCCCGGAGCTTTGGAGCTTATCTACTATGCCTGTGAGTTTACTAAAGCTCAGCATGCAGTAGAAACTGGAGTAGCTTATGGGTGGTCTTCATTGGCTACGCTTTTATCATTGGTAAAAAGAAACGGAACATTATACAGTTCAGATATGCCTTACCTGGCCCAGGATGGTGATCAATATGTAGGATATGTAGTTCCGGAAAATCTTAAAGCAGGTTGGAAATTATTCCGCTTTGCAGACAAAGAATCCTTACCCAAGATTTTCACAGAAAATAAGATCTTTGATGTTCTCCACTATGATTCCGATAAGAGTTATAATGGCAGGATATGGGCTTATGATGAGCTTTACAAGCATCTGAGAGAAGGGGGTGTTTTCATCAGTGACGATATTGGTGATAACTCTGCTTATCAGGATTTTTGTGAAAAAAATAATATTGAAACTACAGTAGTAGAATACGAAGGAAAATATATTGGCGTTTTTATTAAATAAGCAATACAGTAGAAGAGTTTGTTCCTTTTTTATAAGATGGCGAACGGGTTGTATGAGAGGTTATTCAATGAAAATAATTCATGATTCTGTTTACAGCAATAAAATAATATAGTAAGGTTTCTGGATATAAAACATTAAATGCAATGTATAACATGACTGTTTGGCCGTTTTTATGAAGATAACCCAGATTACATTTACCCGGTTTCTTGCGGCTATGGCTATTGTCATTTCCCATTTTAATAAAGATATGTTTCTATACCAAATAGATTACATTTCTAATGTTTTTCTGAAAGCGAACGTAGGGGTAAGCTATTTTTTTATTCTTTCCGGCTTTATCATGATCGTAGCCTATCATAAGAAAGACAGGATCAACTATTTTGATTATTACAAAAATCGGTTTGCCAGGATCTATCCATTATATGTATTGGGGCTTTTACTCTATCTGATCACCCGATATTCAGGTTTCAGCTTTTATAAAGTTTTTTTATACCTGTTGGGGCTTCAGAGCTGGATTCCCGGAGAGGCTATGATCCTGAATTTTCCGGGCTGGTCTATTTCTGTGGAGTTTTTGTTCTATCTTATTTTTCCATTACTCTATAACCATTTTTATTCTAAAGGAAATAAAAGTGTCTGGGTGATTACGGTCATTATCTGGGTTATAACCCAGGTGTTTTGTAGTCTTTATGCTGGTTCTCTATATTATGAAGGACCTCATACAGAAAGTCATGAACTGCTGTATTATTTCCCATTGATGCATATTAATGAATTTCTGGTAGGAAATCTGGCAGGGCTGTTTTTTGTAAAAAATCATAAGCAGAAGAATTATGATGTTCCTGTCATTGTCATTTTCTTATTGATACTATTGGCGTTGATCTTTGTACCTCTTTTCTATCATAATGGTTTGATGGCACTGCTGTTTATTCCGCTTATCATTTTGATATCGAAAAATAATGGGACACTGACCAGAATATTTTCATTAAAACCTTTAGAGTATTTAGGGGAAGCAAGTTATGCTGTTTATATAACACATATCCCTGTTTTATATATCTTGAGGGAAATTCTGGAACAGTATAATTTTGGGATTGATACTATATTCTGGATGTATATGGGAGTTCTTATGATTACTTCTGCTTTATTTTATCAGTTTATTGAAAAACCGCTCAGGGATTATCTTAAAAAAATAAAAATTAGTTGAGAATATTTATTTTTATGTAACTTAAAACACTCATAATGATCGAAATAAAAAATGTTCCCCCAAAAAATAACATCGATATAGATGGCTTATTGATTTATGGGAGGTATTTAAATATCAATAACTTCTAAAAAGGCAATATGTTATTTAATTCAATAGGGTTTCTTATCTTTTTACCAATTGTATTCTGTCTTTATTGGTTTGTTTTCAATAAAAAATTTCAGCATCAAAACAGGTTGTTGCTGTTAGCGAGTTTTTATTTTTATGCATGCTGGGATTGGAGATTTCTTTTTTTGCTAATGTTTTCTATTGGTTTGGATTATCTTTCAGGTATTAAGATTGAAAACAGTAAAAATAAAAGGGAAGCTACATTTTGGCTTACATTAAGTATTGTCATCAATCTCGGCTTTCTGGGTTTTTTTAAATATTATAACTTTTTTGTTGGGAGCTTTGCCGAACTTCTTGGAGGATTAGGCTTCAAAGCTAATGTCTGGCTTCTTAAAATTATCCTTCCGGTTGGAATATCATTTTATACATTCCATGGACTTTCTTACGTCATAGATGTTTATAAAAAAAGGATTAAAGCGGAACGTAATTTTACAGATTATGCCGTATTTGTCAGCTACTTTCCTCTTCTCGTAGCGGGTCCGATAGAAAGGGCTACCCATCTATTACCTCAAATACAGAAAACAAGGACATTTAATTATGACCAGGCCGTGGATGGCATGCGTCAGATACTTTGGGGGTTCTTCAAAAAAATGGTCATTGCAGATAACTGTGCTCCCTTAGTGAATGAGATCTTTACGAACTATCAGACAGAAAGCCCTGGAAATCTAGTAATAGGAGCTGTATTGTTTGCATTCCAGATCTATGGTGATTTTTCCGGATATTCGGATATAGCACTAGGGGTTTCCAGGCTGTTTGGAATAGAGCTTCTGAAAAACTTTGCATTTCCTTATTTCTCAAGAGACATTGCCGAATTCTGGAGAAGATGGCATATTTCACTTTCTTCATGGTTCAGGGATTATCTTTATATTCCATTAGGAGGGAGTAAAGGAGGACTTTCTATGAAGATCAGAAATACATTTGTGATCTTCCTTGTCTCGGGATTCTGGCATGGAGCCAACTGGACATTTATTATTTGGGGAGGGCTCAATGCCCTGTATTTTATGCCTCTTCTGATAATGAATAAAAACCGTCAGAATATTGAAGTAGCAGCACAGGGAAAACTATTACCTTCCTTTAAAGAGTGTTTTCAGATCTTTATTACTTTTTTAGCGGCTTGCTTTGCCTGGATTTTTTTCAGGGCAGAATCTATAACCCAGGCTTTAGATTATATAAAGAGAATTTGCAGTACCGGAATTTTTGCTTTGCCCCATTCATTGCCTGTAAAAATCCTGGCGCTGATTGGGTTTATGCTTGTGGTAGAGTGGGTTAATAGAGAAAGGTTTCACGGATTGGAAATAAAAAGATTCAATCCATGGATGAGACGTATTTTTTATATGGTTATTATTTATATCATTCTCCGTTATGCCAATTTCGGGAATAATGAATTTATTTATTTTCAGTTTTAGCATGAAGAAGTTTTTAATAAAAATAGGACCTTATTTTGTGGCAGTAGTGGCAGTATTTGCTGTGCTTGGAAGTTATGCTGACGGAAATACTGATGATAATTATATGCATTTTGCGGTTAAAAAGCCTCAGAATATCATTTTGGGGGATTCCCGGGGATCACAGGCTGTTGTTCCCAGTGTTTTAAAAAAGAAACTTTCCGGGGATTTTGATAATTTCTCTCTCAATGTTGTTGAATCACCCTATGGACAGATCTACTTTAAAGCTTTAAAACGGAAGTTGGACCCTGAGACCAAAAATGGAATTTTCATTCTGACAGTAAGCCCATGGACTTTATCATTGAATAAAAATATTAAGAACAGTAAAGATTTTCCTGAAGAGCATTCTCCGCTGAATGATGTGTACACCTATGACAGATCACCCAATTATGAATACCTGCTAAAACACTATACAAGAAGCTGGTTCAAAATATATACGGAAAGAGTAGGTGCGGTCGGGAAATCCAATTCATTTCTTCATGAAGACGGATGGATGGAAATTAATGTGAATATGCATAAAGATTCTGTGGCTGCCAGAACTGCCAAAAAAGAAGTGTTCTATCAGGCTTTAGCTCAACAAGCAAAGTTGTCGCAGGAACGTCTCAGAGCTTTTGATGAGATAATTAACTATTTAAGAACTAAAGGAACGGTGTATCTGGTCCGGATTCCTGCTTCTAAAGGTATTATGGCGATTGAAAATAAAAAATTCCCCCATTTCAGCAAGCTATTACAGGATGTTTCACGAAAACAGAATGTGAAATTTTTTGATTTTTCAGAGGAGAGCGAAACGTATATGTATACTGACGGAAACCATATGTACCGGAATTCAAGCAAAATTTTTACTTCCAGAATGGCAGACTCTATCAAAGTAGGGAAACGCTAAAATAAATTTTTTCTGAAATTAATATTGTAAATACCGGAGCGTATACTTGGGTAGTCAGAGATCAAATGCTTTAGAATCACTCCCCATTTTTGAGGTGCAGGAGTTGTTGCGATTCTGAAACTTCTGTACATTCTGTTAATATGAAGCTTGATATGGTCAGGTATTGTCTCTTCATTTTTTGCCCAGTTATCAACTTCCTGCCATAAAAGAACTCTGGTGGTAGCCGGGTTGATCTTCTTTGAATCTACCTGGGTAATTCTGTTGTTTTCGTGGACACCTCTCATCGCTATCGCTTTATCTAAAATACCCGGATACAGGTCCAGATAATAGGAAAGACGAAATAAAAATTCAGAATCCTGGTGGAGTCTCAAACTGGCTTTAAATAAAGTATTCATTTTTTTTACCAGAGCATCTCTTCGTATTGTTAAGGTATCAATACTGAACAGTCCAAAGCTTCCTAACAGATAAATCTGCCCTGGGAAAACATCTTTTGGACCATGTTTCTTATGTACTGTCGTCAGCTTGTCCCCAAATACAGGATAGTACTGTTCTTTTGCTTTTTCAGTATAATAATGGACGCCAAGCGCTCCGTAGACACCTTCTACTTTTGGATCTTTAAAAAGTTCTTTTTCAGCATCAAATCTGTTGGGAAGGAAATAATCATCAGCATCCAGAAAAGCAATAAAATCTCCGGTAGCTTTTTGTATTCCCAGATTTCGGGTAGGCCCGGCACCATGATTTCCTTTATCAGGATGTTGATAGAGTTTTATTCTGTCGTTTTTTTCAATAAGTTGTTTGCATACCTGCAGTGCGTTGTCTGGAGATCTGTCCTCAATCAGAATGACTTCATGCACCTCATTAAACTGAAGGGCTGATTCTACTGCCTGAGAAACAAATTTTTCGGCATTATAAACAGGAATTATTACAGAAATTTTCATTTTTTGCTAGCTGAATTTTTTGATCATTTGTATGATGCAAGATAATCAAATATAAAGACTTGTGGCTTAAAAATTAATTAAAAAAGTGGAGATATAGGTTTGTAAAATAAGATGAGCACCACGGGATCACCCATCAGACCAGTGAATGTCTGAAGTTAATATTATAAAGACCGGATCTTATACTTTTATAATCTGTAAAAAGATATTTGATAATCATTCCCCATTTTTTGAATACCGGGGCTTTTGCAATCTCGAAGCTGCGATACATTCTTTCAATATGAAGCCTCACCTCTTCAGAAATATCATCTTCACTTTCTGACCATGTTTTGATCTCTTTCCAAAGCAATGTTCTTGATATGGCAGGGTTTATTACCCGGGAATTTATTTTCGTTATTCTGTTATTTTCGTGTACTCCTCGTATTGCTACTGCCTGATCAATAATTCCGGGATATAGATTAAGGTAATAAGACAGGCGAAGCAGAAACTCAGTGTCTTCATGCATTCTCAGATGAGGTTGGAATAAAGTATTCATTTTTTTTGCTAGGGCCTCTCTACGGATCGTAAGGGTGTCAATACTGAACAGCCCAAAGCTTCCAAGCATGTGAAGCTGTCCCAGGAAAACATTGTACGTATCATGTTTTTTATAAACAGTGGTAAGCCTGTCTCCGAATAAACTGTAGTATTGTTTTTTTGCTTTTTCAGAATAGTAATGAACACCAAGTGCTCCATACACACCATCTACTTTTGGGTTTTTAAAAAGCTCTTTTTCCGCATCGAATCTATTAGGGAGAAAATAATCATCAGCATCCAAAAACGCAATAAAATCTCCGGTTGATTTTTCTATACCCAAATTCCTACTTGGGCCCGCTCCGTGATTTTTTTTATCCGGATGCTGATAAAGCTGTACTTTATCATATTTTTCAGCGATCTGCTGACATACAAGAAGTGCATTGTCCGGAGACTGGTCTTCAACGAGAATTACTTCATAAACTTCATCAAACTGAAGAGCAGATTCCACTGCCTGAAGGACATAATTTTCGGCGTTATAGACGGGAATAACTACTGAAATCTTCATTTCATCTTTTTATAATAGATTAATTGTGTTTTTTTACACTGCCATTTCAAGTACGAAATTTAAGCTTTTAATTCTAGTTTTACAATTCTTAGTATTATGATATAGTGAAATACTTGCTTTTTTGAATATAATAAACCTTAAAATGTAATTTCTTATTATCTGAGTAAGGCGAATTTAGTTTATAAAATAAATTTTCAAGCATTGGGTATTAAACATAAATCCTCTAAAAATATATGAATAGAGGCTTTATGTTTTTAGTTTTAAGTAATCTGTTACTCCTTTTCAACAGAATACTAATGTTTTATTACTATTTGAAGAGTATTGAGATCTATCAATGAGAATAGGTGAACCTGTATTTTGTCCGCAATATATTGGGGTTTTTAAGAACAGTGGCCAATAAGCTCGTTATTTTTGAAAATCCTTTTTTTGCAGAAAGCTCAAAAGCTTTTTTCTGCAGATAGATATGCTGAGCATAATCCGGTTCTAATGGCAATGGCTTAGACCATTCGTACAAAGAGTTCCAGAAAAGATACTGCCTTTGATTGTATTGTGGAGAATACCTTATAATCTTTGTAATTCTGTTGTCATCATGTATGCCTCTCATCGCTACAGCCTGATCTATAATACCGGACTTTAAATAACAGTGGTAAGCCAGTTTAATGATGAAATCAGAATCCTGATGGACACGCAGAACTTTATTGAACTTTAAAGAATGCTTCTCAAGGGCAGCCTTTTTTATAGTTAATGCATTCAGGTGGAAGAATGTACCGAAAGTTTTCGGTGTAAACCCTAGAAGTCCTCTGAATACTTCTTTTCCCTCGGCAGGATAATTGACGGTAGTAAGTGTATTATCACTGAATTTAGACTGGAATTCCTGTTTTCCCTTTTCTGTAAGATATTCAATGCCTACGGCGTTGAAAACCCCGTCTACTTTTGAATCATTAAAGATCGTCTTCTCTGCATCGAACCTATTTGGGAGATAATAATCATCTGCATCTAAGAATGTGATAAAGCTTCCGACGGCTTTTTCAATTCCCAGATTTCTTGAAGCCGCAGCTCCATGATTTTCTTGGTCAGGATGCTGAAAAAGTTTAACCCTTGAATGTTCTTTCGTTAATCGTTTACAGATCTCCAGAGAATCATCGGTTGATTTATCTTCAACCAAAATAACTTCTTTAACTTCTTCAAATTGTAATGCAGAGATTACTGATTTTTCTAAAAATTCAGCAGCATTATATACAGGGATGATTACAGAAATATCAAGCATTATAGTACAGATTGGTTATTATCTGCCCAAAGGGCAAGTTGCAAAAGATTCCAGTGTTTTTCATCTTTATTCAGATAGCTTTGAGTTGCTTTAAAATCAATAAAATTAAATACTTTATGATTGGGGTTTTTCAGCATGTCATTAGAGAAATTCATGAGATTTTCTTCGGCAAACCAATTCTTTACGCCTAATCCAAATCCTTGTTTATGACGTTTTCTGATGGTTTCAGTCCAATATGATCCCATAGCTTCCCGAAGAATAATCTTGTCATTGGTATTGCTTAATTTCAACTGATCGGGTAGCTGTATACAAAACTCGGCAAAATCCAGATCAAGAAACGGAGTTCTTACTTCCAATGAATTAGCCATAGCCATCCTGTCAGATTTTACCATCATATTGGCGGGAACATAGTTCTCAAGATCTGTCCTCATAATATCATTGAGCGAGTCTGTATCCGGTGCGAAACTGTAAGGCTGCAGATAGTCTGAAGAAATACCGAGGTGCTCACGTTCTCTTTTATTAAAGTCGTTTCTTACAGCATTCAAATGGAAATTAAGGATAGAATTATATTGTATGTTCTTTTGAGTAATGAAAGAAGTGGTTCTCAGCTTTTGATATAATTTTAAGCCAAATTGAGCCATTATATTTTTATAGCTGAAATGCTGCTTCATTTTGTTTTCAACGGTATAAAAATGATAACCGCCAAAAAGCTCATCTCCTACATCTCCGGATAAGACTACAGTAAGGTTCTTCTTAGCTGCTTTACAGATCTCATAATGTGGGATAAAGGAAGCATCTGCAAAAGGTTCATCAAAAAAAGGAGTGATCTTTAATAGAGAAGTGACAAGATCCTCTTTTTTCTCATGGACTTCTATGTGGTTGGTTTTATATTTATCTGCAATTTCTTTAGCATATTTCAGCTCGTTATCTTTATGGTCATATCCAAAACTGATGGTAGTCTGCTGAGGTAGAAATTCATCTACCAATGCTACAATGGAGGAAGAATCCAATCCGCCGCTTAGAAAACTTCCTACTTCTACGTCTGCAATAAGCTGTTTTTTTACTGCATTTTTGAGGAGATACAAAAATTCGTCTTTAGCATCAGAAAGACTAATCATCCTGTCTTTTGCCGGTAAACTGTAATAGCGTGATACACTAATTTTCCCTTCTTTCCAGATCAGCTGATGGGCAGGAGGTAGGGTATATATATTACTGTAAACACTTTGGTAGGTACTTACATATCCATACTGAAGATAGTGAGAGAGGGCGTCGGGGCTTACCTTAGGCTGAATGAGACCAGTGGCCAGAATGGCCTTTATTTCCGAAGCGAAAATAAATTCGTTATTGTTTCCAATAGCGTAATAAAAAGGTTTTTCTCCAAAGCGGTCTCTGGCACAGAATAATTGTTTTTTCTGATTATCCCAGATAGCAAATGCGAACATTCCCGGAAGTTCATGGATCAGGTTTTCCTGCTTCCTCTGATACATAGCAAGAATAACTTCTGTATCAGATTCTCCATGATAAGGATATTCGGCATATTCCTTTTTAATATCCTGATATCCGTAGATTTCTCCATTGAGAACAATACATTCATCTTTGGTATTGGAAAACATGGGCTGCTTTCCATTTTCAGATAAATCAATAATGGAGAGCCTGCGATGGCCTAAGGCTGCATTATCATAAAATTCATAATGCGAGGAATCAGGACCCCGGTGTATCAGGGAATCTGTCATTTTTTTTATTTCTTCCTGATAATTTCTGGTATTACTGCTTATAATTCCTGCTATTCCACACATAGGCTTTTATTTTTCATCATTAATTTTCATTTTTTGTATTGGCTAATTTACGACAGATTAAGAAAAGTACTACCTTTCTGAGTCAGTTGATTTCGTAACCCTGTTAATGTTTCCCCGTCTCTGGATATTTTTTTATACTTCTTTGAAAGCTGTTTATATTGACTGATATTACCCGTCATTATATTTTTAAGCATGCTTTGTTTAAGGGCTCTTTTTTCAAGTTCAAGAGCATTGGGCAGATTTGGATTCATAATATTGACTTCGATACGGACGTTTTCATACTTTGTGAAGTCTATTTTATGAAGGGACTGCACACCATCATGCACTACTTTACTGCCGGGGACAAGTAATACTTTCTTCTGGTGAAAATGAATACGGTTCACGTACTCATCATCTTCTCCATAATGGAAGAAATAAGGATTAAAACCACCTACTGTTTCTATTGTTTTTTTTGGCAGCAGCCAATGCGCAGCATTTACAAAATGGATTTCATAAAAAGGTTTCAATGTCTGAAAATACAGGTCGGAAATCAGCCTGGTTTTTTCATAATTCTTAGCGATATACTGGTCTAAAAAAATATCCAGATATTTTTCGGAACCATCTATGTGAAAAGGGCTGATAATCCCGATCTCATCTTTGTTAGGGTGATGATTATAAATATCTAGCATTTTTTCTATACTGTCTTGATAAAGCCATGCATCCTGGTTCATCAGATAAAAAAAATCTGCGCCTTTTTGATAGGCTTTTTCAATGCCTATATTATTGGCCTTTCCAAAGCCCAGATTAGTCTCCGCTTGGATAAAATCAGCTTCAGGAAAGTGGTTTTTTATGTATTCCTGTGTGCCATCTGTGGACCCATTATCAATAATTATACATTGCAGAGGAACAGAAGACTGTTTTAAACTTGTAAAACATCTTTCGGCCCACTTTATGGCATTGTAAGTAACAATAATAATATAGACGTTAGGCATTGTAAATTTTTAAAATGAATTATCTTGTAAAAGTATATTTTATAATTTTTAATAATTGGCTGAAGCCGGTACCCCAATTTCTGGAAACTGAAAAGCGTTCAAAAATTGCGGTATATAATTTTTTGTTTACTAGGGGAGATACAAACTCTTTCTCATAATAATATTTATTAATGAGTTCATCCAGGTTCTTTATGATCTGCTGATCTGCTCGGTTGTCATTATTGACCTTCTTGATGTTTTTAAAAATATCAATTGAAGTACGGAATTTTTTTTCATTTTCCAAAGAACTGAAAACACCTCCGCTGTGAAGCCGGTATACTCCAACAACAGTATTGAAACTTCTGCCTTTTCCAAATTCGAGGGCATGGTAAAAATAATATAAATCCCTGTAATTTGGGTAAACATCTATCCATTTGGGATCCACAAACTTTTGCCTGATAAGGTAAGTAAATGTTTGTGTAGGACGCTGTACAAAAAAACTGTCTTGGGTATAATCAATATATTCCTGATCTTTAAACATATAGTTTTTTCCATCATCTGTAAATTTATTTTCATCCTGATGGAATAATAAATTTCTGGCAGTAACCATCACATAGTCCGGATTAGCTTCTAGAAAATCATATTGAAACTGTAATTTTTCATGATCTGTCCAATAATCATCACCTTCACAGTAGGCGAGATATTTTCCCTGTGCCTTGCCGAATGCAAATCTCTGATTTTCTACAAATCCAATATTTTCTTTATGGTTAAAATAGCGGATGAGGTCCGGAAAACGGGCTGCATACTCTGAAATAATGGCATCAGAATAATCTGGTGAATTGTCATTACAAATGATCAACTCAATCGGGAAGTCTGTTTTCTGTGCAAGTACTCCTTCTATAGCCTGCTTCAGATAAGGAGCGTGATTATAGGTAAGCATTATTACAGAAACCAGTGGTGTTTTATTTTCCATTATTATTCGAAGATAATATCTGTAAATTATATATTTAAAAAAGAATGTTGTTTCTTTTTAAGTGTTTCTCGGGAGTTCATAATTTCTTCAAATCTACTTTTCTGATACTTGTATTCCTTAAAAATACGTATTGCAGTTGAGAATTTCCCCATTATCGTTTGCTTGATGATATCAGGAATGAAGTCTTTTTTTAAAACAGATCTGCTAAACTCTAGCCGGGGATCCAGGTAACGCTGTTCTCTCTGTACCCTTTTGGCATTGATATGGCTTGTTTTATTAAAGTCTTGTCTACCATCATGTACTACTTTACTTTTAGTACATACCAATATTTTTTTATTGAAATAGGCTACCCTCTGAACATATTCATAATCTTCGGAGTAATGAAAAAAGTAAGGATTAAAACCTCCAATTTCTTCAATTGTCTTTCTGGGTAAGAACCAATGCGCTGCATTTACAAAGTCAATTTCATAATATTCCTGTTGTGTGCTGGTAAAAGTATTAGAGAAGATCCTGTTGACAGGGGTATTTCTTGCCAGATATCTTTCAAAAAAAATGTCGAGATTCTTTTCTGTACCATCCAGGTGCATAGGACTTAGGATACCAATTTTTTTTGGATCCGGATAAGTGTTGTATATATCCAATAGATGCTGAAAACTGTCCTGGAAAATCCATGCATCCTGATTCATCAGATAAAAGAATTCTGCTCCTTCTCGGTATGCTTTTTCAATTCCTAGATTATTGGCTTTTCCAAAACCTAAATTTTGAGGAGACTGTATAAAATCTACTTCGGGAAAATGGGTTTTGATATATTCCTGTGTACCATCTGTAGAGCCATTATCTACTACAATACATTGTATCGGGGCTGAAGAAGTTCTTAAGCTGGCAAAACATCTTTCTGCCCATTGCATGGCATTATAAGTAACAATAATCACATGAATAACAGCCATCTTAAATATACTTTTGAGTTAATGTTTCAAGATAATTTTCCGGGCTTATTCCTGAGAAGAAATTGATGATTTCTTCCTCAAAATCTACTTTATAAAAATCTCCTTCATCTGCTTCTGAATAAGAGGCTTTTTGATAAGTTTCTTTTTCCATCGCACGGATAATTTCTTTCAAATCAAAATTGTACGGAAATGAAAAATTAATAATCTTATTATTAACATGTAAGCATTGTGATTTCAGGAATCTGGAAATATCTTCTATATCCAAAAGCAGCCTTCTGGCTTTAGTATGGAGTGTAAATTCAGTTTTGTTTGAGATCTGTGTTTTAAGAAAATTAAAAAGGGTATTGGGATTTCCGCCTTTACCCACAATATTTCCAATTCTTAAAATCACATAATCCTCAGTATTGTTTTTTATATAGTCCTCAATCTTTTTTTTATGAATGACATAGGGACTCTTCTGTTTGGATTGGTCAAGAATGCTTAAAGTGGAGAAATAGACCAATTTTTTTCCTTTATTTTGTTCATATACCGTTTTTAAAAGAGAAAATTCTCTTTCAAACTCGGATGTTCTTGTTTCCAGGGAGTTGGAAACTCCTGATGCAAAATATAATATATCGTTTGTATCAATATTCATTAATGAATTGGCAATAAGCCCTGTTCCTATAATCATATTTTATTATATTTTTTCTTCACCATAGTGAAAGTAATAAATTTTAGTTCTCAGTGTTTGTGTTTATCTTTTTGTTGATGCTCTTGTGGTATCTAATATATTTAAAATACTTCTTTGTAATAATCAGATGATCATTAAAAGTAAGTTTTTTAGGATAAAATTTTAAAGTAAATACTATGTTTTTTGTATTTATAGGATAATAAGTGAAATAGTTATATAAAAAACCAAGGAAACTTTTTTTTTCGGTTTCTGAATCTGATTCTTTTTGGAAGACTAAGTGATTGTTTTCTCTAACCAGAATATTATTGTCCAGCCAGACTTTATCCCGATTTCCCTTTGAAAAATGTTCTATGAGAATATCATCTATCACATAATTCTGAAGTTTTTTTGACACTCTGAGGCTGAAGTCCAAATCATATCCATGAAAACCTTTTAATACGGTTTCGTTAAATTTGAATTGAGCGTAATTTTCTTTTGTAATGGCTATAAAAACACCATCTACAGCAAAAACTTCTTCTCTGTTTTGCTTGGTGGAGTGGATTAGAAATGAATCTGTATTGCTTTTATCCCCCTGCAATATATGTACAAAATTATAATTCTCTGAAACGGTCCAGCTTGAAGGAGCAGAAGGGACATATGAAGATCCTGCAACGCCTATGATTCCTGTGTTTTCTTTACTTAAATGTTTAATGAGCTTTTCTCCCCAACCTTGAGTATGGAATAGAATATCTTCATGTATAAAAAGAAGATTGTCATATTTTGCTTTTTCAGCTCCTAGGTTGTATGCCTTGCAGATCCCCATTAATCCTGGGTTATCAATTTTAATAAGTTCATAAGGAACACCAATGCTGCTAGAAATGTTGTCTTCTAACGCAGAAAAGTATTTTGGAAGATATGAGGAAATTATTATAGAAATCATTTAAACTAATTCATCAATTAAATTAAAAATATCTAAAGTCAGTTTTTCATCAGAATAGTCTTCCTCTAGTCTTTTGTATATATTTTTTCCTAATTTTTCCCTTAGTTGGGGTTCTTTCATAAGCTTAATAACTTCAGTAGACATAATATCCAAATCCAGATAGGGAACAAGAATTCCATGTTCATTTTCAAGAAATTCTGTAGCACCACCACTTTTTTCGAAAGCAATAATCGGTTTCTTTAGTTTTGCAGCAGTAAGCATTACCAATGGAAAAGGATCTTCTCTTGACATTAAAAGGAAAATGTCAAAAAGATTAATGTAATCATTAGGAAACTTATTATGGCTTACAAATATCATCGTATCTGCTATCCCTAATTTTTCGGCATCAATTTTTGAACATCTTACAGCTGAACTTTTTGAATCGCCTCCAAGGTTTATAAATGTAAAAGGGATATCCGTTTTTTGTGCTATTTTTTGAACAAGTAGGGGGATCATCTCGGTTCCTTTTCTTAATTCCTGAGCACTTGCAATCCCTACAATTAAATGATTACTGGGTATTGCTAATTCCTTTCTTAAATTTTCTTTGTCCTTCTGAATGGTAAGGGTAGAATCAATAAAGGAATGTACAACGTTTATTTTTTTTGGATCTGCATGGTATTGATCGATAAGGTTTTCAGCAACAGCTCTAGATCCTGCTATAATTTTTGTAATATTAGTAATGTTTTCTAAAACAAATTCTTTTGAATACACACTCTCAATTCCGAAAGTAAGTTCATGGACAGCTATAATTGTGGGAATATTTTTCTTATAAAAAGGAAGAGTCCAGCTTAAAGTTACGATAGTATTACCATAGATCAGATCGTATCCATTCAATAGTAACTTATTAATTATTTTATCTACTTTATCCTGGTGAGTTTCTTTCTTTTTTAAAACGATAGTCTGAATCTTTTTTAAGTTCCTTCTCAAAAAAGAAAATGATTCGGATGTATTATTAAAAGTAAATATTTCGTTGGAGACTTTCGCGAAATCTTCATATAGCTCTCCGTTTTTTAATAATAAAATGTCAATAAGATAATCCGTTCTGTCCTGTTTTAACCTCTTTAATAAATTTAAAACAAGAATAGGAGCACCTGATAAAGATGCATCATGTAGAATGAATAGTATTTTTTTGTTTATAGCCACCTTATGTAATAGATTCAATGATTAAATTCTGGTTATTCTTCACAATGGAATTAGAGGGTACGGATTTATGAATGATACAGCCGGCTCCAATGATAGAATTATCTCCTATAGTAACTCCTTTTAATATTATAACATTGCTGGCAATCCAACAATTCTTTCCTATAATGATTGGCGCTTTGCTAAACTCTGCTTTTGAAATTGATAGTTCAGAATCAGATATTGTGGTAAGGTGATTATGATCATATAACTTCACTCCTTCTCCAAACATAGTATTGCTGCCAATTTCTATTTTATCCAAACAATTAATAGAGCAGCTGTTATTGAAGAAAACATTTTTTCCTATTAATAGTTTAGCCTCAGGGAAAACTAAAATACTGCAATGTTCTTTCATATAAAATTGCTCATCAATGGATATTTCGCCATACTCGGTATTTTTTCCTTTAAAATAAGTAACATCTTTGGGCTGAAAAGAATCGTGAATATTAATATTCGGTAATGATAAGAAGTCCGTCCACATCTCTCGTTTTTCTTTTGCCTGATTAAAAGAAATTATAGAAATGATTTTTTTTGAGATATATTTTTTTAGTTTGGAAAGCATTATTAAATCTTGATTTTTTTAATGATCTTAATTTTTAATATTTTTAAAAGACTACCAAACGAGGTTATAGTCTCAATATAATTATAGTCTTTTATTTTTAATTCAAGACTGTTTTTGTCCTCATAAATTTTTGTAAGACCTTCTTTAAGGTTATCATACTGATATTTCAAATTTTCATAAACTTGCCTGTTTTCTTTAAAGTGAACCAATAAGAAAGATAATGAAAACATTGTATTTATCATTTGATCTACTCTGCTTTTTGTGCTCCATATCCCACTTCCAACTCTATAGGCAGCCATTTCTTCAGGAAAATATTTTATCAATCCAAAAGAAGCGTTGAGCATATGCAACGGATAATCTCCTATGGGAGAGTAATCCATCCATTTAGGCATTTCATCAAAGTTTTTTTTGAAAACAACAGAAACTGTAATGATAAAATTCTGCTTTGAAAGATCTTCTAAAGTATAAGTCTTTTCAACATCAGGATTTTTAACTGTAAATGGTTGTTGTCTGGAACTTAATTCTTTTATTTTATGAAATGTAAGGCTGTACTCAGGGTTTTGTTCAAGGAAGCTTACCTGTTTTTGAAGTTTTAAAGAATCCGTCCAATAATCATCCCCTTCGCATATTGCCATATATTTTCCCAGGCAGTTTTTAAATACTTCATTTTGATTGCGTATAGCCCCTATATTATAGGGATAAAGGAGAAGCTTAAACTTTCCGGGATATAATTTTTGGTAATTCAGTAGTATTTCTCTTGAGTTATCTTTTGAGCAATCTTCTCCTATGACAATATCATAATTGAAATTCGTTTTTTGTGTTAAAATATTATCAATACATTCTTTCAAATACTCCGCATGATTATATACCATTATAAATACGCTTAGTGTAGTATTGGGAAGATCAGATAGTAATAGCGACATCTTTAGCTGTTCAGTATTCTGTTCAGTAACAACAAAATTATTGTTCTGGTAAGATTTTACTGCGGCGATGTTCTCGGGTTTAACAAACAGATAAACTTCTTTAAGCTTTAAAACTTCTTTAGCATAATATAATATTTGATAAGTTGCTAATTGAGAGATCCCTTTTCCCCAAAAATCTTTTTCTCCGATAAAAATATGAAACTCGGCAGAATCACTATTAATATTGGTGAGCTGTACATTTCCAATATATTCTTCATTACATATAATAGCAAATCTTTTGCTGCTATCATCTTGAAGGACTTTTTCAATCCATTCGGATTCTATTTCCTGTGTTATTGTTATATTGGGTTTTGAACCTGTAAATTGCCATATCTCGTCATCATTTCTCCATTGATATGATGTCAATGCATCTTTCTTAACAAGAGGTCTTATTAAAACATTATACATTCTAAAATTTTTTTCATTTCATTAATTGAGTACCTCTGATCTATCGGTAATGCTATAATGTCTTTTGCCAAATTATAAGCATTATAATCCTCATCGCACCAATCAAAAACATTGGGCCAATAGGTAGCACAATATATTCTTTCGTTGATCAGTTTTTGTCTAAGGCTTTTATCATGTGTTCTGAAAGGATATACCATTGGGATTGCATCTTCAGACAATTCAATCGGAAGAATGTTTTTTTCTTTCAGTACTTCGTGCAAAAAAAAGAAATTTTCTCTTCTCTTTTTTTTAATATACTCATAGTCAATTCCTGACAGGATTCTTTTTGTAAGGTTTGACATTGTCTTAATAGGCTGTCTCTCTAGGGATTTATCATTTTCACTGAAATCAGAATAACCCTGCTCAGCAGATAAATCGATCCGCTTTAAGAGATGACTCATTCTTTGATAGCTTTCATCTTTTTCAAAATGTACATCAATTTTTTTATCGGTATATAGAAAACCCCCATCAGAAACACCAACGAACTTTCTTGGAGAATAAAATTGATCAATATTTTTTATTACAGGAGAAAAAAGAGCTTGAGCATTATCAATAATTATATTCTTTGTTATATTTTGAGCCAAATCTCTAATAAACTGGTCTTTAATGCCAAAATAGTTGGTGTATAAAAAAGCTTCAGTATCTTGTATTTCAGAATAATCAAATATAGGCTCAAGATTGAAATCTACATCATAAAATTTATAATCAATATTTAGCTTTTTAATAGGCTCTAAAATGGCATCACAAGTATAATAAGGAATATAAATTTTTGTGAATTTCTTTGCCGTCATTATATACTCTAGACAATTTCTTGCAGAGTTTAATTCAATAAAGCAATTCCCCCAAAAAAAATTATCATTGGGGAGTTCAAATTCAAAGTATCCTCCTATAGCTCCTGTTTCCATTTAAATCAGATCATAATTGTCTAACATTTCTCTTGTTTTCTGAGGCGAATTGAACATTAATATATCAATAATTGAAAGCCAAGGTATAAAACTATCTCCAAACTGGATATAATTATCTTTATTAGATTTAATAAAAAATAATTTCACATTATTTTTTGCGAAATATTCTTTATCATACAGGTCTTGTCCTCCTAAAGGATTAATATAGGTGTCAGCATTTTCTTTTTTACAAATATCAATTAACCTTTCTTCTTTTGACAATTCTGAATTCTGATAAATTGTTGATGATTTTTCTATATGTGTAACGATTCCAAGATAATTGCATATTTTTAAAAGGCTGACATATATAAGGTCGTTGATCTTGTTAGGGCAATCCAACAATTCTTCCAGTACTGGAATTATACTTGTATAAAAAGGGGCTTTCTTATAAGCAAGCTCAAGAGTTTTAAAAAACTTGATTTTCCATTTTGGGAAAAGCTCCTGATTAATTTCTATATCATTAATTTTTTTAAAAGAACTGGCATCTTTTAAAGGAATAGAAAATAAATAACTTTTACCATTGAGCAAGATATTATTCCTGTTAATCCAACCTTGTTTTATATAATTTACGTCATCATAAATTATAAACTTATCCACTGCCTTTATTAACTGAAAATACCCAATGTATGGCATGAAATAGGGCTGCATTACGGCTACTCTCATACTAATTATTTTGAATTCTTAGCATAAGTCTGGCAATAAACTCAACTTCTTCAAAAGTTAAATCATAGTAAAATGGAAGACATAAGGATCTTTTGGAAATCTCTTCAGTAATTGGCAATTCCAGCTTTGGAAGATAGGGTAAGGCAGATGCTAAACTCGGATAGAAATATCTTCGTGTAAAGATTTCCTGGCTATCCATTTCTTTTTTTATTTTTAATAACAGTTCTTCACTTTCTAAAACGATAGGATAGTAGGCGTAGTTTTGTGTGGCTTTAGGATGCCAAAGAGGCCTTACAGCTTTTAAATTTTTAAGTTTCTCGTTATAAAGCTCAGCAAGGGCTTTTCTTTTATGATGTATTGAAGAAATATACTTCAGGTTTGCAAGTCCCATTGCAGCGTGGAATTCCGAGTTTTTACCATTGATTCCAAGCTCGGAAAAAGAATCATATCCTGAAATGCCAAAATTCCTGATATAGGCTAATTTTTTTAATATATCTGGGTTTTTTGTAATTAATAAGCCTCCTTCAACGGAATGATAAAGTTTGGTAGCATGTAGTGAGCATGTAGAGATATCTCCATATTCAAAAATAGATTTACCATTGACTTCCACTCCAAAAGAATGAGCTGCATCATAGATTACTTTTAAATTATGCTTTTTGGCAATGACTTCTATGGCTTCCACATCACAAGTGTTACCATATACATGAGTTGCCAGGATAGCTGTCGTTTTTTCTGTAATAGCCTCTTCAATTTTTACCGGATCTATGCATAGGCTTTTAGGATCTATATCTACAAAAACAGGGGTGCAGTTTTCCCATACAATACAGCTTGTAGTGGCAATAAATGAGAATGGAGTAGTGATTACTTCTCCGGTAATTTCCAATGCTTTTATAGCCATTTGTATGGCTACCGTACCATTGGTGACAAATAATAGATGCTGTACTTTAAGATGATCTTTTAACTCCATCTCCAGTTGGCTTGCCAACGGTCCCATATTGGTTAGCCAATTTCTTTTCCAGATACCATTTAGATATTTTTCGTATTCTTCCTGCGGAGGAAGAAAAGGTTGCGTTACAGGAATCATAATTTATTGTATTTTCCAGTTAAATTCAGGACGGATAAATCCTGGCTCCCGCCCCATGTATACTCCAATTTCTCTGTTGCCATCAATGACTGAAAAAGAAACAATATCATTTTCAACAATAACAGCCTGTTTTCTATCTTCTATTAGGAAAAAACTTATGTAATAATTTCCCGATTGAAAAAATTTCTTTGGGAAAGTACAGGTTAAAGAGTTTTTACCTTTATTATATCTAATATCTGTGCTAGAGAATGAAAACAATGCTTCACCATAGTCGTTTTTAAGGTGATAAGTAATATGATAACGTTCCGGTTGATCCGTATCCAGAATAAAATTTGTGATAAACTCTATTTCTTGGTTCTCATCCAAAGGCTCATTCATACTTTTTGATGGATTTTTCAAAATGATCTCTTCCAGAGTAAAAAAACCATTTTTGATATTCTCATATATAAAATGATTAGTATTAGATGTTTTATTATTTCCTAAATATCTGAGAACAGTATCATCAATATTTCCTTGATAGGCTACTTTTCCTGTATCAAGAAGTATTCCTTTAGTACAAAGAGTTTTGATAGCTGCCATATTATGACTTACAAAAAGAATGGTTCTACCTTCTCCTTTTGTTACTTCTGTCATTTTTCCCAGACATTTTTTCTGAAATTCTGCATCACCTACTGCCAAGACTTCATCCACAATTAGAATTTCAGATTCCAGATGTGCTGCAACAGCAAAAGCAAGACGAACATACATTCCTGAAGAATATCTTTTTACAGGAGTATCAATATATCTTTCTACTCCAGAAAAGCTTACAATCTCATCAAATTTACGTTTGATTTCCTTGCGAGTCATTCCTAAAATAGCTCCATTTAGAAATACATTTTCTCTTCCGGTCATTTCAGGATGGAAACCCGTTCCTACTTCCAATAAAGAAGCAATTCTTCCATTCGTGTATATTTGCCCGGTTGTAGGTTTGGTTACCTTACTTAAAAGTTTGAGTAAGGTGGATTTTCCGGCACCATTTCTTCCGATAATACCTATTGCCTCGCCTTGTTCAATTTCAAAGTTGATGTCACGCAGAGACCATACATACTCAGATTCACTTTTTGTAGTTCTGTCGTTGGATTCTCCTACCATGAGATAGGGATCTTCTTTTCCTCTTATTTTATGCCAAAACCTGTTGAGGTCATGGGATAAAGTACCTGTTCCGACTTGTCCAAGGCGGTATTGTTTTGATATATTTTCTGCTTTTAAAGCCAGCATATTTTTGATTGGATTTTAAATTAATATAAGATAGACTCCTGAAGATTATACGGTATCCATAAAAGTTTTTTCAACTTTATTGAATATAACTATTCCTATCACTAAAAGAATAAGAATAATAGAGGAGCTTATTCCCAGCATTAATGGCGAGAAATCTCCTACACCCAACCATGCATATTTAAAACATTCAAAAATTCCGGTAAGTGGATTGTAATAGGCCAGCTTTTTGAACGCTCCGGGAAGGGAAGATACGGGATAAATGACAGGAGTAGCATACATATACAAGCTAATACCAAATCCTAAAAGCATGCTAAGGTCTTTATATTTTGTAGTAAGAGCGGAGAATATCATTCCCACTCCTAAGGCAAAAAATGCCATCAATATGATCAGAAAAGGAGTCGCTAAAATCCATATATTAGGATGTATCTTTCCTTGGCTTAAATAATATACCCAAGCAATAATAAATAAAAGAAACTGAACGGAAAAGCGCATTAAATTGGAGAGAACAATAGATAATGGGGTTACCAATCTTGGGAAGTATACTTTCCCGAAAATTGCGGAATTTCCTAAAAATGTACTGGATGTAGCGAGTAATGAGGCTGAAAAATAGTTCCAAAGAGTAACTCCTGCAAGATAAAATAAAATAGGAGGTGCTCCATCAGTAGGAAGCTTGGCAATAGCACCAAAAACGACTAAATAGACAATTGTTGTTAGAATAGGATTGATAAAAAACCAAATAGGTCCTAAAATAGTTTGCTTGAAACTTGATATAAAGTCCCTCTTTACAAACATGTAAATAAGATCTTTGTATTTCCATACTTCTTTAAGCTGGATATCAAATAAAGAATGATTGGCTTCAATTGTTTCTGTCCACTTTTGCTGTGGTTCATTCATCTGTGTAAGTTTTTACAAATTTATAATAATTAATTCTTACCGTATTTCTTCGTTTTATGAATAATTGTTCACATAAAAACGAAAATCATCAACTAATATATTGATATTTGTTGTTATAAACAAAAACTATTGGCCATAAAGCCAATAGTGTGTGGGATTTACAAATTGTTTTGTTATTTACGGATAAGCTGTTTCAGGTATTCACCATAGCCGCTTTTGCCATATTTAGCTGCTGTTTCCAATAGCTTTTCTTCATTGATGAATTTATTTCTGAAAGCAATTTCTTCAATACATCCTATCTTGAAGCCTTGTCTTTTTTCGATAACACTTACAAATTCTGAAGCATCATGAAGGGAATCAAAAGTTCCTGTATCCAACCATGCAGTACCTCTGTCCAGTACACCTACTTCAAGGTTTCCCTGGCTTAGATAAACATTGTTTAGATCTGTGATCTCCAGCTCACCTCTTGCAGATGGCTGAATGTTTTTAGCAATGTCTACCACACTGTTGTCATAAAAATATAAACCGGGAACGGCATAGTTTGACTTCGGCTGTAAAGGCTTTTCTTCAATAGATATTGCTTTAAAGTCATCATCAAATTCTACAACACCATATCTTTCCGGGTCTGCTACATGGTATGCGAAAACAACACCTCCTTCAGGATTGGTTTTGTTTTTTAATAAAGTTCCCATCTCAGAACCGTAGAAAATATTATCACCCAGAACTAATGCTGCCGGATCGTTGCCGATAAACTGCTCCCCAAGAATAAAAGCTTGTGCCAGTCCGTCCGGACTTGGCTGTACAACATATTCTATATTACATCCTATCTGGGACCCATCACCTAAAAGCTTGATAAATCCAGGTTGGTCATGAGGAGTAGTAATGATCAATATATCCTTAATTCCTGCTAAAAGAAGCGTGGAAAGAGGGTAGTAGATCATAGGTTTATCATAAACAGGCATTAGCTGCTTGCTTACCGCAATGGTTAAAGGGTATAGTCTTGTTCCGGATCCTCCGGCTAATATGATTCCTTTCATCTTTTTATTTTTTTATGTTCTCTACTGCATAGTCTGTATGATTTTAAATCACCCGTTCAGAGATTTTCAACCTGTTTTTCTATGCTTTTTATAAAATAGGATCAGGCTCTTTTAGATTTTCTTAATAGAATATATGGAAGAGTGGTCTGATTACATTTTACAATCATAAAAATTAAAATTTTTATGATTGTAAAATTGTTTTATACGTAGTTCCTTTGGTGTATGGATACTAGTTATATTGTTTTTCGTAATATTTTTGGTAATCTCCGCTGGTTATATTTTCAAGCCATTCTTTATTCTCAAGATACCAGTCTATCGTTTTTCCAAGACCTTCTTCAAACGTTACTGAAGGCTTCCAACCCAAATCTTTATTAAGTTTGGTCGCATCAATAGCATAACGCTTGTCATGACCTGGTCTGTCTTTTACAAAAGTGATCAGCTTTTCAGAATGACCTTCCGGCTTTCCTAATTTAGCGTCCATTTGTTTGATAAGTTCTTTTACCAGATCAATATTCTGCCACTCATTGAATCCTCCGATATTATAGGTTTCTCCTGTTTTTGCCTCATTGAAGACCTGCTGAATAGCTCTGGCATGATCAATTACAAAAAGCCAGTCTCTTGTATACTTTCCGTCACCATAAATAGGTAAAGGTCTTTCATTAATGATATTTGAAATGCATAAAGGAATCAGCTTTTCAGGAAAGTGATTGGGCCCGTAGTTATTAGAGCAGTTCGACACAATAAAAGGCATTCCATACGTGTTACCATAAGCTCTTACCAGATGGTCAGACGCTGCTTTTGATGCAGAATATGGAGATTGTGGGTCGTAAGATGTGGTTTCTAAAAAGAATCCCGTTTCTCCTAAGCTACCATATACTTCATCGGTAGATACATGATAGAATAAGTTTTTTCTTTTTTCATCCGGAAATCTTCCATGGGTATGATCCGGGTTTAAAGTCCAGAATTCTTTACAAAGATTAAGAAGGTTAGCTGTTCCGTTTACATTCGTGTTAATGAAAGCCATCGGGTCTGTAATACTTCTGTCTACGTGACTTTCTGCTGCTAAATGTACCACCGCATCAGGATTGTATTTTTCAAAAACCCTTCTTAATTCTTCAGGTTCTGTAATGTCGGCTTTTTCGAAAACATAATTAGGTTCGTTTTCAATATCCTTTAAGTTTTCTAAATTTCCAGCGTAAGTAAGAGCATCAAGATTGATGATCATGCTATCCGGGTTGTTTTTTACAAATTCTCTTACAACATGTGAACCGATAAATCCGGCGCCTCCAGTAATAATTATATTTTTCATTTTGTCTATTTTAAAATTGTTCTTCTTCCTATACTTTTATAATAAAATCCATTTTGTTCAGGAATTTCTAGCGGATACATATTTCTACCGTCAAAAATAGCTTTATTCTTCATTTTTTTCGACATGAGTTCAAAGTTAGGATTTTTAAACTCCGGCCACTCTGTGGAAATGAATAGAGCATCTGCATCTTCCAGAGCATCATACATTCCTTTTGCATATTGTATTTTATCCCCAATAAGTTTCTGTACGTTGCTTTCTGCAACAGTATCATAAGCTATGATTTCAGCTCCTTTTTCCAATAACAGGGCAATATTATCTAAAGAAGAGGCTTCCCGGATGTCATCCGTATTGGCTTTAAAAGCTAACCCCCATATAGCAATTTTCTTGCCTTTAATATTTCCTCCGAAATATTTTTCTATCTCAGAAACCAGAATTACCTTCTGTGTCGTATTTACATTTTCTGTAGCTTCCAAAATCTGGAAGTTGAAATCTTCCTGTTTTCCGGATTTGATAAGTGCCTTTACATCCTTAGGAAAGCAGCTTCCTCCATAGCCGATGCCCGGAAATAAAAACCGGTGCCCGATTCTGTCATCACTTCCCATTCCCAGTCTTACCTTGTCTACATCTGCACCTACTTTTTCACAATAGTTGGCGATTTCATTCATGAAAGTAATTTTTACTGCCAAGAATGAATTAGCGGCATATTTAGTAAGTTCTGATGATTTTTCATCCATGAAGATGATCGGAATCCCAGTATTGGTAAAGGGCTGATAAATTTTAGACATAATGTCCTTGGCTCTTTCGGAGCTTGCTCCTACAACCACTCTTGATGGGTTCATGGAGTCTTCCACAGCAAAACCTTCTCTTAAAAATTCCGGATTTGAAACTACATCAAAAGGAATGTTTGTTTTGGAAGATATGACGCTGCTTACTCTATCAGCAGTTCCTACGGGTACCGTACTTTTGTTGACAATAACTTTGTATTCTGTCATCATCTCACCAATATTATTGGCTACCTGGAGAACATAGGAAAGGTCTGCTGATCCATCCTCACCGGGAGGGGTAGGCAGTGCCAGGTAAATGACCTCACTTTTATCTAAGGCCTCTTTAAGATTGGTAGTGAAAAATAATCTTTCAGATTGGATGTTTCTTAGAAACATTTCTTCAAGGTTCGGCTCATAGATGGGAACTACGCCGTTTTTCATACCTTCAACTTTTTTTTCATCAATATCAACACAGTATACTGAATTGCCAAGTTCTGCCAGAGTAGTTCCTGTAACTAACCCTACATAACCTGTTCCTACAATCGTTATATTCAAAATGTTTGGTTTTTAAAATTCAAGACAAAAATAATAAAAATACTTTCATATGCCCGTTTAATTTAATGTAAATAGAATTTGTGCTATTTGCTTGATAATAAGATAATTTTGCTTTTTTAGAAAAAAAGCGTATATTTGCAATGGATTTACGGGAAAAATGAGAAGGCTTCGAAAGAAAGCCTTTTTTCGTACTATAAATCAAGATAAAACAATGTATGGAGTTTAGAAAAAGAATTGAAGAATTATTAAATGAATTCCTTGAGACCAGAAAAGATCTGTTTCTTATTGATCTTAAATTTTCTGCAGGGGATGACATTACAGTGATTTTAGATGGTGACAATGGAGTTTCTTTGCAAGATTGCCTTGATGCAAGCCGTGCGGTGGAATTCAATATGGACCGTGAGGAGCATGATTTTAGCCTTCAGGTGATGTCTGCAGGACTTAGTGAGCCGTTGTCTATCCCAAGACAGTTCAGGAAGAATTTAGGACGAGAGATTGAGGTTATGTTGGAAGACTCTTCTAAAATTGAAGGAGAATTATCTAAAGTAGATGAAGAAAAGATCACCCTTGTTCTACGGTATCGTAAGCCGAAGGATATCGGAAAAGGGAAGGTTGATGTAGAGGAGGAGAAAGAAATTCCTTACTCTGAGATCAAAAAAGCATTGGCAGTAATTAAATTTTAAAAAAGAAAAAAGAATAGATGGATAATATAGCGTTGATTGAATCCTTTGGTGATTTTAAAGACGAAAAAGGGATCAGTAAGATTGATCTTATGGCAATTATTGAAGACTCACTGAAAACTCTTTTGAGAAAAAGATTTGATTCAGATGACCATTTTGATGTGATTGTAAACCCTGATAAAGGAGATTTTCAGATATTTTTAAATAAAACAATTGTAGAAGACGAAATGTCTGAAGACGATGATCTGGAGATTGAAATTTCTGAGGCTAAAAAAATAGATCCTACATTTGAAGTAGGAGAAGACTTTACAATGGAAATTCCTGTTGCGCAGTTAGGAAGAAGAAATATCCTTACCCTAAAGCAAATTTTGGCTACAAAACTTCAGGAGCACAATAATGCAATGCTGTATGAACAGTTTAGAGATAAAATCGGGGAAATAGTTGTAGGAGAAATTCACCACATCCGTCATAAGCATGTGATTTTGTTGGATGATGAAGAGAATGAATTTATTTTACCGAAAGAAAATCAGATCCCATCCGACTTCTTTAAAAAGGGTGAGAATATCAGAGCTATTGTTGAAACAGTAGACTTTAAAGGTTCTAAACCGCAAATTATTATTTCCAGAACTGCACCTAAGTTTCTTGAAAAGTTACTAGAACTGGAGATTCCTGAAATTCAGGACGGAACAATCATCTTGAAAAAGGCCGTTAGAATTCCTGGAGAAAAAGCAAAAATTGCAGTAGATGCTTATGATGACAGAATTGATCCTGTAGGTGCCTGTGTAGGTGTGAAAGGATCCAGAATTCATGGGGTTGTAAGAGAGTTGAGAAATGAAAACATCGATGTTATTCAGTGGTCTAAAAACCCTGAGATTTTGGTGAAGAGAGCTTTAGGAAATGTTACAATTAATAAGATTGAAATCAATGAGGATACTAACTATGCATTGGTATATACTCCGGTTGAGGAAATCTCTAAAGTAATTGGAAAACAAGGTCAAAATATCAGACTGGCTTCTTGGTTGACAGGATATGAGATTGATGTATACAGAGAAGCTAGCGAGGATGACGATGTTGAATTAAGAGAATTCAATGACGATATCGAGCAGTGGATTTTGGATGAATTTAGAAAAGTAGGACTTACAACTGCAAAATCAGTATTGGATAAAGAAACTGAAAGTCTTTTAAATATGGTTGACCTTGAAGAAGAAACAATTGAAGAGGTAAAACGTATTCTGAGAGAGGAATTTGAAGATTAAGATTTAAATAAATTTTAATAAACAGTAAAAAGGAAATACTTTAATTTTAAAAATTAAAAAACAGTAAATAATATAAATGCCAAAAATTAGATTAAATAAAGCGGTTAAGGAATTCAATATTTCGATGTCCAGATTAGTAGAATTTTTACAATCGAGGGGATTTGGAGTTGAAAGCAATCCTAACGCTCAATTAGAAGAAGCGGCATATTCTGCATTGGAAGCTGAGTTTGCCAAGGATGGCGAACAGCGAAAAGCTTCCCATGAGGTGGTGATTACTAAAGTTCCGGAAGAAAAGCTGGAAATTGAAGAAAAGAAAACCCCTGAAGTGATAAGAGCTAAAGCTAATAAACCAGAAACTAAAATTTTAGGTAAAATAGATTTAGAACCTAGTAAACCTGAAGTTGAAGAAACCCCTGCTGCTCCTGTAGTAACACCGGTTGAAGAAAAGAAAGAAGAAATAGTGAAAGAAGAACCGGAAGTGAAAACAGCGCCTGAAAAGCAGGAATTTAAAGTTTTGGATAAGATTGATTTGTCTCAGATAGAATCTAGAAATAGACCTGTGAAAAAAGACAAACCAAAAATGGAGGAGAAAAAAGAAGTAGTAAAACCTGTGGAACCAATAAAAGAAACTCCAAAACCGGTTGTAGAGGAGAAAAAAGTGGAAACTCCTAAAGTTGAGGCTGAACCGGAGTCTCAGGAACCACAAAAGATTGAGACTGTTTATCAGAAGCTTGACGGTCCTAAGATCGTTGGAGAAAAGATAGACTTAACTCAGTTTGCGCCAAAACCAGGTTCTGGAGCAAAAAAGAAAAGAAAAAGAATTGAAAAACCCGGCGGTCCGAATAATAATCAACAAGGCCAAGGGAATAATCAGAATTCTGGAAATAATAACAACCAGGGTGGTCAAAACCAAGGAAACCGTCAGAATAACAACAATGGCGGACAAGGTGGAAACCGTCCTCCAGGTCAGGGAGGTCAAGGAAACCGTCCCCCAGGACAAGGTGGTCAGGGAGGTGGAAACCGTTTTGGAAACAACCAAGGTGGAGGAAACCGTCAGGGTCAAGGTGGTGGCTTCAAGAAAGGAGGTCAAAACAACAGACCTGGTCAAAGAGTTATGCCAGTTGAATTAACTGACGAACAAGTTAAAAACCAGATTAAAGAAACTCTTGAAAAACTTACTAACAAAGGAGGTAAGTCTAAATCTGCTAAACACAGAAAAGATAAGAGAACGTACCGTAGAGAGCAGGATGAGCGTCAGCAAGAGCTTGAAGCACAAGACAGAACTCTTAAAGTAACGGAATTCATTACAGTAGGTGAATTGGCTAGCTTAATGAATGTTTCGCCGACAGAGGTTATTTCTGCTTGTTTCTCATTAGGGGTAATGGTTACCATGAACCAGAGATTGGAAGCTGATACCTTATTATTAGTAGCAGATGAATTTGGTTATAAAATTGAATTCTCTGATGCTGATCTTGAAGAAAGTGAAGGCGAAGATGAAGTTGATAATGAAGAGGATTTAATGAGCAGAGCTCCAATCGTTACGGTAATGGGACACGTTGACCACGGTAAAACTTCATTACTTGACTACATCAGAAAAACAAATGTAATTGCAGGAGAATCCGGAGGGATTACACAGCATATTGGTGCTTATAATGTGAAATTGGAAAACGGTCAGAGAATTACGTTCTTAGATACACCAGGTCACGAAGCATTTACCGCGATGAGAGCAAGAGGTGCTCAGATTACGGATATTGCTATCATTGTAATTGCAGCTGATGATGATGTAATGCCTCAGACAAGAGAAGCTATTTCTCACGCTCAGGCAGCAGGAGTACCAATGATTATTGCATTAAACAAAGTAGATAGACCAAGTGCAAACCCTGATAATATCAGACAACAGCTTTCAGGGATGAATATCCTTGTAGAAGAATGGGGAGGAAATGTTCAGGCGCAGGAAATTTCTGCAAAATTTGGTAACAATATGGATGTTCTATTGGAGAAAGTATTACTTCAGGCAGAAATGCTGGATTTAAAAGCTAATCCGGATAGAAATGCTCAGGGAGTTGTTATTGAAGCTTCATTAGATAAGGGAAGAGGATATGTTGCCACTATGTTGGTACAGACCGGAACTTTAAGAGTTGGAGATTATGTAGTAGCTGGTAAAAACCACGGTAAGGTAAAAGCAATGCTTGATGAGAGAGGAAGAAACCTTACAGAGGCAGGGCCATCTATTCCTGTAACTATTTTAGGATTAGACGGAGCACCAACAGCAGGAGATAAGTTTAAGGTATATGAAGATGAAAGTGAAGCTAAGACTATTGCTAATAAGAGAGAGCAACTTCAGAGAGAACTTTCGATCAGAACGAAGAAGCATACTACACTTGAAGAATTAGGTAGAAGAATTGCTTTAGGAGACTTTAAAGAATTAAATATTATCCTGAAAGGTGACGTGGACGGTTCAGTGGAAGCACTATCTGATCAGTTACAAAGATTATCTACAGGTGAGATTAATGTTAATATCCTTCATAAAGGAGTAGGTCAGATTACAGAATCTGATGTTAACTTGGCTGCCGCGTCAGATGCTATCATTATCGGATTTAACGTAAGAGCTGGTGCAAATGCTAAAGATCTTGCAGATAGAGAAGAAATTGAGATCAGAAACTATTCTGTAATTTATGCAGCAATAGAAGAAGTGAAAGAAGCTATGGAAGGTATGCTTTCTCCTGAAATTAAAGAACAGGTTATCGGTAATGTAGAGATCAGAGAGGTATTTAAAATCTCTAAGGTTGGAACAATTGCAGGTTGTATGGTTCTTTCAGGAAAAGTAGCCAGAAACTCTAAAGTAAGAGTATTAAGAGATGGTATTGTTAAATTTGACGGAGAGCTTGAAAGCTTGAAGCGTTTCAAAGATGACGTGAAGGAAGTAACCAAAGGTTACGAATGTGGTCTGAACCTGAAAGGATATAACGATATTGAAATCGGAGATATTCTTGAAGTTTATGAAGAAGTAGCTGTTAAAAAGAAGCTAAAATAATATCATAAATAAATATATTATTAAACTGCCGTTTCAGAGAAACGGCAGTTTTTTTTGTGCTATTTTGTTTCAAATGGAATCGGTGTAGTTAATTTTATAAACCATAAATAACTTATTGGTTTATTTTTTATTTAATCGATGAGCGTGGATAGATGAAGCGTACTGAGTCGGTTTTATGCTTGTTGAATGGCGTAACTTGCTTTTATAGCTAACCATACGGTGAATTATTAGGTTTCATTATTTTGTATTTGTTCCTTTTGTTTTTCTCAGATATTCTTGTTTTTTATTTTGTTGCTGATGATTGTGGTTTTGTGTAATGTGTTGGAAACGTGGTGTCAGGAGGGATAATTTGCTTTTTTGTAGTCATTTTATCCTCAAAAAAAGCGGTTTTTAACAACAAAATAATTTAGAATCGTTATAAATAAAAAAAAATAAACTGTGAATTAATTGTTTAATATGTGTTATTTTGAATGTATTTTAATTTTTACATATTTTTTTACTTTAAAAATTATTAAATGTTTATAATTTAAGCTCAATGTTGTGTGAATTGTTAAAAATGTACTATTTTATCAATGTGAAAAATTTGCTAGTGTTAATATTTATTAACATATTTGTTGCTAAAATATATTAAAATTTGTTAATATGAATGTTAAACTATGTGTATTGAGTGTAGGGGCTTTGTTCTTCTTGGGGCAAACTGCTTTTGCACAGACAACAAAAAAAGATACAGCAAAAACTAAAGTAATTGATGAGATTGTTGTAGTTGGGGTACAAAAAAAGAAAAAAAATGAAATTACCCAGGCAGTTTCAGTAGTAGGTGGTGAAGAGCTTACAAGAATGTCAGCTTCAAGTACCGGTATTACGAATATGCTTCAGGGTAAGATGTCAGGTTTACAGGTATCTACCAATTCAGGTAAGCCAGGTGAGCCGGGATCTATCAGAATTAGAGGAGCTGTCAATGTTTCTGCTACCATAGGAGCATCGGATCCATTATTTGTAGTGGATGGTATTTACATGACTCAACGTCAGTTCAACTCAATTCCTGCAACAGATATTGAAAGTGTTACGGAATTAAAAGATGCCGCTTCTACTGCTGTATATGGAGCAAGAGCTGCTAACGGGGTGATTGTAGTTACTACAAAAAGAGGTAAGTCTGGGAAACCAGCGATCACTTATGATACAAGATTTGGTTTTGCCTATAAGCCGAAAGACAAGAACTTCACAATGATGAATACTGCTCAGAAGATTCAGTTTGAGAATGAAATGTCAGGATTAGGAGTGAATCCAAACCCGGTTTATACTCCTGCAGAAGCTGCAGAATTAATGGCGCAGGATCATGACTGGTCTAAAGATATCTTAAGAAATTCAACTATACAGTATCATAACCTATCCGTTAGAGGTGGAGGCGAAAATAATTCATACTATGCTTCTTTAGGATATGATTCAGATTCTGGTATCCTTCAGGAATTAGACGGTTTCAAAAGATATAATGCCCGTTTCAACTTTGATCAAAAGGTTAGTGATAAAATGAAGCTAGCTTTTGATTTTGGTATCATTAATGTTAGAACACAGGATCAAAGATATTCTTATAATGCATTAAGCCCATTCTATTCAATTTATACATTGAATTCATATGAGCCTATCTATAATGCAGACGGTACTTTTAATTCTACAACCAACTCTATTAACCCTGTTGACCTTAGAAGAAATGAGGTAACTACAGACTGGAGAACAAGAATTTCAGGGCAAATATCCGGTTCTTATGAATTCTTTAAAGGATTAACATTCAAATCTACTTTCGGAAATATTTATGATCTTAGAAAGAATAAATACGTAGTGAAAAAAGGTTCTGATATCGCTAAAGTATATGGTACTCCGGACGGGTCTATCAGAGATACAAGATCAGATTTCTGGACATATGTATTTAACAATAGATTCGATTTTACGAAGTCATTTGGACAACACAAAGTGTCAGCAGTTGCTGCATTTGAATATAGCCAGGAACAATTCGGAAGTTTATCAGGAACAAAAAGGGTAATGTTAGGACCTGATGTTACTGATGTTGGTTCTGCTTCTACTCCGTTTGCGATTACCGGTAATACAACAACAACAAGATATGTGAGTTTATTAGGAGTAGTTGACTACAACTATGCTGGCAAATACTTATTATCAGGATCCATCAGAAGAGATGGAAACTCAAGACTGGGACAAGATAATAAATATGGTAACTTCTGGTCTGCTTCAGCAGCATGGAATTTAGCAAAAGAATCTTTCTTTGATGTTCCTTTCTTCAATGATATTAAATTCAGATACAGTATCGGTACAACAGGTAATATATCTGCTCTTGCAGATTACCAAAACCTTATTACTGTAGTATCCGGTGATTATGGTACAGACCCTACAGCAGGTCCATCTAATTCTTACGGGCAGCCAAACCTTAAATGGGAGTCTAAAAAATCTCAAAACTTAGGGGTAGATGTGGTGATGTGGAACAACAGAATTAAATTAACTGCCGAGGTATTTAAAGATGACAGAAAAGATTTCTTATATGCAATTCCTAATACAGCAATTGAAGGAGGAGGTTATTTGTTCTCGAGTGTTACCAATGCAGGAAATATCGAAATTAAAGGATTGGAATCTGAATTAAGTATAGATATCATCAGAAGTAAAGATATTGACTGGTCTGTAAGAGGAAATATCTCTATGCTTAAATATAATGTAAAGAGCTTATATGGAAATGCTACCCAGCTTAGCTTAGATGGTACTACGTTTATGCGTGTGGGTGATGAGCCTACTGTGTTCAAAATGGTTAAGAGTGCTGGTGTAGATCCTACTAATGGAGATGCATTGTATTATAAACTGGATGGTTCAGTTACCAATGTATACAGCTCAGGTGATGCACAGTTCCTATCAGGGAAATCTACTTTACCAAGCGCATATGGAGGTTTTGGAACTACATTCAGATACAAAGGATTTGATTTAAATGCAGATTTCTCTTTCCAGACTGGAGGGTATAGCTATAATATTATGGGGCAAAACCTTTCTGACTTCTCTGCATACAATCAAAACTTGAGTACAGATGCATTTAACTACTGGAAGAAACCAGGAGATACTAATGTATTACCTAAGCCAAATGTTAATGGTCTTCAATCTTCAGATGCATTTTTACAAAAAACAGATTTCGTAAGATTGAGATCAGTAGAGATCGGATATACTTTTGATAAGAAATTCTTAGGTGAGTCCCTTCCTGTAAATAGTATCAGAGTATACGGTTCTGGTCAGAACTTAGCTCTTTGGACTAACTATACGGGAGATCCTGAAGTTGCTTTAGCTTCTGAAACACAAGCAAATGGAGCGTTTATTCCAGGATCTATCAGTTTATACAATTATCCAAATACAAGAACATTCCTAATGGGAGTGCAAGTTAACTTCTAATTCAATTTTCTCATGAAAAAAAACATAGTAAGAATAGTATTATTTACATCATTAGCTTTTACTGCTGCGTCATGTACTGATGACTTAACAGTATTGCCGAATGATAGATTGGTTTCGGATACCTATTACACAACTGAAAGTGATTTTAGAAAAGGTGTAGATTATGCTTATGATGCGTTTAAGATTTCTGGATATTATCAGCAGGATTATACACAATTAATTGTTCCTGATGTTATTTCAGATAACTTAATTCAGAATCCTCAGGGAAGAAGATCAAACAACGATGCGTATAATTTCAATTTCGCAGGAGATGTGGATGCGGTTGTTTCTGTTTATGGAACAGGATATGCTGTGGCTGCAAGAGCCAATGCGGTTCTTGATAAGCTTGGTAATTTAGCACCAGGTGCATTCAGAAGTAATATTGAAGCGGAAGCAAGAGGTATTCGTGCCATAGCTCACTTTGATATTGTAAGAAGATATTGTAAAATACCTACTCAATCTGCTGATGCAGGTACTTCATTAGGTATTGCTTATGTAGAAAAGTTTGATCCATTCCAGTTAGTGACAAGAAACCTGAATGTAAATCAGGTATATGATAAAATTATTGCTGATTTGCTTTTTGCAGAGCAAAATATTACACAGACAGCTAACGTAGGTAAGCTTAGAAAGCCTGCTATCCAAGGGATGTTATCAAGAGTGTATTTGTACAAAGGTGATTATGATAATGCTATTCTTTGGGGTCAGAAAGCTTTAGCTTTAAGCCCAAGTGTAGGAGCTATCGGTACTTTCAAGAATATCTGGAATGATACATCAAGTGATGGAGTATTGTTTAAAATACTTAACTCAAGTATTGAAAACATCAAAACAGGTTCAGCTTATAACCAAACTGTTGGTGGACAAATTAAATCAGAGTATGTTGTAGACTTCGATTTCTATAATAAATTTGCTGCTACGGATATCAGAAAGAGCTCTTATATTACTACTTCTCCATTCCTTACAAAAACGTATAATAACGTTATTAAGTACAAGCAGGCTACTGATAAGCCAATTGAGGCGGTAGATGTAAAATATTTAAGAACTGCTGAAGTTGTTTTAAATGTTGCAGAAGCAATGTTTAAAAAAGGAAATGAAGCAGGAGCTCTTGGATTATTGAACACATTGAGAGCACAGAGATATACTGGATTTGTACCTGGTGCAGAAGCCGGACAAACTCTTTGGAATGCAATTATGTTGGAAAGAAGATTGGAATTAGCATTTGAAACAGACAGATTCTTTACATTGAAGAGACTTGCTCTTCCAATCCAAAGATCTAACTTTGGTCCGGAATCTACTGGTGCAGGGAATCCAGCGCCTGTGTTGAGTCTTCCTGTTTCCAGCCATAAATGGCAGTGGCCAATCCCTCAAACAGCTATTAATAATAATCCAAATATTCAACAGAATCCTGGTTATTAATAATAATAATTAATTATTATAAAAAAGAAAAACCTGCTTTTAGCAGGTTTTTTTGATTTTAATTTCTTCTTATGCTATAAATAAAGTATATATTTTATTGTTTTTAATCTGTCTTAGGATTTTATTAATTAACGCATAATATTTCAAAAAATTTTATAATCGTCAAAAGCATCATTTGTATTTATTTTTTTCTTAATAAATTATTGTATTGCAAAAAATAATTAACATAAATTATCAATAGTTAAAATTTTTTTTCAATAAAAAAAACAAGGTTAATGTGTCGGAAACGGCCTGTAGAGGGCAAAAGCTTGTGAATGTTAATATTTATTAACATATTTGTCGCCTTAAAATTTATTAATAAAATTTGTTAATATGAATGTGAAACTAAGAGTATTAAGTGTTGGGGCTTTATTTTTTTTAGGGCAAACAGCTTTTGCGCAAAAAACAACAAAAGACTCTGATTCGAATGAAACGAAGATTGAAGAAGTAGTCGTTACAGGGTATCAGAAGAAGAAAGCGGATGAAATTACTCAGGCTCAGGCTGTAGTAGGTGGAGATGAAATCAGAAGAAACAGCCCTACTACTTCTATCGGTAACTCTTTACAAGGTAGAGCTTCAGGGGTGTTTGTACAAAGTAGTACCGGACAGCCAGGTGCTGCTGCGACAATTCAGGTAAGAGGTATTGGTGGCGTTGGTGGTTCATCAGAGCCTACCTATGTAGTGAACGGAATGTATATGACTGCAAGACAGTTCAGTGCAATCAACCCTGCAGACGTAGAATCTATTTCAATTCTTAAGGATGCTGCAGCTACTGCTCAATACGGTGCAAGAGGTGCTAATGGAGTTGTTGTAGTAACTACTAAAGCTGGAAAAGCCGGAAAAACTCGTTATTCATTTGAAACTAAATTTGGTTTCAGTGAAAGATTGAAGGACAATAATTATACCATGATGAATTCAAGAGAGCTAATGGGCTTTCAGAATCAACTTGGGTATTTAGGATTTAAGCCAAGATCTCAGCAAGAGATGGATAGACTTGCTGCATATGATCATAATTGGCAAAAAGACCTGTTAAAGCCTTCTGCTATTCAGTCTTATTTGTTCAGTGCACAAGGAGGTTCTAAAGAAAGTACTTTTTATTACTCATTAGGATATGATTCTGATAATGGGATCATCAGAGATATTGACGGACTTAAAAGATATACAGGTAACTTCGGTTTTACAAATAAGCTGAGTGAAAAACTGAACGTAGGAATCAACCTGGGAGTTCAGTATCAGGTTACCCAGAATTTCAGAGATAGAAACAATACACAGAACCCATTTGGGGCGATGTATAAATATGCTCCATATGAGCCGATCTATAACGCAGACGGAAGTTATAATCAAACCATGAGAGCAGGTTCCAATGTGGTAGAGCAGATTCGTAACTACAGACTGGAGGATCAGAGATTGAGAATTCCGGTAACCTTATTTGCTGAATATAAAATTATCGATGGTCTGAAATTTAAAACTAATTTCAACGGACTTTTCGATTGGTTTATGGGAACTCAGTGGTTGAAAAAAGGATCAAACCTGGATTTAACAACAAACAAAATTCCTACAGGAGCGTTGAACAAAAATTCATTCTATGGATTTAACTATACTTGGAATAACTCGATCAACTACAAAAAATCATACGGAAGTCACAACTTCGATTTCTTAGGATTTATCGAATATAACGATAACTTCAATGAAACGATGAACGGAGGAGCTTACGGATTGAAATCTCCAGTATTAAACGTTCCTTCTATTACAACTCCTTCAGAAAGAAATACATTTACCGGAATTAAGACAAGAAATACCTTATTCAGTTTAGCGGGGATGTTAAATTATGACTATGAAGGTAGATATCTTGTAACAGGATCATTAAGAAGAGATGCTTCATCAAGATTCGGCGCAAATAATCAGAGCGGTGTATTCTGGTCTGCAAGTGCTGCTTGGAATATTGCGAAAGAAGAATTTATGAAAGGCGGCTTTATCAATGATTTAAAGCTTAGAGGATCATACGGTACTACGGGTAATGACGGAACACTTCCTGATTATTATAACGTAACCAACATCAGCTACGGTTTATATGGTTCTAATGCAGCGTTGTATCCTGGAACATTCGCACAAAGCAGCTATATCATCGGTAACGAAAACCTTAAATGGGAGTCTAATGCAATTACCAACTTAGGGGTTGATTTCACCATGATGAACAGAAGAATTCGTGGATCCGTGGAAGTATACCAGAATAAGAGAAAAGATTTTGTACAGCTTGTGCCTTTAGACAAACAAGAAGGAGGACATTACCAGTATATCAATGCAGGAGATATGTCTCAGAAAGGTCTTGAAGTTGAACTTAGTGCAGATATCATCAAAAAGAAAGATTTCCAATGGAACTTACATGCTAACATCTCATTCCAGAAATCAACTCTTGATAAGTTAGCAGATGGTCAAACTGAAAGAAACTTAGGAGATACTTATCTTAAAGTAGGTGAGTCTCCATATGTATTCTATAATGTAAGATTCGCAGGAGTGGATCCAAATAACGGAGATGCATTATATTATGACAAGGCAGGAAATGTAACTAACGTGTACAGCGCTTCTAATGCAGTTCCTATTACAGACAAATCTCCTTTCCCAAAAAGTTTTGGTGGATTCGGAACTACAGTTCAGTACAAAGGACTTGACTTCAGTGCAGATTTTGCATTCAAGCTAGGAGGATATACATATAACAATATGTACGCTGCTGCTGTTGATCCAACTCTTGCTGTTGCAGGTAGAAATATGGCACAATCTGCTGCTAATGTTTGGCAAAACCCAGGAGATACCAATGTATTCCAGAAAGTTGACTCAAACGGTATGCGTGATTCTGATCAATGGATTGAAAAAAATGATTATTTAAGATTAAGATCTCTTACATTGGGATATACATTTGATAAAGAATTCCTTGGAGAAGGATCTCCTATCAATAAGCTTAGAGCATATGTACAGGGACAGAATCTATTTACTGTAACTAAATTCCACGGAGAACCTGAAGTTTCAGTAGGATCTGGTGAATCTACTGCATTATTTGTTCCTGGATCATACAACCTTTATACTTACCCAGCTGTAAGAACAATCCTGGTAGGATTGCAATTAGAATTTTAATATTGAATAGCTTTATGAAAAAGAATATAATAAAAATAAGTTTAGCTGCGTTAACTGCTTTTGTTACGTTGACGTCTTGTGATAGAAATTTAGACCAGGTTTCATCTATTAACGAAACTGCTGACCAGGCGATGTTAAGACCTGAATCATTCAGACAGGCTATGGATGGTGCTTATACAGCACTTAAAGGAGGTGGATATTATAACAGTGATACAGGTAGTCAGCTTATTATGGGTGACCTTACTACTGACAATTTGATTCGTACAGCTTCAGGAAGAAATTCAAATTTTGCAGCTTCAAATTTTGAGTTTTCTTCAGACAATTCACAGACAACAGGATTGTATAGTGCAGCTTATCTTGCTATCAGCAGAACAAACTTTGTGTTGTCCTATATCAATAACGGAGTATTGTCAGGTGCACAAAAAATGAATATAGAAGCAGAAGCGAGAGCATTGAGAGCAATCGTTCACTTCGATATTGTAAGAGCATATTCTCAAATTCCTACACAATCTGCAGGAGCTAAAAATTCTATTGGAATTTATTATTCAGAAAAATATGCTCCATTAAATAATACGGCTTCCAGAAATCTTACTGTTGAACAGGTGTATGATAAAATCATAGCAGATTTATTATTTGCTGCTGATAATATTACACAGAATGATGCTGATAAAGGGAGAATGAGCAAGGCTGCTATTTATGGATTATTATCAAGAGTAAATCTTTATAAAGGAGATTACGCTAATACAATCAAATACGGAGAATTAGCATTAGGACTTTCACCAAGTATCACAACATTAGATAACTTTAACAGAATTTGGAAAGAAAATGAAGGCCTAGCTAAAATTACTGATGGGGTTTTATTCCAGATATCTAATGCGCCGGCTGAGCCAAGTAATACAGTAGGATCAGCATACAACCAGGCGGTTCCTAGTCTTAGATCAGAATTTGTGGTAGATTATGATTTATATACTGCATATACTGCGGATGATGTAAGAAAACCTACGTATTTTACAACAAGTGTATACAGTGGTGAAAAATATAATCACGTAACAAAATATGCTGGTAACGGAGGTCCTTCTAATGTAGTGCCTATTAAATATCTGAGATCAGCTGAAGTATTGTTAAATATTGCAGAAGCTTATTACAAAACAGGTAACCCTGCACAGGCTCTTACTTTATTGAATAAATTAAGACAAGAAAGACATTCTTCATTTACTCCGGGAACGGAAGCAGGACAGGCTCTTTTAGATGCTATCCTGAAAGAAAGAAGATTAGAGCTTGCCTTTGAAAATGACAGATGGTACACCCTGAAAAGATTAGGTCTTTCTGTTCAGAGATCAGGTAAAGGAGATCTTTTTGACGGTACAGGAGCACCGGCTGTTAAGCAGACTCTTGACGCTGGAAGCTTTAAATGGCAATGGCCGATCCCTATTACAGCGATCCAGGCTAATCCTAACATTAAGCAAAACGACAATTATTAATTATCGTACAATTCTATAGCAGAGGCTATCTCATTTTTGAGATAGCCTCTTTTATTTCTTATTATTTCTTATTTTTGCTGTACAATAATGAATAATGAAGTACATCCTTTTCATACTCATCTTCTTTGGTTTTGTGAGCAAAGCTCAGGTTGTTGATAAAACAGATCCTAACAAATCAACTCAAAAAGAAGAAGATACCCTGGTCATAGACTCCGGGAAAAAAGACTCCTTAAAAATTTTTAAACCTACCATCAACGATTATCAATACCAAACCCAGTTTTCAGAAAAAAAAGTTTTTGATACGGTAATGACTTTTGATAAGACCCATATTTTTTCACAGTACAACAACCGTGATAATTTTGGAAGAGCTCAACCTGCTAACATCGGAGCAGGTTTTAATCCGCTTGTATTTGAGGTGAATCCCGAGCAGAATTTATCTTTGCTGCCTTCCAATAAATCTTATATGATTCTGGGAGCTAACGATGTGAAATATTATGATGTAAAAACACCTACTGCCTCATTCATTTATCATACGGCAATGAAAAACGGTGCTGCATTAAATTCAACCTATACCCAGAATATTGGGAAAAGATTCAATTTTGCCATTGAGTATATGGGACTGCGCTCTCAGGGATTTTACAGGAATTCCTTAGCGGCAAATAACAATACTATATTTTCAGGACATTATACCTCAAAAAGTGGAAACTATGAGCTATTTGCCCATTATCTTCATCAGAATGTAAATAATCAGGAAAGTGGAGGGCTGGTAGAAGATAATCTGTTTCAAAATGGGGACAGTAATTCTAATAACAGGCAAAATATGCAGGTTAATCTGGCCTCCAGCAGCTCGCAGTTTGCCTATAGAAGATACTATTTGAGTCATCAATTCACTCCATTCAACGCAGAAAAATTCCCATTCAGCATACGACATACCATTTCTCATCAGGGAAACAAATATTATTATAACCAGGGAGCTCTGGAGCAGTATTGGTATAAAGAGCCTACAGAATTGGTCAATGGGTTTCCTTTGGCAACTAAAAAATATTCAGAGAATTTCAGCAATACGGTAAGTTTGGTTTTCAATAATGAAAAATTCAAACTGGATGCAGGGGTTCGTTATCAGATTTTGAAATTTGGAATTAATAACACTGTTATTGCCAATGGAGTAGCTTTTCCTAATGAGCTTAAAGAAAACAGGATTGGAGCTGTTGGAAATTTGCAGGTAAAACTTTTGGATAAAATACAGTTGAATTCATTTTTAGAATTTTCAAACGGAAGCCAGTTTAAAAGCTATCTTAAAACGACGAACAATCTGAAATTTGAACCTATAAAAGATTATTTTGTCAACGCAAAAGTAAACTTCCAAAGTGCTTACCCTTCATTTAATTATTTATTAAATACTTCTGTTTACAGCAAGTATAATTATTATCTTGAGAATGCCAAGAATCAGTCTGTCATGGAAATTGGAGGAAGTATCAATCTGAAGTGGTTCAAGACGGAAATTTTCGCAAACTATTTCAGAATTGATAACTATACTTATTTTGACAGCAACGCTAATCCAAAACAAAGTGAAAGTTCATTGAACATTTCTCAGATCGGAGGAGATGCAACTTTCAGCTATGGCAAATTTCATTTAAATACAAGACTGCATTTCCAAAATGCATTAACGAATAAAGAATTGCTTCCGATGCCAAGTTTTATCGGAAGAGCTAATTTCTTCTTTCAGACTCAGGCATTTAAAAAAGCTGCAGAAATTCAGGCAGGAATTAAAGTCTATTACTTCTCTAAATTTGCATCCAGAGATTATTTTCCAATTCTTAATGAGTACATTTTGCCTGATGCAAATTCATTTTCCATCGGTGGACAACCTATTGCAGACCTTTATGTAAATATGAAAGTCAAAAAAATGTTCTTCTTTATCGAAGGACAACAGATGGGAACTGTTATTTCCAGTAACAAAGCATATGCATTTCCGCATTACCCCGTATATGACTTCAGGTTGAATATCGGAATTGTGTGGTATTTGTTCAACTAAAAACAAAACAAGTTGAAAACAATTAATAAAATATCATTTAACGATATAGAAAGCATTCCTCAATTGGTAAAAGATTTTTTGAATCAGAAAATTGAGGGTTTTGAGAAACATACATTTTCTTTAGATCATTTCAGAAATCAGATCGAACTAAAGAAAGAATCATTCTTACCCGAGCAGAGGGAAATACTTTATGATGTATTTGAAAAACAGCTTTCAGATCTCAAACTTTCTTCAAAACAAAAGGAAAATCTGGAAAATCTCAGACTTCCCAATACATTTACCATCACAACCGGTCATCAGCTGAATTTATTTTCGGGACCTGTTTTCTTTGTCTATAAAATTCTACAGACAATTAAGACGTGTACTTACCTGAAAGAAAATTTTCCGGATTTTAATTTTGTACCGGTATATTGGATGGCTTCGGAAGACCATGATTTTGCGGAGATCAATCATTTTAAAACTGAAAGTAACTACTACGAAACCCACGAGAAATCAGGAGGGGCTGTAGGAAGAATACAGATCACCGATACCTTTTTTATCTCGGAATTTGAAAAAGAATTTAAAGATTCTGTTTTCGGTACCGAGCTTATCTTAATGCTGAAAGAATCCTATAAGCAAGGAAATACCCTGACACAAGCTATTAAAACATTAGTTAATCGTCTTTTTTCAGAGTGGGGTCTTATGATTTTGGATGGAGATTCTAAAGAATTAAAGAATCAGATTAAAGATGTTTTTAAAGATGAGCTTCTCCACTGTAGTTTACAGAAAATTTCAAAAAATAAAGTCGATTTCCTCACGGAGAAATACGGAAAAGTACAGGTAAATCCTCGGGATATTAATCTTTTCTATCTTACCGAAACAAGAGATAGGATTGAATATAACGGTCAAAAATATAGTATTGTAGACACAGATATTCAATTGACACAGGAAGAAATATTAACTGAACTTGAAAATCATCCTGACAGATTCAGTCCTAATGCTTTGATGCGTCCTGTATACCAGGAAAAAGTATTGCCCAACCTGGCTTATATTGGTGGAAATGCTGAAATCATGTATTGGCTGGAGCTTAAAGACTATTTTTCTGCAATTAATATTCCTTTTCCTATTCTGATTCCAAGAAATTCAATGCTTTTCCTGAAAGAAAAAACACTGGGAAAAATTGAAAAATTGGACCTTAGTATAGAAGACTTTTTTCAGAACTTTACCATCATTACCAATCGTAAAATTTTAAATGATAATACCATTTTAAAGTTGCTGGATGAAAAGGAAGAGCTTTTAATTCGTAGCTTTTCAGAGCTGAAAGCAACAGCCTCTATTACGGAGAAATCTTTTGGAAATCTTGTGAATGCAGAAGAAGTGAGACAGTTGAAATCATTTAAAAGAATGAAAAAGCGTTTGCTTCATGCTGAAAAAATTAAACAGGGCGAATTGCTGGAGAGGCTTGAAAATCTGTTCTTAAGTGTACATCCTTCTAAAACATGGCAGGAAAGGGTATATAACTTTAGTACATTCTTTTCAGATGAAGGATATTCATGGCTTGAAAATTGTTTGGAAGAAATGGTGGTTCAAGAATCCAAATTAATAATTGTTGCCATTTAATTTTAAAGGAGTATTTTTGTAAATTATAATTATCGAATATGATAAAGAGGTTTTTTATTCTATCTAGTTTATGTATGGTTTTGGGAGTTTCAGCTCAAAAATCTCATACGGTTGTACAAGGTGATAACCCTTACAACATCGCAAAAAAGTATGGAATAACTGTAGATGAATTGCTGAAGCTAAACCCAAAGTTTAAGGACGGCAAATTGGCTATTGGAGATATTTTGACAATAAAATCAGATAAAGTAACTGCTTCGGTTGTTACCAAAACTGCCGTAGCCGAAAAAGTAAAAACCAATACGAATGCTTCGCTTGGAAAAATTGTTTTACAGCCAAAGCAAACGATCTATGGGATTACCAAGCAGTACAGAATCTCTGAAACCGATTTAAGAAAACTGAATCCTGAATTGGATTCTCATATGAAAATCGGAGATGAGATCACATTACCTCTTGCCAGCATAAAAAAATATGGAGACAGCCAGCAGGTTATTGCTACTGAAAAACCGGTAGAGACTCCAGTAGAAAAAGAAGTTACTGTAACTCCTCCAGCTGTAGCTGTAGAAGGGGAAACATATGTAATTCAGGCTAAGGATAATTATTACAGAATAACGAAACAGTTTGGAATCACTCAACAGGATCTTTTTGCTTTAAATCCCGGATTAGAAGAAAAAGGATTAAAACCTGGAGATTCCATCAAAATAAAAAAATCAAATACGGATACCGTTGCTGAACCTGTCAATCCAAAAACAAAAATAGATTCAGGAAACGAAAAATCTTCTTCATCCAATGTGGTTGTAGGAGATGATTATGTAACCTATACTGTTCAGCAGGGAGATACTGTATTCTCTATTGTTAATAAATTTGGAGTGAGTATCGATGATTTGATCGCTCTGAACCCGGATCTTTCACATGGATTGAAATCCGGAATGGTTTTAAAAATCAAAAAGCAGGATCCTGCTTATGTAAAGAAAAACGGAGATGCTTTGAGTGTGGTGTTGATGCTACCGTTTGGTTACAGTACCAACGAAACTCAGTACCGAGGAATGGCTTTAGACTTTCTAACCGGAGCTAAACTGGCTATTGAAAGAAACGCGCGAGGCGGTCAGAAACTGGATATTAAAATAGTAGATTCCGGAAACGAGGCTTCATTTAAAAATTCTCTGACACAGATCAATCCGGACAATACCGATTTGATTATCGGTCCATTCTTTAAGTCTAATGTGATTGATGTCTTAGATTTTACCAAAAATCAAAAAATTCCAATTGTAGCACCATTTGCTAACTCTCCGGAATTATACAACTACAGCAACCTGATTATTGTAGAAACAAACAATCAGACATATGCTGATAAAATTGTTGAAGAAGTAAAAGGAGTATATTCAGATCAGAAAATATATGTAGTAGCAGATGCTAAGAAAGAAAATGCTAACTATATTAAAGCAGGTCTTGAAAAATCTGTTAAAAATCCAAATGTTGTTATCGTTAATTCTCCGGCAGAAATTCAGCTGGATCAGAATATGATGACAGGGCAATCTGCCCCGGTTATTGCAGTCCTGGCTAATGATAACGATAGCATGGGAGAGGCTTTTGCCAACAGAATGATTGCTCTTTCTAAAGAAGTACAGGGAGTGAAAGCTTTCAGTTTATTCTATTCTCCAATTTTTGAAAAGAAAGTAGATGACCTGAGCCAGGCCAGCCTGGTGTACCTGATGGACAGAAAGATCAATACTGACGGAGGATTTGAAAAAGAAATTCTGGCAGCCTATAAAACAAAATACTGTAAAACACCTCCAAAATATGCCATCGTAGGTTTTGATGTGGTGAATGATATGCTGACCAGAGAAAATAAAAAAGGAGAGATCTTTAAACAGATGAATAAAGTTCAGACCCAGCTTGCAACAAAATTTGAGTTTGTAAAATCTAAAGCTAACGGAGCTTACGTAAATACTGGATACAGAGTAATCAGGTTAGTTCCATAAATGATTTATATCTCTTTAACAGTATATTGTTAACAATATAGTTATATTTGCATAATATTTAATTCAGTACATGAAAGCACTTGTATTTCCTGGGCAGGGTTCTCAGTTCGTAGGAATGGGAAAAGAATTGTATGATTCTAGAAAAGATATCAAAGATCTGATGGAATCTGCCAATGAAATTTTAGGTTTCGATATTCTTTCCATTATGTTTAACGGAGCAGATGAGGATCTTAAGAAAACAGAGGTTACCCAGCCTTCAATTTTTATACATTCAGTAGCAGCATTAAAAGCAGTAAACGGTCTTGGAGCTGAAATGGTGGCAGGACACTCTTTAGGAGAGTTCTCAGCATTGGTAGCTAACGGAGTTTTATCTTTTGATGATGGTTTGAAATTAGTATCCGAAAGAGCTAAGGCTATGCAGGAGGCTTGTGATGCAAATCCAAGTTCAATGGCAGCTATTTTAGGATTGGAAGATGCTAAAGTGGAAGAAATCTGTGCTCAGATCAATGGAATTGTAGTTCCTGCTAATTATAACTGCCCTGGGCAATTGGTAATTTCAGGAGAAACACCTGCAGTAGAGGAAGCTTGTGCTAAATTGAAAGAAGCAGGAGCAAAAAGAGCCTTATTACTGGCTGTAAACGGAGCTTTCCATTCGCCATTAATGCAGCCGGCACAAGAAAGATTAGCTGCAGCTATTGAGAAAACAAAATTCAGAAAAGCTACTATTCCTGTATATCAGAATATTACTACTACAGCAGTAACAAACCCTGATGAGATTAAACAAAATCTTATTGATCAACTTACTGGTCCTGTAAAATGGACACAGTCTGTTCAGAATATGATCAAAGATGGTGCTTCTAATTTTGTAGAAGTTGGACCTGGAAAAACCCTTCAGGGGCTGATCAAAAAAATTGACGGATCTGTAGACGCTGTTTCTGCAATCTAAAATAAAAAAATATGAACGCGATATTTTCACCGGGCAAGCTTATGCTTACTTCAGAATATTTCGCGATAGATGGAGCTCTTGTCCTGGCGGTACCTACCAAGCTTGGACAAGAGTTTTTTTTTGATGAAAAAAATGACGGCAAATCCCTGATTCTTTGGGAAGCTTTTCATCAGAACCAATTATGGCTAAAAGTTGTCATAGACTATAAAAATTGGCAGATTCTTGAAGCCAACATCCCGTCAAGCGCTGAGTTTATTCTAAAAACCTTAAAGAATGTACAGCAGCTTTCCGGTATAAAATTCAAAAACGATTGTACTTACCATTTAAAAACAAATCTTCAGTTTCCTGCAGATTATGGGCTAGGAAGTAGTTCTACCTTAATGAATAACCTGGCAGAATGGGCCGAAATCGATCCTTTTTATTTGAACTCAATCAGCTTAGGAGGAAGTGGCTACGATATTGCGGTCGCAAAAGAGAAATCCGCAGTCCTTTTCCGCAGTAAACCGGAAATTAAATATGATAAGGTGACTTTCAATCCTCCTTTTAAAAATGAACTGATTTTTATTCACTTAAATCAAAAGCAAGATAGCAGAGAAGGAATCCGTTTTTACAAGTCAAAAAAGAAATCCCCGGAACTGGTGAGTGAATTTTCAGATATCACAAAGAAAATTTTGTTATGCAGTGAATTGCAAAATTTTTCTGAGCTAATGATGATTCATGAGCAAAAAATTTCCGATTTCCTTGAAATTCCTACAGTTAAAGAGCGTTTATTCTCAGACTGCCCTTGTTTTGTAAAAAGTTTGGGGGCATGGGGTGGAGATTTCGTGATGAGTGCCAAATTTGGGGACTATAAAGACTATTTTTGGGAGAAGGGTTTTACTAGTGTTTTTGAATGGCAAGATATAATTAATTTATAATCAATAAATTACAAGCCCCTTTTTTTATTTGTGATTCTGACTTATATCAGTATATTTAAACCACCTTTAACAAATAATTAATATTATTTTTGTTGAACTCAATAAAGAAATAGAAAATATAAGTAAAATGAAAAACACTAAAATCATCCAGGATTTAGAGAAATTAGGGATTAAAGGAAACTATGAAGTCGTATACAATCCTTCATATGAAGAATTGTATCAGGCTGAAGTTTCTCCTGAAAATCAGGGATTTGAGGAAGCTGAGCTTACAGAATCTGGCGCGGTATCGGTAAAAACAGGAATTTTCACAGGTCGTTCACCTAAAGACAGATATATTGTTCAGGATGATGTTACAAGAGATACAATTTTCTGGGATGGTAAAGTAAACCTACCTACCACTTCAGAAATTTTCGGGTCTTGTAAAGAACTAGTGATGAATCAGCTGGCGGAGGCAAAAAAAATCTATGTAGTAGATGCTTTCTGCGGGACAAATGCTGATACAAGACTTAAAGTAAGATTTATTGTTGAAGTGGCATGGCAGGCACATTTCGTTACCAATATGTTCATTCGCCCTTCTCATTTTGAGCTTGAAAACTTCGGAGAGCCTGATTTCACTGTAATCAATGGTTCTAAAACGACGAATCCAAACTGGGAAGCTCAAGGATTAAATTCTGAAAACTTCATCATGTTCAACCTTACTGAAAAACTACAGATTATCGGTGGTACTTGGTATGGTGGTGAAATGAAAAAAGGGATGTTTGCTATGATGAACTATTACCTTCCATTGAAAGGTATGGCTTCAATGCACTGTTCTGCTAACGTAGGAGAAGAAGGTGATGTTGCTTTATTCTTTGGTCTTTCTGGAACAGGTAAAACTACTTTATCAGCAGATCCAAAAAGATACCTTATCGGTGACGATGAGCACGGATGGGATCATAACGGAGTATTCAACTATGAAGGAGGATGCTATGCTAAAGTTATCGATTTATCAGAAGAAAAAGAACCGGATATTTTCAGAGCGATCAAGAGAGATGCACTTCTTGAAAACGTTGTTGTTAACAATGGAGTAGCAGATTATAAAGACGGATCAATCACTGAGAATACAAGAGTTTCTTATCCAATCTATCATATCAACAAAATTGTATTGCCATCTAAGGCAGGGCACGCTAAAAAGATTGTTTATCTTTCAGCAGATGCTTTCGGAGTACTTCCTCCGGTTTCTATCCTGAATGAAGATCAGGCTCAGTACCACTTCCTTTGCGGGTATACTTCAAAACTTGCCGGAACAGAAAGAGGAATTACAGAACCTCAGCCATCTTTCTCACCTGCATTTGGTGAAGCATTCCTTACATTACACCCTACAATGTATTCTAAAACATTGATCGGTAAAATGAAAGAGCATGGTGCTAAAGCATATTTAGTAAATACAGGTTGGAACGGTACAGGAAAAAGAATTTCTTTAAAAGATACAAGAGCAATCATTGATGCTATTATTGACGGTTCTATTGATAACGCTCCTAAAACTCAGGTTCCAATCATGAATCTTGAAATTCCTACAGCACTTCCAAATGTTTCTGAAGGTATTCTAGATCCTAGAGATACTTACGCTAATGTTTCCGAGTGGGAAGAAAAAGCAAAAGATCTTGCTTCAAGATACATTAAAAACTTTGAGCAGTACTGTGATACTGAAGCAGGTAAAAAACTTATTGCTTCAGGACCTCAATTACAGGAACAAACAATCTAATAAGATTATTTACAATACATACAAAAGCCTCATCACTGATGAGGCTTTTTTTATTTCAAATAGTGTAAAATGTATTGTTTATTTTGCTACATCTGTGATAGATATTTAAAAAGATAAATTATTTTAAACTTAGCAAAGCTAATCTGTATCCTTCCATTCCGAAGCCGGACAATACAGCATCGGTGTTGGCAGCAGTCACAGACTTTTGTCTGAATTCCTCTCTTTTATAAATGTTACTGATGTGTACTTCAACCTTAGGTTTTCGTATGTTCTTTAAGCAGTCTGCTATCGCATAAGAATAATGAGTGAATGCTCCCGGGTTGATCACTACTGCATCAAAATCATCTTCCTGAAGCCTGTTGATGAGCTCTCCTTCAATATTGGATTGATAATATTTTAATTCATAAGAATGAAACTCGGATTTTAGATTTTCCAAATACTTTTCCATAGAGATTGTTCCATAGATTTCCGGTTCTCGTGTTCCTAGTAAATTAAGATTGGGGCCGTTAACGATAAGAATTTTCATTTAAAAAATTTAGTCAAAGATAAATAAATTTATATAGACTACAGATCAATATTCGTCTGTGGGTTTTGCTGCGCATATTCTGAAGGGGTAATTCCTACAATCTGTTTAAAAACTCTGTTAAACGTTGACTGATTTGAAAACCCTGCTTCAGTGTAGATATACATCAAAGTCGTTTTTTGGAAATCAATCTCTGTAAAAAGTTTTTTCACATAGTTGATTCTATAGATATTAAGATATGTATTGAAATTAGAATATCCTTTATACCGTATAGCTTTAGAAATATAAGTGCTGTTGACATCTAGTGCTACGCTCAGTTTTGAGAGATTGAACTTGTCATCTTTAAAAAGTTTATTCTCGGTCATGGCGGTTTCTATTTTTTCAAATAGTTTTTTCATGCTTTCAACATCAATGTCATCCCATGAGTTTTCAGTAGGAGCCTGTATTTCATCTTTTCGAATTACAGTGGATTCTATTTGAGAGAGAATTTCCAGTTTTCGGATCTTATCTTTATAATAAATTAATAATGAAACAACTAAGATATTTGAAATAAAAAGGATAGTATCTGTAAACATTACCTCTTTTTGGGTATGCTCAGGAAACGTAAAGTTGAAGTTATTGGCTGCAATATAGCCGGTAATAATTAATAATAATATATAAGCCACATACAGTAATACTTCTTTTTTGGAAAAGAAAATATAGGCTCCCAGTGGGATGGGAAGCAGCCAACAAAAACTTGCAACAGAATTATTCCAGAAGGCAAGCATAATATAGAAGTTGTAAATAGGGGCAAATAGTAGATACAGATGCACTATAAGGCTTATCGGATATTTTTTTCTTACAATTGAATAGGTATAACCGGAAAAAAATAACCCGATCATTAAATACCAGGACATCATTTTGTCATGAATAAAGAATGTAAAGATTACGGCATATACTCCTAAAACCAGCAGCATAAGAATAGTATACCTATCCATTAGTTCAAGCTTAAATTTTTCTATCTGTACATTCTTTGTGTTTACTTCTGACATCTAAAATCCGTGTTATAAGGAATAAATTAATGAATTATCATAATTCATTAGGATATTGTTTTGGTTTTCAAAGATATATAAAATTTAAATCATTTTCAAGATTGTGATTTATACTTTTATTTTTTGATTTAATGATACAGTTAGTTTTGCAGGAGAAATTGTATCAAACAAATGTACCGAATAAATGTCCTTACTCTATTGTAAAAGTTTCAAACTCTATTCTTTCTTAGCTATACTTTGCTGTGCTCTTCCAATATTTTTAGAAAAAAAAATCCAGATATAAAACACAATTGATCATGCTTTGATAGGGCACCTCAAAGAAGCTTTTGTCAACTTTTTAACAAAAAATAATTCGAAAAATGAAAAAAACACTATTCTTATTGACAACAATTATTTCAGGATTAGCCTACTCCCAGGTAGGAATTAATACCGCGAATCCACAAGGAAGTTTCCATGTAGACGGCTTAAAAGATAACAATGCGACAGGAGTTCCAACAGCTGTACAGCAATCCAATGATTTTACTGTAACTTCTTCTGGTAGCGTTGGGATTGGTACTACGGTGCCTAATGCATCTGCAATGCTTGATGTGAATGTTGACGCTCTTGCAGTGGGTAGTAAAAAAGGATTTTTGGGGCCAAAAGTTGCCTTGACTTCTCAGACGGATGGGGCTACCATCCCTTCACCGGCTGCGGGATTACTTGTATACAATTTGGGAACCGCAGGGCTAGGCTATGTCGGTTACGTATTTTGGAACGGAACTGAATGGAGAACATTCAATAATGGTTCTCTTGCGCCTGGAACTTTAGGATCTATTACCTGTAACGGAGTAACACTTTCTCCAGGAACCTATACGGCCGGAACTCCCTATACCGGAACAATGACTGTTCCTTACACCGGAGGAAACGGAGGGGTCTATCCGGCACAGACTGTGGGACCTGTAAATGGTCTTACGGCAACACTGGCTGCTGGAAATTTTAATGTAGGATCAGGAATTCTTAGCTATACAGTGTCAGGTGTACCTACGGCTTCCAGCCCTACACTGACTACTTTTGCGTTAAATATTGGCGGACAGACCTGTAGTGCAACAGTAGGAGCCGGAGCTGTGATTGCTCCCGGAGAGCTGGTTTATTATCATTCTTCAATTCCGCGCAAGACAACATCATTTCTTTTAAGCCAGTTTCTTAATGATCTTCCCGTTATCAATAATACGTTCAGAGTGGATGCTTTTATTACTGCTCCCAATGCATTTGACTCAAGCGGGGCAACTACTAATTTTGATCCGCGTCTTTATAATATCACTACTGCCAATGCGAAAGTATGGGTTTCTGAAGTGTCTACCCATACAGGTGACTCACATGGCGCTAACTTATTAATTTTCCCTAATAATTATGCACAGTTTGATGATGGGGTTTATCTTACCTATGGAAGAAACGAAACGGTAACTTTTGATATTACTACTGCTGACAACAAATGGTACAGAGTGTACTATGCACTCCGTATAGATAACAAATCTTTTACAAGTGCAGGGAATGGTAATACGACTTCAGATTCCAATACTTCAGATAATACACTGGAGGTTTTTGTATCCATCCAGAGACTTTACTGATCTTAATAAGTGAGTTATTATTTGTAATTCCTAAAAAATTCTTACTCAGATAAAATTTAATGACGCCATTGGCGTCATTTTTTTATTTCCATGCACACAGAGTGTATTGATTCAATTATTATTAATGATATTTCTCATGTTTGCTAAAGTGTCAATTTTTATAAGTCCTTATTTTATCGGCTTTTTAATAAAATATTAAGTTAATTTTTGAAAAATTATCATGAAAAATTATAAGTCTACTTGTTTTGTAGACTAAATATTTCTAGATTTGCAGACATATTTCGATCGGCTTATAAAGAAAGATGGAGGGAACTGACCCAATGAAATCTTAACAACCTGCTCTCGCGCAAGGTGTTACATTCAGCCTTTAAAGGAAAAATAAGCATTAGGTTTATCGTATTTATCGATGCCCTTTGCTGTATTATCTGCAAAGGGCAAAATTTTAATATATGATAAACAAAATTGATTATGATTAATAAAAATTTGATTAGCTCAAAAATTTGGATTCCCCCTGTAGCGGTATTCTTTTTAGGAATAGGAAGCTTAAGCGGACAGAATACCAAGGCTAAAAAAGATACACTCAATGAGAAGGAGCTTGATGAAGTGGTGGTGGTAGCCTATGGGAAGGCTAAAAGAACCAGCTATACCGGTTCTGTGGCAACTATTTCCAGTGATAAAATTAACAACAGACCTGTTACCAATATTACAAAAGCATTGGAAGGACAGGTTGCAGGAGTGCAGACAACAAGTTCTTCCGGACAGCCGGGATCTACAGCAACAATCAGGATCCGAGGAATTGGTTCTATCAGTGCATCCAGCGATCCTTTATATGTGGTGGACGGAATTCCTTTTGACGGAAATCTAAACTCTATAAGCCCTAATGATATAGAATCAATCAGTGTACTGAAAGATGCTACGGCAAGTGCTCTTTATGGATCAAGAGGGGCGAACGGGATCATCATTATTACGACTAAATCCGGTAAAAAAGGAGAAGCCCGAATCAATTTTAATATGAGCCAGGGTTTTTCCACCAGAGCAGTAAAAGATTACGAACAAGTCAATACGGATCAGTATTTCCAACTGTATTGGGAAGCATTGAGAAACGGATACAGATCTAGCCAGATCAATGGACAGCAGGCAGCTCAGATGGCTACCAATAATCTTATTTCTGAGCTGGGTATTAATCCCTATGGAGCCAATTATTCAAAACCTGTAGGTACAGACGGAAAACTATTATCCGGAGCGACACCTTTATGGAATGATGACTGGAGAGATGTTTTACAGAGAGTGGCTTCGAGAAATCAGGTAGATCTGGATATCAGTGGAGGAAGTGAAAAAAGCAATTACTTTTTCTCATTGGGATATCTTGATGATAAAGGGATTGCCATTGAATCTGGATTTAAAAAATACAGCACAAGGTTAAAACTCAATTCTGAAGTTAAGAAATGGCTGAATGTAGGGGTAAACCTAAGTTATACCAACAGTATTCAACAGGCTCCTACGTCTTCAGATTCCAATACAAGCAATGTTATCCAGGCAGCAAGATCTGTTCCTTCATTCTATCCTTATTATGAGAGAAATCCGGATGGGTCTTATGTATTGGATGGTGCCGGAAACAGAATTTACGATTTTGGAAAATACAGGCCTACCAACGCTCTTCAGAATCAAAATCTGGCAGCAACTTTACCTTTAGATAAAAACGAAAATAAAGAAGATAACTTCTCCGGAAAAGGTTTCATGGATTTCACATTCTTACCTGAATTGAAGTTCAGAACCAGCTTTTCTGTAGATTTGGTCAACTATAATGGACATTATTACTCAAACCCGCTTATCGGGCAGGGTAGTGAGATTGGAGGATCGGTCACAAAGTCAAACAGCAGAACTTTATCGTATACCACGAGTAACATTCTGACTTTTGATAAAAAATTCGGAAAGCATCACTTTAATGTGTTGGCAGGTCAGGAATTTTATAAATATGATTATCAAACAATTTCCGGGACCAGAAGTCAGTTTTCACTTCCCTACTACTATGAGCCGGATGCTGCCGCTTTATTGGGAAGTTTCAGTGGAAACAGTGATAAGGTCAGCCTGCTAAGTTACCTTGGAAAAGTGGAATATGATTTTAATAATACCTATTTCCTGTCAGCTTCAGGAAGAGCCGATGGTTCTTCAAGATTCTTTAAGGATAACCGTTGGGGGAAATTCTGGTCTGTAGGAGGTTCATGGAAAATCTCTAATGAGGAATTTATCAAAAATCTGAATTTCTTTAATCAGCTGACACTTCGTGCAAGTTATGGAGGACAGGGGAATGATAAATTATTACAGCCTAATAAACTCCCTCTTTATTACGCTTATCAGGAACTTTATAAATTTTACAATAACCTTGGTGAGCCGGGGGCAGTACTTGAAAAAGCGAGAACCAACGAATTAAAATGGGAGACGAATCTTAATCTGAACGTAGGATTAGAGTTTGCGATTCTTAATAACAGAGTGAAAGGAAATATCGAGTATTTTGAGCGAAAAAGCCAGGATCTTCTATTTAATATGCCGGTAGCTCCGTCTTTGGGAATTAATGATTTTCCGGCCAATATCGGAACCATAAAAAATACAGGTTTTGAATTCTCTCTTTTTACAACACCAATTAAGACGGATGATTTCCAATGGAATTTAGATCTTAACCTGAGTACATTGAATAATAAGATTACGAAATTACCTAAAGGTTCTATCCTTACCGGAACAAAGTTGTTGCAGGTAGGTGGTTCTGTATATGATTTCTATATTCCGGAATGGGCAGGGGTAGATGCAAGTAACGGAAGACCCTTATGGAAAACCATCAGTACAGATGCTAATGGAAATACAGTGGAAGGTACTACTTCTGAATATGCAAAAGCAACAAGAACACTGCAGGGATCTGCACTACCAAAAGTAACCGGAGGGCTTAGTACAAGTATTACCTATAAGAATTTCGATTTCTCAGGATTGCTGACTTTCAAAATCGGGGGTAAAATTCTTGATACCGATTATACCTCAATTATGCATAACGGAAGTGCCGGAGGTCGTGCGTGGAGCGTAGAAATGTTAAACAGATGGACGCCTGAAAATCCTAATACGGATGTACCTGCATTGAGCACAATTACCAATAACTGGACGTCCAATTCTTCGAGATTTTTATATTCCGGGACGTATGCAAGACTTAAAAATGTAAGTCTGGGATATACTCTCCCTTCAGACTATTTTGAAAAACTGGGACTTAAAAAGTTCAGAATTTATGTTCAGGCAGAAAATCTTCTGACCTTCTATAAACATAAAGGAATGGATCCTGAACAGGCATTGGATGGTACTACTTATTACAGGTATCCTGCGATGAGAACAATCACTTTTGGACTTCAGGCAACTCTTTAACTTTTAAAAATTGAAACAATGAAAAAATTAAAATATTTATCTTTTGCCTTACTCGCAGCATGGGTACTGACCAGCTGTGAAAGTGACCTGGCAACAGCTCCTACCGACCAGGCTAATGATGTGGAGGTTTTTAAAACGGCTGAAAGTGCAGAAACAGTAATCAACGGAACCTGGGCCAGATTCAATGATGATGGAACAACCTATGCCAATATTGGGTATTCAACTGTTTTAAGAGCAAGTGATGCTATGGGAAGTGATGTAGCGGTACTGACTAATAAATATGGTTTTTCTTCTACCTATACTTTTACTGAAATGGTTAATAGTACGGCAAGCCGTCCATTATTTATCTGGTCGATGCTCTATTCTGCCATCAATAACATGAATAATGTGATTGCCAGAATTGACGGAACAGAAGGAAGTCAGGAAAAAAAGAATCAGGTGAAAGGCCAGGCAAAGGCATTACGGGCTTTCTGTTATCTGAATCTTGCCAGTTTTTATCAGTTCAGTTACCTGAAAGATAAGACCGCATTAACAGCTCCTATCTATACGGAACCTTCAACGATAACTACAGTAGGGAAGAAAAGAGCAAGTCTGGAAGAGATCTATGCTTTAGTGAAAAGTGATCTTACAGATGCTGATAATTTATTGAAAGATTATACGAGAAATAATAAAGATAAGATCAATCGTTCTGTCGTAAACGGGATTTTAGCAAGAACCTATCTGAATACGGGAGAATGGAGTAAAGCTGCCGCTGCGGCAAAAATTGCAAGAGAAGGTTACCCTTTGATGGCTCCGGAGAAATATAAGGATGGTTTCAACGATATCAATAATGCTGAATGGATTTGGGGGCACGGACAAACCCAGGAGCAATCCGGGGCAAGTTATGCATTCCATTACCTGGATGTATCTTCTTCCGGAAGTTATTATTACAGTTTTATGGCTGATCCTTATTTTAAAGACCTCTTTGATGCTAATGATATCAGATCTCAGCTTTTCTCATGGGATGGCCTTAAAGGAAGAGAAGGGTTGTTGAGGTATGCTAAGTTTAAATTTAAATCAGGACTTATTGCTGATATCGTCTATATGAGAGCTGCCGAAATGTACCTGATTGAAGCGGAAGCGGAAGCAAGAAACGGAAATGTATCGCAGGCAGTAACTGTTTTAAATCAGTTTAAATCAGCCAGAAATGCTAATGTCTACAGTGGCTCTTTAGCTCAGAATGATGTGGTAAAGGAAATTTTAATTGAGAGAAGAAAAGAATTATTCGGAGAAGGGTTTTCTCTTTCAGATATCATCAGAACACAGGGGACGGTAGTAAGGAAGCGTTTCGTAGACGCTAATGGAGAGCCTGTTAAAGTTCAGGTAACTACACCGGACGGAACGGTAAAAACGGTTGATGGAAGAGGTCATACTAATTTTGCATTCCCTGATCAAACAGGATTTGTACCGAATAGCAGGTATTATTTATTCAGTATTCCACAGAAGGAATCTGAAAACAACCCGAATTTATAGTTTATAACCCAATAATTAGATTTGATTTTTTTAGCCACTGCACTTGCGGTGGCTTTTATTTTCCCCTAGATCTATAGTATACCAGAGAATCAAAAGTGTGTATGAAGTTTTTAAAACGTTTGGTTTTTAGGGTATCTATACTTTCTTTTTCGTCAAGAAAATGGCGAAAGTTTATGGCTAGGGACCTTTTGTTTGTTTTAATTATAATTGTGTCACCAAGTTCAATAGAATTTGCTCTTTCTCCTATCTTTGTATTGTTATTAATAAGATAGATTTTATTCTTATCAAAACTTCTCCCTAAAAAGGCCCAATCCTTATCTGTTAGTTTAAACCTAAGTGTGTCAGAGGTATCAGGCTCGATCATAAGATTTGTTGTATAAATATCGGTTCCATTAACGGTCGAAAGATTTCTATTTTGGTTTAAGATCTTGATATCTTTGCTTAATATTTCTTTTTTTTCACAAGAAAAAAGGATTGAACAAGTCAATGAAATAAGTAAAGGTGTAGCAAAAAAGGGTTTCATTCTAATATTATTTCTTATTACTTGATTAGAGACATTCTTTAAAATACCTAAGTTATCATAATTGTCAGGATTCAAAAATGTGTTTTGTCAATTTTGACTGATTAATAGTCATGTATATGCAGCTTTCCTGAGAAAAAGCAATAGTAAATTGGGGAATTAATAGTAATGATAAAGTTTTTGTAGGGAGCATTTGTTTAAAAAAAATCTTAGTTTCTTACCAATGTAGTGATTGTTTTTTATTTCATTATTAAGCTTAGAATAATCAGAAACACTTCTGTATTGCATATTAAATATTCCAGGACATCACCCGTTTTGGAAAAAAGCTTTACCTTTGTAACAATGAATCTGTTAAGATGGATACTGGCAATTTATTTCATGGCGTTATCATTAATGCCATGTGAAGATGTGTCTACACCATATGATTCAGGAGAAAAGAAAATATCACTAAGTATCCATGGAGCTCATTCTACGGAGAAAGGAGATATCTGTTCGCCGCTTTGTGCCTGCAGCTGTTGCCAGATTGCAGTATCAGCATTTAAGATGGATCCGTTATTAGAGATTCCCAAGCAGGTTCCTGCTTATTTTTCAAAGAAAATTCTTTTTCAGAAGAATGACTTTGCTTACCAGGTATATGACCCTATCTGGCAGCCTCCCAAAATTTAATTTTTATTGACTTTAGAAAGTGATGCTTTCTAAACATTACTTGAAACTTTGCAATACCATTGCAGAGGTTTTCATGATATTTTTGCTGCAGCTTTATAAGCTGTAAGTATTTGTTTTTCAATAAAAATTCAATAAAATCGTGTTAGATAAAATCATAAAATTCAGTATTAAAAATAAGGTTGTGATTGGAATTATGACCTTATTGCTGATCATCTGGGGAACCTGGAGTGCTACCAGATTACCGATAGATGCTGTACCGGATATTACAAACAATCAGGTACAGATTATCACAGCCTGTCCTACATTGGCAGGTCAGGAAGTGGAGCAGTTGGTTACCTTTCCTATAGAGCAAAGTATTGCTAATGTCCCGGATATTCAGGAGACAAGAAGTATTTCAAGATTTGGACTTTCTGTGATTACAGTCGTTTTCAAAGAAGATGTCAATATTTATTTTGCAAGACAGCTCATCAGTGAGCAGTTAAAAAATGCCGTAGAAGAAATCCCCAAAGGAATAGGAACCCCTGAGCTTGCTCCGGTAAGTACAGGGCTAGGAGAGGTATATCAGTATATTCTCCATCCTAAAAAAGGGAGTGAGAAGAAATATAATGCTAAAGACCTTCGAACTATGCAGGACTGGATTGTCCGTAGACAACTCAACGGAACTCCGGGAGTTGCTGAAATCAATAGTTTTGGAGGAGAACTGAAACAATATGAAGTTGCCATTGACCCTAACCGCCTTAAAGCAATGGGAACCAGCATTACTGAAATATTTACAGCCTTAGAAAAAAATAACCAAAATACAGGTGGGGCTTATATTGATAAAAAACCGAATGCCTATTTTATTCGTGGCATTGGTCTTGTGACCTCTCTTGAAGATATAAAAAATATCGCCGTTAAAAACGAAACCGGCAGTGTTCCCATTTTTATCAAAGATGTGGCAGATGTTCGTTTAGGAAGTGCTGTACGTTATGGAGCTTTGACATACAATGGAAAAGTAGATGCTGTGGGAGGTGTGGTGATGATGTTGAAAGGAGCGAACAGTAATGAAGTGGTGGAAAATATTAAATCCAAAATTCCTGTTATTCAAAAATCACTTCCGGATGATGTTGTAATAGAACCTTTTCTGGACAGAACAGATTTGGTAGATAGGGCAATTGGTACTGTTGAGAAGAACCTGATTGAAGGGGCTTTAATAGTTATTTTCGTTCTGGTCGTTTTTTTAGGAAACCTTAGAGCAGGACTTATTGTTGCTTCCGCAATTCCTCTTTCATTGTTGTTTGCATTAGGAATGATGAACGTCTTTGGAGTAAGTGCCAATCTGATGAGTCTTGGAGCCATAGATTTTGGGTTGATTGTAGATGGAGCTGTAATTATTGTAGAAGCGACTTTGCATCTTCTTCATCATAAAAAGTATAATGGAAATCTCACTCAGATTCAGATGGATCAGGAAGTAGGAACTGCTGCTTCTAAAATGATGAATAGTGCAATATTTGGACAGATTATTATCCTTATCGTATATGTACCTATCCTTACATTAGCAGGGGTAGAAGGGAAAATGTTTACTCCAATGGCTAAAACGGTAGGCTTTGCCATTATTGGAGCTACCATCTTATCTGTTACTTATATTCCAATGATGAGTGCTTTATTTCTATCCAAAAAAATCTCTCATAAAGAAACTATTTCAGATAAGATGATGAACCGCCTGCAAAGGATATATGAACCCTTACTGAAGAAGGCTATTAAAATAAAATATGCAGTGGTTTCAGCTACAATAGTTGTTTTTGTACTGGCTGCTTTCATTTTTAAAAATATGGGTGGAGAATTTATTCCGCAGCTTCAAGAAGGAGATTTTGCATTCCATTGTATACTGCCGCAAGGAAGTTCACTGAGCCAGAGTATAGAAACTTCTATGCAGGCTTCGAGAATTATTAAGCAATTTGATGAAGTGAAAATGGTCGTTGGAAAAACCGGTTCAGCTGAGGTTCCTACAGACCCGATGCCTCCGGAGGCCACCGATATGATTATCGTACTGAAACCACAGAGCGAGTGGAAAACCAAAAAATCATATGATGAACTGGCAGATGAGATCAGTGAGAAGCTGGAAACGATTCCTGGAGTCTTTTTTGAGAAAAATCAGCCTATTCAGATGCGTTTCAATGAATTAATGACGGGGATCAGACAGGATGTTGCCGTGAAAATCTTTGGTGAAAATCTTGACTCATTAGCAGTATATGCAGATAAAGTAGGAAAAGTAATCCAAACGGTTGATGGTGCAACAGCTCCTCAAATTGAGAGAGTAAGCGGCCTTCCACAAATTAATGTACAATATGACAGAACAAGAATAGCGAATTACGGATTAAATATTGAAGATGTTAACAATGCTGTAAGTACGGCTTTCGCAGGAAAAGCTGCAGGACAGGTTTTTGAAAATGAAAGACGTTTTGATCTGGTAGTAAGGTTGGACAGTCTTCACAGAACAGATATTGCAGATGTTAACAATTTAATGATTACCTCAAGTACAGGAGTTCAGATTCCATTGTCACAGGTTGCCAATATAAGCTACAAGCTGGGTCCTGCACAGATTAGCCGTGAACAGGGGAAACGTAGAATTGTAATTGGATTCAATGTGAAAGGTCGTGATGTAGAAAGTGTCGTCAAAGATATTCAGGCGAACCTGGATAAAAAAATTAAACTTCCATCCGGATATTACTTTACCTATGGCGGGCAGTTTGAAAATCTTCAGGAAGCGAGTAAGCGTCTGATGATTGCCGTTCCGATATCGTTATTTCTTATTTTCATGCTCTTGTATTTTACATTCCGTTCATTCAAACAGGCTGCTTTAATTTTTACGGCAATTCCTATGAGTGCGATTGGGGGAGTATTTGCCCTTCTTTTAAGAGATATGCCTTTCAGTATCAGTGCAGGAATCGGATTTATTGCTCTGTTTGGAGTTGCTGTGCTTAATGGGATCGTCTTAATAGGAACTTTTAACCAGCTTGAAAAAGAGGGAGAAACCGATATCCTGAAAAGAGTATTTGAAGGAACAAAAACCAGGTTAAGACCGGTTTTGATGACGGCTACAGTAGCTTCATTAGGATTTTTACCCATGGCTATTTCTACCGGAGCCGGAGCCGAGGTTCAGAAGCCTTTGGCAACTGTGGTAATCGGTGGTTTGGTGACGGCTACCTTCCTTACTTTATTTGTGCTTCCTATGCTGTATATTATTTTTAATACTAAATTTTTGAAGCGAAAAAATAATAAAACAGGTACATTTACGATCATTCTTATCTTAGGGTTTATGATGTTGGGACAGACATTTAAAGCACAGACCAGACCTATCTCTGTAGACCAGGCAATAGAAATGGCGGTGGATAATAACCTGGCTTTAAAGTCAAAAGATTTAAGTATCAAGTCTGCAGAGGCATTAAGGGCTACAGCTAAAGAACTTCCCAAGCTAAGTGTTGATGCCCAGCTTGGACAGTACAACAGTCCGAAGTTTGATCAGTCTTTTGCCATTTCGCAAAGTATTCCTTTTCCTACGCTCTTTAAAGCAAAAAAGGAATTGATCAACGAGAATATTAAGAGTAAGCAAATTGACAGAGAAATTACAGCCAACGAGCTGATAAGACAGGTTCGTACTTATTATTATCAGATTGAGTATTTTCAGTACAATAAAGCACAGCTTACCAACCTTAACAGTGTCTATGATGATTTTATAAGAATTGCAACCGTGAGATTTAAAGCCGGGGATATTAAAAAGATTGAAATTAATACGGCCGAGACTCAAAAAGGGGAAATTAATCTGTTACTTAAGCAAAATGAAGTATATTTAAATAACGCTTATAAAAGTTTAAAAACACTTTTAAACACGTCAGATAATTTTGAAGTACCGTTTACAAAAGACTATGAACCTTTAAGAGCTGAAAATGTACTGGATAGTACCGCGGTGGCTAATAACCCGTCAGTAAGAGCTTTTTACCAGGAAATGGAAATTGCCGAAAAGAATAAAAAGGTTGAAAAATCTTTGGGATTACCGGACTTTAGCTTAGGGTATACAAACCAGTCATTAATAGGTCTTCATACCATCAATGGGCAGGAAAACTTCTACGGATCAGGCAAACGTTTTCAATCTGCAACCGTAGGTGTGGCGATTCCTCTAACATTTGGAGCTACAAAAGCAAGAATTCAGGCTCTGGAATATGAAAAGCAGGTAGCAGAAACCAATGCAAAAATGCAGCAGAAGCAACTTTCTACACAGTTGGAAAATGCTTTCAGCCAATATCAGCAGGATATTCAGCAATATGAGTATTATACAGGCCAGGCATTGCCGAATGCGGAGAAAATTGTAAAAGCCGCTCAATTAGGATATAAAACAGGAGAAATCTCCTATGTGGAATATCTTTTTGCGCTACAAACAGCAACGAATATCCAGCTAAAATACCTGGAGTCTATCCAGCAGGTTAATCAATCTGTAGTGACCATTAATTCAATCATTAATAAATAATATGAAATCGCTAGTAACAAAATTTTCCGGAAAAGAAGCCTTAGTAAAGGAGGCGATTACATCTGATCTTAGACAAAGTAAACATTTTCATATGAAACTCAAATATAACATCATAGCCCTAACCCTTTTCTCCCTGTTGATTATAAGCTGTGGAAAGAAAGAAGCCGCAGTGGAAAAAACTGCCAATAAAACCGAACAGAAAGAACAACCTAAGGAAGAAGCTCCGGAAACCATAGCCTCACTCACAGAAGAACAGATGAAATCTGTGGGAGTAGCCCTGGGAACGGTAGAAATGAAAGAACTGACCTCCACTATTAAAGCAAATGGACTGCTCAGTGTTCCTAACAGTAATAAAGCTACCATTACTTCTCTGTATGGAGGGATCATTAAAACATTAAATGTCCAGGTTGGAAGCACTGTGAAAAAAGGACAGGTGATTGCTACCATTGCCAATCCGGAATATATACAGCTTCAGGAAGATTATCTGACCACAAACAGCAGGATTACCTATGCCGAACAGGAATACAGAAGACAAAGAGAGCTTTTTAATAATGATGCAGGCGCCAAAAAGAACCTTCAAAGTGCTGATGCAGAGCTCAACACTTTAAGAACCAAAAAAGCTTCTCTTCTTAAGCAGCTTCAGATGATGGGAATAAGCCCTGGAAAGGTAAGCAATGGGAATATGAGATCAGGTCTGGTGATTACTGCCCCGATCAGTGGGACCATAAGCGGTATTACGGCACAGATAGGAAGTTATGTAGATATTTCTTCTCCCGTTGCTACTGTGATTGATAACGGATCAATTCATTTGGATCTTCAGGTTTTTGAAAGAGATCTTCCAAAGATGAGAGTAGGGCAGATTGTTCACTTTAAGCTGACGAATAATCCTGAAACAGAATATGACGCAAAAATTTATAGTATAGGATCTTCCTTTGAAAATGAAAGTAAAACAATCTCCATGCACTGCGAAGTGATCGGAAATAAAACCGGTTTAATTGACGGAATGAATATCACGGGAATTGTAAGTCTGGATAAAAGCACTACACCGGCTGTTCCCACAGAGGCTATTGTAGAAGCAGACGGTAAATACTACATTTTTATTCAAACCGATAAAAAAATAGAGGAAGAACATGAAGAAAAAGGAAAGCCTCACCCTAAAACTTTGAATTTTGAAAAAGTAGAAGTAGTGAAAGGTACATCTGATATGGGATATACAGCCATTACCGCTGTGGGGAAAATTCCTGACAATGCAAAAATTGTGGTAAAAGGTGCCTTTTTTGTGAACGCTAAATTAGTCAATTCCGGAGAACACGAACATTAATGAAAATGATCGGAATCAGGGAAATATCGTTTTTTATGCTTAATTTAGAACTGATTCCATATTAGTTTTTGCCCCTGTAAAAACTGTCTGAAGGTGAAAAGAGAAGTTGTATTTAATAAATGATGAATTATGTTATTAAACAAAAAAATATCAGTCTGGTATTTCATCCGTGAAATAAAATCTCAGATCCTGTTTATTGGAATATTCGCTGTGGTTATTGGCCTTTTGGATATGCTGCCTGGGTTTAGAAAAATCTCACTTCCTTTGAATATTCCCGCACTCTTAGGAACGGCCGTGTCTTTACTGCTGGCTTTCCGGACTTCACAGTCCTATGAAAGATGGTGGGAAGCAAGAACCGTTTGGGGAGCTATTGTTAATGATTCAAGGACGTTTGTAAGACTGGTTCTCCAGTTTATACCTGCGGGAGATGACAAAACAATAAAAGATTTTGCCGAAAGACAAATCATCTGGACGTATGCGCTGGGAGAATCTCTCAGAAAACAACCCTTCTCAGAAAAAGTTCAGGAATATCTGGATAGAAATCATATCAGCGGAATGAATATACCCAATGCTCTGCTGGATGCTCATTCTAAACAGTTAAAGGCAATTGCCACAACAAAAGAATTAACGGATTTTCAGCAAATGCAGCTGAATGATATCGTCACAAGACTTTGTGACAGCATGGGAAAATGCGAGAGATTGAAAAATACCGTTTTCCCAAGATCTTACAGCATTTTAGTACATATTTTGATCTATGTATTTGCCGCGATACTTCCGTTTGGGCTGGACGATTCGCAGCTTGTAGTGGAAATTGCGATTACATTCCTGATTCCGATCATGTTCATTGCTATTGAAAAAACATCAATCATTATGCAGGACCCTTTTGAAAATGGCCCGGTGGATACTCCAATGACGTCTTTGGCACAGACCATAGAGATCAATATCAGACAAATGATTGGTGAGCAAAATGTCCCTTTAAAAAAAGAAAATACATTGTATTATGAAATGTAATTAAACCATAAACATCATATGGAAAACACACCAACACAAATACAAACACCCTCTGCTGCTAGCAGACATAAAAAGAACCTTCTGATCGTACTCGGTCTCAGCGGAACCTATCTTATTGCTGAGGTTATTGGAGGAATAATTACCAATAGTCTTGCATTATTGGCTGATGCAGCCCATATGCTGACGGATGTTGTGGGATTACTTTTGGCATTTATTGCCATAAAAATAGGAGAAAGAAAAGCAGATCCTTCCAAAACGTATGGATATTACCGGACTGAAATATTAGCTGCTGTTATTAATGCAGTCGTTTTACTGGGAATTTCTATCTATGTATTGGTTGAAGCTTATAAACGTTTTCAGAGTCCACCGGAGGTACAGAGTAAATCGATGCTGATTGTAGCAGGAATAGGATTGATAGTTAATATTATCGGGATGATGATCCTCAGAAAAGATTCAGAAGGAAGCCTGAATATGAAAGGAGCTTACTTTGAAGTTCTTTCAGATATGCTTACCTCTGTAGGGGTAATGATTGCCGGAGTTATTATGCTTACCACAGGCTGGTATTATGCCGATCCTCTGATTTCTGCAGCCATTGGGTTTCTGATTTTTCCAAGAACCTGGAAACTGTTGAAAGAAGCAATTAATGTTTTACTGGAAGGAACTCCCAAAGACGTAGACATTCATAAGCTGCGTCAGTCATTGGAACAGACCCCTGGAGTGAAGAATATCCATGATCTTCATGTATGGTCCCTTACCTCGAGCGTCAACGCGATGAGCGCTCATGTTGTAAAGAACGAAGGGGCTTCTCAAAATCAATTATTGAAAACCTTGACGGAGGAGACGATCAGAAACTTTAAAATAAGCCATACCACTTTTCAGATAGAGGAGGAAGGATATGAGGAAGCAGAAGTACATCTGTAACATTAAAATTGTTGACAATGAAAAAAGATATAGAAAGCAAGCTTATTGATAAAAATACCAAGCCTACCAGCATGAGAATTCTGGTATATGATTTTTTAAGCTCTCAGGAAGCAGCATTGTCTCTTTCTGAAATAGAAAATCATTTTGATAATGCAGACAGGATCACCATTTACAGAACATTGAAAACTTTTGAAGAAAAAGGTATTGTTCACAGTATACAGGAGAATACTACCACAAAATATAAGTTGTGTGAAGATGATTGTGATGAGAAAACACATAAAGACTGGCATCTCCATTTCTATTGTAAAATATGTAAACAAACCACGTGTAAAGAAGATATTTCCTTCCCTGAGAATATTCAGACCAATTTCAGGATTGATGAAATAAGGCTGTTTGCCAAAGGAATCTGCGAAAATTGTCTTGAAAGTTTGCAATAGCATTGCATCTGTCTCACCATTAAATTTGTATAAAAATATCAGTTATGGAAAAATGCTGTAGCACAACCCCGGAAAAACCAGAAACCAAAAAGCATAATCATTCAGAAGGAGATGGGCATGATCATGATGGACATGACCACTCTCATGATTCCGGAGATCAGACGGTCTTTCAGATGTTTCTTCCGGCTATCATATCATTTGCTCTTTTATTATTAGGAATTGCTTTTGACAATTATATAAAACCCACATGGTTTACCGGATGGGTACGGTTAGTATGGTTCCTGGCAGCTTATATTCCTGTAGGGCTTCCTGTGTTGAAAGATGCTTATAAAAGTATCATTAAGGGAGATGTTTTTTCCGAGTTTTTCCTGATGGGAATTGCTACCATTGGTGCTTTTGCCATTGGAGAATATCCGGAAGGAGTTGCCGTAATGCTGTTTTATGCTGTAGGGGAAGTTTTCCAGTCTATGGCGGTAACCAGAGCAAAAGGGAATATAAAGGCTTTATTGGATCAACGTCCTGATGAGGTAACGGTTATTGAAAACAATCAGCCCAAGACCATAAAAGCGAAAGAAACAAAAATAGGAGATGTTATTCAGTTGAAGCCTGGTGAGAAACTGGCTTTGGATGGCGAATTGCTTTCAGATGCGGCCTCATTCAATACGGCAGCTTTAACAGGAGAAAGTAAACCTGATACCAAGAATAAAGGAGAAGCAGTGCTGGCAGGGATGATCAATATGAATAGTATTGCCCTTGTTAAAGTAAATACTGCGTATGAAGACAGTAAGCTAAGTAAAATATTGGAGCTGGTTCAGAATGCCACAGCACAAAAAGCACCTACGGAATTATTTATCAGAAAATTTGCTAAAGTATACACGCCAATTGTTGTACTGCTGGCCATAGGAATCTGTTTATTACCTTATTTCTTTGTCAGTGACTACCAGTTCAGAGATTGGTTATACAGATCGCTGATCTTCCTGGTAATTTCTTGCCCTTGTGCATTGGTCATTTCTATTCCGTTAGGTTATTTCGGAGGAATAGGGGCTGCAAGCCGGAACGGAATTCTGTTTAAAGGAAGTAATTTTCTGGATAGTATCGCAGAAATTCAAAATGTAGTGATGGACAAAACCGGAACTATGACGGAAGGGGTTTTCAAAGTTCAGGAAGTAAGTATTACCCCTGAGTTTAACAAAGATGAAATCCTTCAGATGGTCAATGTCCTGGAAAGTAAAAGTACTCACCCTGTAGCTACTGCCATTCATAATTATGTAGGAGATATCAATCATTCTATTCCTTTGGAAAATGTAGAGGAAATTGCAGGTCATGGTCTGAAAGCTACGATCAATGGGAAAGAACTTTTGGTAGGGAACTTTAAATTAATGGATAAATTCAACATCGGCTATGATATCAACCATGCCAATATTGTGTATACCATTATCGCTATAGCGTACGACCGTAAGTTTGCAGGATATATTACCATTGCAGACAGCATTAAGGAAGATGCTAAAGAAACAGTTGACAAACTGCATAAAATGAATGTAAAAGCTACGATGCTGAGTGGTGATAAGAGTACAGTGGTAAAATATGTGGCAGATCAACTCGGTATCGACAATGCATACGGGGATTTGCTGCCGGAAGATAAAGTGAATAAGGTCAAAGAAATTAAAGCTAAAAATCAAACGGTAGCTTTTGTTGGAGATGGCGTGAATGATGCACCGGTAGTTGCCCTAAGTGATGTGGGAATTGCCATGGGAGGTTTGGGAAGTGATGCCACCATTGAAACGGCAGATGTGGTGATCCAGGATGATAAACCCAGCAAAATTCCAATGGCGATCAATATCGGTAAACAGACCAAAAAAATCGTTTGGCAGAACATTATTTTAGCCTTTGCCGTAAAAGCTGTTGTTTTAATCCTTGGAGCCGGAGGGCTTGCAACCATGTGGGAAGCTGTTTTTGCTGATGTAGGAGTTGCATTGCTGGCGATTTTAAATGCAGTGAGAATTCAGAGAATGAAATTTTAAAGAAAACACAAATAAAACATACAATTAGATTTTAATGATGGGCTCTGCTGATTTTCAGCAGAGCTTTTTATATGGATATGAAAAAATAATAACTAAAAAAGGCTATATTAAAATCATTCTTCCTTCATAAACAACAAAAAAGCCCTACCAAAATACATCAATAGAGCCTTTTAACAAGATTAAATTTTATAAAGAACTAATTTTTTTATTTGATAAGAAAAAAGTCAGATATTTTCTTTTCTATACTGAACTGATGCTCCTCCATCTTATGAATGTAAACTTATTTTGAGCATGATATAGATTCTTAAGAATGGACTCAAAGGTCGGGATAATATCATTACAGTAACAGATACAGTTTTATTATTTTTATAGGTAACAGTAAGCCGGTAAGCATTAATCTAGCCATCTGCAATTAATTCTAAACCATAAAAGAGATAGAAAACCATTAATGACATTGATCATAAATAAGGTTTAAAACAATTTTGAAATAGTATATTTGTAACACAGAACAGAATAGTTGAAGTTATTCATTTCCATATTCATCATTTTTACCGTTGCATTACGTCCCGTTTTGCCACTGGTAAATTATGTTGTTAACTATGACTATATCGTAAAAAATCTTTGTGAAAACAGAGATATACCTCAGTCTACCTGTAAAGGAAAATGCTATGTGGAAAAAGAACTGGCAAAAACAGAAAAACAATCCAATAGCCGTCAAACGATAAAAATTGCAGGCCTGGATGTTTTCCTTTCCCATGAAATCCTTTCTTTTTCATACGAAAATGAACTTGAGCTGTCTGTGAAAACTCCGGATACAAAAGACTTTAACTTTCATCCTTCAGGATATTTTTCCAGAATATTCCATCCTCCCTTGGCATAGGTTTACTTTAAACTATGTTTTTAGTTTATTGATTGGGAGTATTCTTGAACTTAGTATACTGAGTCCTGATTGCTTTCACAAATGTTATGCTTTCTCAAAAGCTAACAGTCTATTCCATTTACATTTAATAGTATCATTAATTTCAATTTATATCAAAATGAAATCTCCGATTATTTTGACAGCTTTGTTGTCAATATCATTACTGTCATGTGCTAAAGAAACACCTCAGGTGAAACATAAAAGCAATATGAGTTCTTCTAAAGAGAACTTAAAGAATATACAGGTGGTGAACGAAGAAGACCCGATCTGTCATATGAAAACCGCAGAGTTCCTGAAGGACACTGCCGTATATAAAAACAATACCTATGGTTTTTGCAGTGCTTACTGTAAAGATGAATTCAAAAAAAGCCCTGAAAAATATGCCAAAAAATAAGAACGCTAACAACAAGACGAAGATTATTATCCCCATTGTGGCCTTTGCTTTGCTTTTTCTGGGTATTGGAGTAGGGATGGGATATTTTAAAAAGAATCTTTATACTGTTATGAAAGTTCCTGATTTTAATCTGACTGATCAGAACACTAAAAAAATAACGAATAAAGATATGCTGGGAAAAGTATATCTGGTAGAGTTTTTCTTCAGTAAATGCCCCACCATATGTCCTGTGATGAATACCAATATGAAGGCCATTCAGAATCAGATTAATAATCCTGATTTTGGAATTATTTCTATAAGTATTGATCCTGAAAATGATACTCCGGAAGCCCTAAAAGAGCATGCTAAAAGAATTGGAGCTCAATCCCCCAACTGGCATTTCCTGACGGGAGATAGAAAATATATCGGGGACCTTGCGGATAAGTTTAATATTTATGTAGGAGATCAGGAAGATGAAGGAGAAAGTCTTAACCACAGTGGAATGATTGCATTGGTAGATCAGGAAGGAAATATCCGCTGCCGATACAATAAAGAGAATATGCCAATCCTCTATTATTCAGGGTTGAATTATGAAGATCCCGAAGGTAAAAACCCAAAACTAACAGGGAAATATCACCCTGACCGCGAAATTCTGATTGAAGATATCAGGAAATTATTGAAATAGGCTGGGGGATGGAGATTTGAAGTGCCTCTGTGCAGATATTTAGTCTGTATTTGTCTGCTAACTGAGATCAACTAAATTACTTTCAGCCCTAAGCTTTCTTATTAATAAAAATATTGTTTAACCATACAACAAAACGTTATGAAGATTATGAAAATAGCTGCTTTAGGAGCAGTATTGGCGGCTCAGTTTACACTGGCTCAATTTAAGCAAACTCCTCTACCATATGCATATAATGCATTGGAAGGATCAATAGATGCGCAAACAATGGAGATCCATTATTCAAAGCATGGTGCAGCGTATGCCAGCAACCTGAATAAAGCGATTGCAGGAACTCCACAGGAAAAAGAAACCTTAATTAAGATTCTTTCTGAGACTTCAAAATTAAGTCCTGCAGTAAGAAATAATGCTGGTGGACATTATAACCATGAGCTTTTCTGGACGATCCTTACTCCAGAGAAGAATACTCAACCTTCTGCAAAATTGGCGAAAGCTATTACTGAAACTTTCGGAAGTATGGATGTTTTCAAAGAGAAAATGAGTAAAGCAGGAGCAGATCGTTTCGGGTCAGGATGGGCTTGGCTTTCTGTGGATAAAAACGGAAAACTTTTCGTTTCCTCTACTCCTAATCAGGATAATCCATTGATGGATATTGTAGAAGAAAAAGGAACTCCTATTCTGGGAATTGATGTTTGGGAACATGCTTATTATCTGAAATATCAGAACAAAAGAGCAGATTATCTTTCTGCAATCTGGAATGTGCTGAACTGGAAAGAAGTGAGCAAAAGATATGATGAAGCTTTAAGCAAAAAATAATTCATGAAATTAATTTACAGCATACTCTTTATTAGCTATATGGTATTCAGACCTCTGATACCACTGGCTGAGTATGCTGTAAATTATAATTATATTGTCAATACTCTGTGCGTCAACAAAAGCAAACCGGAACTTCATTGTAATGGAAAATGTTATTTGAGCAAAGAACTGGCAAAAACTAATACTGATCCAGAATCTACTCCTTTCAATAAAATAAAGAACTCAGGGCAGAAAATTCTTGATATTTATACACTGCCTGAGATCACAGAGGTTACCATCACTGGAAAAATTATAGTTTCCAAAACTAATTTCATCTATGAAACAGCCTATTCTTTTCTGTTTCTGAAACACATTTTCAAACCACCGGTTTTTTAGTATTCTCCTATAGAAAATTAACTACAAAAGTTTATTTAAGAAATCTTGAATAGGCATAAAATCCCATGGCATAGAAAGTTCACAAAACTTGAAAATTTTTGATTTTCAAAAGTGTTCTGTGTACTTATTAACACTCTGTGGATAACTTTAAAAACCTAAGTGTTATAAAGCTATTTGTGGTAAAAAACTGAATGTTTCAACATTCAAAGTATTTCTATTGTATTCACCCAACTAAAAAATCAACAATGAAAATGTATCAACTTTTCATAATGAGTTTACTGTTGATAGTGGTCTCATGCACTCTCGACAAAACGGATTATGAAAGCGAAATCAATACAGTCGTTCCGGAACATTACGAATTTAAGCAAGCAACAGCTGTCAATAAAGATGGTTATACAATAAGCATCGAGACTTTAAACGGAATATTTTATCAAGGGTATAATGAAATCAGATTAAAAGTTCTTGATACCCAGACGAACGAAAATATCAATGTTTCAGATGTAACTTTTTTACCTATCATGACAAAAGCTGATGGGAATAAAACTTCATGTCCTTACCAGTACACTCTGGATTACAAGCCGGATGGTAAATATTATTCAGGGTATTCTGTATTTACTGATATAAGCCATACCGCAGCGAACTGGAAGCTTTATTTGAGTTTTACAGTGAACAAAAAAATGTATAAGGTCAACAAAGATGTTACCGTGAATGAACAGACTAACAAAAACCTTAACATGACCTCGTTTACAGGAAATGACGGAGAACAATATTATATTGCTCTTATTGCTCCTCAAAAACCAAAAGTTGCAGAAAATAAACTGGTGGCAGGGATTTATAAATTCAATAAGCCTGTCGCTTCTACAGGAAATTTTCCTGATCCTTCACAGTTTTCATATTCAGAGGTAAAAGGCTATACGCTGCAATTGGATCCCAGAATGCCGGAACCATCCATGGGAAATCATTCATCTCCCAATAATCAGGATTTAATACAAGGAAATAACGGTTTGTATCATGGTGTTGTTAATTATACGATGACAGGGAACTGGACATTAAATTTTATTATGCTTGATCAAAATGGAAAAATCATCAAGGGAACAAAGGTTTCCACTGATTTTACACCAGGTGTTCCGGGAGCTAAAAGTGAACTTTTTATCGATACCTTATTCTAGTTTCATGAAACAACTCGGAATTATATTAATGTTTTTGGGAATGCTAATGAATGCCCAAAACAGAAAAGGAAGAAAAGACAGTATTACTCTTTTAGATCAGGTAGACGTAAAGGGCAGTAAAAAGAAAATTGAAACGGATATAAAAATGTCCGTTTCAGTGGACGAATTTCTCGCTTCTTCAGAAAAAATAAGCTTTATAAAACGGGGAGCCTATGCCTGGGAACCTTTACTTAATAATATGAGTACGGAACGGTCTGTTATTACCATTGACGGGATGCATATTTTTGGAGCATGCACTGATAAAATGGATCCGGTGACTTCTTATCTGGAGGCTAATAATCTCTCAGCGATAGATATAAAATCAGGGCAGGAAGGGAGTGCACATGGATCAACAGTGGCCGGAAGCATTGATCTGAAAAGAAAAAATACACCTTTTGGTCTTGAAAAAAAGTGGAATGGAGCCTATCAGACAGGTTTTGAGTTCAACAATAAACAATTTTTCAATCTTGGAAATATCTCTTATTCCGGGAATAAACTTGCGGTAGATGGAAGTATTTCCTTCAGAAAAGCAGATAATTATTATGACGGAAATAATGCTGAGGTCAATCATTCACAATATAATAAATTCAACACTGCAATTGGAATAGCTTATAAAACAAGTCCTTTATCCTCAGTAAGGGTAGATGCAATTTTCGATAGGGCGAAAAATGTCGGATTTCCTGCATTGCCAATGGATTTATGGCTTTCCAGAGCGATGATTACATCAGCTTCCTACAGGCAATTGTTTAATGAGGGTTTGATTAAATCCTGGGATACCAAAATCTATTACAACACCATAGAACATTATATGGATGATACCAGACGTCCTGAAAATCTTGTACATATGGATATGCCGGGATGGAGTACCACATATGGGCTGATTTCATCGATTCATCTTAAAAAAGAACGGTATACCTCAGCAATAGAATTGAATATGTACAATAATACATCCATTGCAGAAATGCGGATGTATCCACAAGATCGGAAGAACAGGACAATGTTTGCATACAGCTGGCCCTGGGTAACTACGCGTTTTGCGGGGCTTTCGATGAATAACAGTTGGGAAATATCAGATAAAAGCCGTGTGAATTTTGGTGGATCGTTAGGACTGAACTATAATGAGTCTAAATATGTAGAATTCAATTGGATTTTTCACCCGGGAGCATCTCAGCAAAAAACGAGAATTCTTCCAAGTTTACATGCTGGATACCAATTCACAGAGGATCATTTTAGTTTTTCTGTAGGAACCGGGTATGGACATAGAGCACCTTCCGTTTCAGAAGGCTATGGATATTATATCTACAATAGTTTTGATCGATATGATTATATCGGAAATCCTGATTTAAACAATGAAATTTCTTACGAAACCAATGCCAGTGCAGGTTTTAAAAATGAAAAGATGAGTATTGAAGCTAAAGTGAATTACTTCTATATTCAGAATTACATCATTGGAAAAATTTTAAGTCTCGGAAGTCCCATGAATTATCAATCGGTAGGTGTGAAGGCTTATACTTCTCTGGATCATGCGACACTTTTTAATATGTCTCTGAATACAAGCTATAGCATTTTGCCGGAACTGCATTGGAAGGGAAGTTTAACGTACGCCCGCGGAAGAGATGATAAAGGGAAAAACTTACCTTTTATCCGCCCGTTGAGTTATTTGACTTCTTTACATTTTACCCACCATAATGTTGGAATTCATACTTCTGTAAACGGAGATTTTATCCAGCTTAATTATAGTCCGGAATATGGAGAAGACAAGACTCCAGCCTATGCCATATGGAATTTTTCCGTGGATTATAATTTCAAAATCAAAAAAATTAAAACTGTTTTTCAGGTGGGAGCCGAAAACCTGTTGAACAAATATTACAGCACCTATGCAGATTGGGGAAACATTCCAAGAATGGGGCGTAATATCTTCACCTCTTTACAATTCAGTTTTTAAGGATCATAAAACTTTAATTAAAACAACAACAACTAAAATTTTTACAATGCAAAACTTAAAACAATATTTACTATTATCAGCTTTTTCACTGGGTATAATTTCCTGCCAGAATAGTGATGATAATCCTGTTGCCAATAATGTAACCCTTGAATTTAATAATACTTTTAAAAATACAACCATTGTGCTTGGAGATGCTGTCTCTGGAACAGCTACCACCAATATCTCTGCAGAAGGTCAGGTCCATCATTTCTCAGAATTAAAATATGTAATAAGTAATATTCGTCTGATAAAGGCAGATGGTAATGAAGTTCCCTACAAAATTAATGACCTGGATCAGGGAGCTACCGTAATAGATCAGTCAAAACCGGAAACGCTTCGTTATATTCTGAGCAATATCCCGGCTGGGGAATATAAAAGGATCAAATTCGGATTAGGAGTAAAAAGAGAACTGAATGTACTGGATCAGATGAGGTTTCCAAAATTCTATGCAACTGCCGGTTCTAATGACACCCAAATGATGTGGGAATGGGGAGCCGGTTATCGTTTTACAAAGATTGAAGGTTTCTACGGGACAGATCATAAACAGATGTCTATCCATACAGGAAGCACCATCAAAGGATCTGAAGGGAATTTTACCCAGGGAGTAGATGCATACAGAGATGTTAGCCTAGACCTGCCTACCCATGCAATAGTAGATCATAAAGCCCCTAAAATTACTGTTAAAGCAGATTTTGATAAACTGTTGACAGGTAAGATCAACACGATTGTACTGGTTACCGGAACTGGATCGGATGGGAATGCCACTCCGAATATCCATACGGCCAATCAAATGGTGAAATTTGTGGATAACCTTGGCGGAAACGGATCCGGTGATATTTCAGGAATGTTTTCAGTGACTGGTGTTGAAAACTAGATTCATCTCTGTTGTAATGAAAAAAGGAGTAAGCATTTTAGCTATTTTTATATTGTTAATATCTTGTAATAACGATAATTATGAGCCTGTTTCTTATGATAATCCTCAAGTATCACTCAATATTCCTTTTGGCTTTCCGGAACTAAATAATTCGGTGAAATCTAATGTGCCTACAAAATATGGAGTAGAGCTGGGGGAGAAGTTATTTCAGGATAAAAGACTCAGTGCAGATAATTCCATATCCTGTTCCAGCTGTCACATTCAGGGAAATGCTTTTGCCGATAACAATGCTCAGGCGGTAGGTATTGAGAATAGACTAGGCTTACGGAATGTACCAGCTATTCAGAACATGATGTTCTTGAATTTTTATAATTGGGACGGGAATATTCTTCAACTGGAAAATCAACCGCTGGTTCCTATTATCACTCATGAAGAAATGGGATCTTCTATTTTGGAGGTGATTGGCAAAATAAAGACTGATCTTATGTATAGAGATTTATTCAGAAAGGCATTTGGAGATGAAACCGTTACTGCGGAAAGAATTTATAAAAGTATTGCACAATACGAGTATACACTGATTTCTGCCAATAGTAAATACGACAGAGTAAAAAGAAATGAAGGAGAGGTTTTTACAGAAAACGAAGCTCAGGGATATCAGACCTTTCAGCAAAAATGTGCAAGCTGTCATAGTACAGAACTTTTTACCGATCAGAGCTTTAGAAATATCGGATTTCCTGTGAATCCCAATCCCAATGAGGCCGGACGTGGAAGAGTGACAGGTCTTCCGGGAGATTATATGAGCTTTCGGGTGCCTTCATTACGAAATGTAGAATATACAGCTCCTTATGGAAGTTTTGGACAGTTTCCTACTTTAAGAGCCGTTCTTGATTATTTTGATAAAGGTGTTTTGGATGCCGATAATCTTGATCCGGTCTTTAAAAACAATGGAAATAAAATTCCTCTCTCAGAGCAGGAAAAGACCAATCTTATCTTATTTATGAAAACCCTGAGCGATCGTGAATTTGCAAAAAAATAAGTATAGATAAGAGCAAAACAATTCAACATAATTGATGACTGAAGTTCATCAAAGATCCCGTTAGAAAATAACGGGATTTTTCATGTTTATGTATTGATAATCATTTTATTCTGCGTTGTATTGTATCTAACCGGAATTTTATATCTTTGCCGAAATTTGGCGAGCCGTAAAAAGCTCTTAAAAGGGAATCCGGTGAGAATCCGGAACAGACCCGCTGCTGTAAGCTCCGTACCAAAGTTTTTGAAGATTATATCCACTGTTTTTTAATGGGAAGGATTTCAAAAATGGAGTAAGTCAGAAGACCTGCCAGAATAAATAAACGTTTGACGCTTTCGTGGAATAAAGCTTTAGGACTACAATGATTCTGTGCAGTACATGCTGTGCTTTGTCATTGCTTTCTAATATCCATTAGCGTCATCATTATCCCTGAATGAGCTAATGGTGGCAAAACTGACTACATCTCAACTTCATAAAGTTGTTTTCACAATATTTGTGTTAACATCACAATTCTTGTTTTCTCAAACAAAGAAAAAAGACACCTTAAAGGAAGAAGCTATTAAGGCGGTCAATATTTACAAAAAGAACTTTAAAGAAATCGTTCCTGCTCAGGTATTGCAGGGAGAAGAGCTTGAAAGACTGAACAGCCACTCTGTGGCAGATGCCTTACGGTATTTTTCCGGTGTTCAGATCAAGGACTACGGCGGAATAGGGGGGCTCAAGACCATTAATATCCGAAGTATGGGAAGCCAGCACGTAGGGGTTTTTTATGATGGCATTCAATTGGGAAATGCTCAGAACGGTCTTGTGGATCTGGGGAGATATTCTTTGGATGATCTGGAAGAAATATCATTGTACAACGGTCAGAAAAGTGAGATATTTCAGCCCGCCAGGGATTTCGGATCATCAGGTTCTATTTATTTGCAGCCTAAAACACCTGTTTTTACCGGAACACGAAAAACAAATCTTGTTTTGAGGGCAAAAAGTGCATCAATTGATTTATTCAATCCTTCTTTCCGTTTAGAACAGAAACTATCACCAAGAATTTCTGCAAGTTTTAGTGCTGAATTTCTGCAAAGTGATGGTATTTACAGATACCGGTATGTAAAAAAATACCCTAACGGAGAGCCTGCCTATGATACAATAGCTAAAAGAAGAGACTCTGATATTAAAGCCAAACGTTTTGAAACCTCTTTGAATGGTACTTTAAATAATGGAAGCTGGAATATCCGCGGATATGGCTATATTTCCAATCGGGGTGTTCCTGCTCCTGTTGTGAATAGCCGTTTTGACGGGCGAGGGGCAAGAATGTTTGATGAGAATTATTTTGTACAGGCCAACCTGAGGAAAAAGCTTTTCCCTAAATTCGAAACTCAGCTTAAAGCAAAATTTGCTTATGATTATACCCGTTTTCTTGATACGGTACAGTCTCAGTTGGTTAAATATTCAGATAATACCTACATTCAAAGGGAACTGTATATTTCATCTTCCAATTTATATACAGTGAATTCCCATTGGGACATTAGCTTGAGTGGAGATTTCCAATACAATAATCTGGATGCAGATCTGTATCAGTTTTCTTATCCTACCCGGTATACCACATTGGTAGCTTTGGCTACGACCTATCAATGGAACAGGTTTAAAGTTTTAGGAAGTCTGTTAGGTACTTTTACTTTTGAAGAAGTGGAACGAAATAAAAGACCTGAGGACAGAAGTGAATGGACTCCTGCTATTTTTATGAGCTACCAGCCGGCTATTGTTCCGGAGCTTACTTTTAGAGCTTTCTATAAAAAGATTTTCAGACTTCCCACCTTCAATGATCTTTATTATACGAATATTGGAAGTACTTTTCTGAAACCGGAGTTTACGACGCAGTATGATTTAGGGTTTACCTATCAGAAGAAATATAATCATCCTGTCTTTAAAGCTTTTTATGCCAAGGTAGATGGTTATTACAACCGGGTAAAAGATAAAATTGTTGCAGCACCCACAGGAAATATGTTCCGCTGGATGATGATGAACCTTGGGTTGGTTGACATCATAGGTACAGATGTAAATGTCCAGGCTGAAATGATGTGGGGCAAAGTAAAAATTAAACCGTTGCTTTCTTATACCTATCAAAGTGCAAAAGATATCAGTAATCCCGGAGATGATATAAGCCCGGGGGATACTTTTTATAAAAAACAGATCCCTTATACCCCTTGGCACAGTGGGTCTTTTACGCTGATGGCGGATTACCGTGACTGGAATTTCAATTACAGTGTGATCTATGTTGGGGAACGCTATGACGGGCAGCAGGATAATATTCAGTACAATTTTGTTCAGCCCTGGTATACCCATGATTTATCCGTTCAGAAAAAATTCGACTACTCAGGACATCAGTTTAAACTGAGTCTTGAAATGAATAATATTTTCAATCAATATTATGATGTGGTCAGAAACTATCCCATGCCGGGAAGAAATTTTAAAATTACTTTAAACTTCACCTTATGAGAAAAATAAACTTCTGTCTTCTCCTCTTCATATTGGTTTTTCTTGTGGCCTGCCGTACCGATGATATTATCGTCCGTCAGGAAGTGGTAGAAGGGTTGGCAGCACCGGAAAATACTGCCATTAAAGGCTTTTACGTATTGAATGAAGGGAATATGGGAAGCAATAAATGTACCCTTGACTTTTTCGATTATACCAAAGGAACTTACTATCGGAATATCTATGCCGAGGTGAACCCTAATGTGATCAAAGAATTGGGGGACGTAGGAAATGATATTAAAATTTATGGTAGTAAGCTGTATATCGTAGTCAATGTTTCCAATAAAATTGAAGTGCTGGATGCTAAAACAGCTAAACGGATAACATCTATTCCCTTACAGAACTGCAGATATATAACATTTAAAAACGGAAAAGGTTATGCCAGCAGTTATGCAGGGCCTGTAGATGTCAATCCTAATGCACCTAAAGGGAAAATAGTGGAAATCGATACAGCTTCCCTGTCTATACAGCGTCAGGCTACAGTAGGATACCAGCCTGAGGAAATAGAAATTGTAGGAGATCAGCTTTTTGTTGCTAATTCCGGAGGCTATATGGCTCCAAATTACGACAGAACAGTTTCCATAATCGATTTAAATAGTTTTACAGAAACAAGAAAAATAGATGTCGCTATTAACCTCCACCGGCTTAAAAAAGACAATTATGGTGATCTGTATGTAAGCTCCCGGGGAGATTATTACTCGGTACCCTCCAGTTTATATCTAATTGATGCTGCAACGGGGATGATAAAAAAAGATTTCCATATTGCGGTAAGTGAGATGACGATTGTCAATGATAAACTTTATTTCTATGGAAATGAATTCAATTACAATACCCATACCTCTCAAAAAACATTCGGGATTATTGATGTAAAAACAGAACAGATTATTTCTAACAGGATTTTTGATAAGGAATATGAAAATGCCATTAAAACCCCTTACGGAATTGCTGTAAACCCAATTACAGAGGATGTTTATATTACTGATGCCCGAAACTACGTTGCAATGGGTTTTGTGTACTGTTTCGATAAAAATGGCCATTTCAAATGGAAAACCGAGGGAGGAAATATCCCTGCCCATTTTACTTTTCTCTATAAATAATTAAACTGATAAACATGAAGATCAAAACTTTTACCTATTTAAAAACAGGGTTTTTATCATTTCTTCTCATAGGAATGATAGCCTGTAAGCATGATGATGAGGAAAATTTTGTATTTAACGGGTTGGATGACTCTTATACTATCGAACGTTTTGAAGTTCTGAGTATTCCTACCAATATTTCAGGAAACTTTACCTGGAGTGTGAAAGACTCCATTATTTCTCAAAGTTCAGAACTTGAATTTATCAGTCCGGTAGTCGCTACCTATCCATTGACACTTAAGATAGAGAATAATGGAAATGTTCATACCTATCATTCTAAAATAGTGGTAGAAAAGGAAACGGCTACCTACAGCAAATATATAGCTAAGGTTTTTGATTATCGTCCTGCTCCCGGACAGTTTATGAATAAGATTCCCGAATATGAACCGGGAAATACAGCTGAAAATATGCTTCAGAAAGCGAGAGAATCTTTGATAGGTTCCAGTTTTCAAGAAATAAGTCTTGGGGGGTTCGGAGGCTATGTCGTTTTTGGATTTGATCATACGATTCCCAATCTGAATGGAAGAGATTTTAAAATCCTCGGAAATGCCTTCTTTGGAAATGCCGCAGCTGACCCGCGTTCAGGATCCTGTGAACCAGGAATCATTGTCGTGGCCTACGACAGAAACAAAAACGGAAAACCTGATGATAATGAATGGTACGAAATTGCAGGAAGTGAGCATTTTAAAAATACAACAGTAAAGGATTATAGCATAACGTATTTCAAGCCTAATGAGAATAAGCCTCCTGTTCCTGGAAATTTGGGCTGGCAAGTTGATACAGAATACATCAAGTGGCAGGATAATCTGGGAAATAATGGATTTAAAACAAAGAATATGTTCCACTTACAAAGCTATTATCCTTTATGGTTTTCCGAGGCTTCTTACAGTTTTAAGGGTACTAAGCTTAAAGACAATTATTATGATCAAAGCGGAACGGGTTCTTATTGGGTAGGAAAATCATATGAATTTGGTTATGCAGACAACGCTCCAAATAAAGATGATGCTTCCAATATTGATATTTCCTGGGCGGTAGACAGGAACGGAAGATACGTAAAACTTCCGGGTATCGACTTTGTGAAAGTATACACAGGAATCAATCAGGAAGCCGGATGGGTAGGAGAAGTTTCTACAGAAGTTTCAGGAGCTTATGATTTATACTTTAAATAACAGTAGACAATACAATAAATTTTAAATTAATAGAAATGAAAAAGTTTTATCTTTTTACTCTGCTTTTTCTATTTGCATTTTTCACGAATGCACAGATAAAAGTCCAGGGGGTTCTCCGAAATGACATTCAGGGAACGGAAACAAGTCAGCTAAGAGCAGCTGTAGCACCATCAATCAGTTTTTCCGATATTAAGTATTGGGTAGGAACCGGTACAAACGAAGCTGCTTTTGTGGTACAATGGAATGATAGTAAAAATCCGGATGCCCTGGTTTGGGGATTCAGATGGAACGGAACGGCTACAGGTGCAGATATGATCAAAGCAATTGCTAAAGAAGATCATAGACTTTTCACATTACTTTACCAGGGAACACCACAGGGAACGGCAGTTGGAGGTTTTGGTTTCGATCTTGACGGACAAAATCTCAATGCCCTGTATTATAACGGAAATACAGCATCCCCGATTTCTCCGGTAAACGGAATCGTTAATACCACTGCATATAATTTTGATAATTATACCGGAGTGGATGCTAATGACCATTGGCAGTCCGGATGGGCAACTAAAGGATACTGGTCTTATTGGATAAAAAATCCTGCAAGTGCTAATTTTGGATACTCCGGTGTAGGAGCTTCTTCCCGTACCCTACAAAATGGTTCTTGGGATGTATGGAATTTCAATCCTTCGTTCACTTCAGTTCCCATTTCTTCTACGATGACCCCGGTTTCTCCTTATGTTGCTTCTGCGGGCCTTATGAGTCTGATGAACCCTACTAATCGTCTGAATCCGACAAGTTTTACTGAGGGCTTCTTTATCGTTAACGAAGAATGGTTCGGTCATACAAACGGATCAGTAAACTTCATAGATAATAACGGGCAGATCAATTACCGTGTATACAGTGCAGTCAATAACAACCATGCTTTTGGAGCCACTACCCAATTTGGAACAATTTATGGGGATAAGTTTTACTTTGTATCAAAGCAGGAGGCAGACCCTGGAGATGTACAATATACACCCGGAGGAAGGCTGGTAGTTGCTAATGCACAAACCATGCAAAAAATAGCCAGTTTTAACGATATCGGAGGTGGTGATGGAAGATCATTTGTAGGAGTAAATGAGCATAAAGGATATATCGGGGCTTCCAATGGAGTCTATTTATTTAATATTGACAACCTTCAGGTTGGGGGCTTAATTCCAGGTACGGCAGGTACAGGAGGTCCTTACAGTGATCAGATGGGAAACATGATACGTACTTCACAATATGTATTTGCAGTAAAACAGGGAGAAGGTATTTTAGTCATTGATCCTAAAACCGACACCCTTGTTACGACCATTACCGGAGACTTCTATTCTGTTACTCAGGCTAAAGACGGAAGTATCTGGGCCATTAAGAACCAGGCGGTAGTAAATATCCATCCTACTACTTTTGCCGTTCAGGCTTATGCTATTCCTACCACAACATATCCAGATCCTTGGGGAGCATGGAATGCAGGAAGTTTTTCAGCAAGCAACACAGAAAATACACTCTACTGGTTTATATCTGCAGGGTGGGGTTCAGGAAACAGAATTGTTAAATTTGATGTGACGGCTAAAACCTTTAATGAAAATTTTATTACCATTCCGGGACAGACAGGAACTTATAAGCAGACTCCTTATGGAGCAGGATTACGTGTAAATCCAGTGACAGGAGAACTTATTGTAAATACTACCGAAACAGGAGGTCATTATCAAAAAAACTGGGTTCATATCTATGATGCTAATGGTAACCTTACCGATACGAGAATATTGAATGACTATTACTGGTTCCCTGCATTAACGGTATTCCCGGATAATACAGTTCCGGTGGTGAGCAATACTTTGCCTTCACAGGTTACAGTAGGAAATGTGACTACAATTGATTTGAAAACAGTGGTTTCTGATGAAGACAATAATACAGCTTCAATTGTGAAGACTATAAAATCAAATGACAATCAGGCAGTAGTTTCTGCAGTTATCAATAATAATGATGAGCTGGTACTTACTCCTATTGCTTCAGGAACAGCTAGTATTGTGATCGGTTTTAATTCTAATGGTAAAACAGCAGAAAAAACGATTACCGTAAACAGTCTTGGCTCTACGCTGGCTACGGCTGAGGTGAAAAAACTGGAGTTCAGTATCTATCCGAACCCAGTGACAGATCTTCTTATGATCAAAACTCAGGAGAAAATTGTAAATATTTCTGTTTATGATGCTTCAGGTAAATTGGTGAATACACAATTCAGCAACGGACAGATCAATATGAGTATGTTACCAAAAGGAATGTATATTCTAAAAGCAGTGACTGATAAAGCAATGTATCAGCAAAAACTGATTAAAAAATAATTTCTAGCATAGCTGATTTTGTTTCATTTAGCCCCGGCCAATTTTGGCCGGGGCTTTTATATTATTAAATATTGTTGGGTTTTACCGGGTAAGAATAATCTTCCGGGAATAGACTTTTTTGTCTTTCGTTTGTAAGGTAAGCATATAAACTCCTCCCGGTAGAGTAGAAGGCAGTTCAAAAGTTTTAGATCTTACTTTTGCAAGGAACACCTCTCTTCCAAAAGCATTTCTTAGGGTAATAGTAGCACCCTGTAAAAGAATATTTCCATATATACTAATCTGTCCGGTAGTGGGGTTGGGAGAAATAATGAAATCTTCTTTTATTGGAATGTTCTTTAAGATTTTATGATCTGAATAAAGACCTGATTGGCTGATCACTGGTCTGTCATATGAGTTGTAAAGTGCCTGAATTTCTTCATCAGTAAGCGTTTTATTGTAAACGATAAATTCATCGATCTGTGCACGGTCAAGGGAAATTATAACGGAGCCGTCTATTAAATTAGTTATGGCTTGCATTTGGCTGAGATCAATCATAATAGGGTTAAAGTGGCTGTTATCCGTTACAATGCTGCCATCCTTATATAGAATTGTTCTGTTATTTTCGCTGCTGAGAACATAATGATGGAATGCAGTAGATGTACTGAGGCCGCTGCGTTCTTCTAAAGGAGGTTCTAAGCCAAAATTAGGAGGGGTAATACCCAGGACTATACTATCATTTCTTATACGAAATCTCATAGCAAATGCATCAATTGTGAGAGAGGGGGATGACATGTTGGGCTGTTTTTGTTCCGTTTTGACCCAAAATGCAATTGTATAGGCGGCTTTTAAGCTAGGTGATAAGTTAGCTTTGAGACTGTTGACGGATGTCCCTGAAGCATTAATTCCCTGGTGGCATATCATATTATTGAATGATGGAGGATTTGTTGTGCTGATTATATGGGTTCCAGAAATGATATCATTGGTGTTACCGTTGAGAGGATAATAATGCAATGGATCAAATGCAGGAAATGTACAGCCATCCGGTATATGATAGGCATAGTATATACTGAGCCCGCTATTCAGGTTGAGGAGACCACTGTTTAAAGTTACTCTTACGCGATCATAGGGTTTGGTGGCAATAAATTCTATTGTCCCTTTACTTGGATTTGATATGCCGATTTTGAGAAGTTCACTGTTGACGATCTTGTAATCATTGTTTGAAACATTTCCGTTAAATGTTTCTATAGCAACTCCACCAAGCAATTGTACGGATAAAGAAGCTTGGCCGGTTCCGATACCAATGATCACTTTATTCAGTTTTGTGGTTGCCGGAAAGATTAATGTCTGCTCAATTCTGGCAATAGCACCCAATGGAATTTGCATCAAAGAATAGTCATTTTCATTGGAACCGACAGCATTTTGTGGATTCTGGACGGAGCAGGCTAAGCATACTCCATAGATTTGTGAATTTTGATTGTTGACATAGGTTTTAGTTTGTGAAAAAGACCATGTATTCATCACGAACAGTAATATGAGTGACAATACTGATTTCATTATACGGAAACCTGTTAATACATTTGTTTTCATATTTTGGAATTGAGGGTTATAGTGATTTGGAATCTTATTTATCGTATAGCCATTAAAATTTTAGGTATTCACTAAAATAAAACGGCAAGCTTGAAAAGCTTGCCGTAGTGTATGCATCAGATGCTTTTTACTTCATCATAATTTTTTGAGTATAGGTTTTTCCTGCCTTCGTTTTCAAAGTCATAATATACAGACCTTGTGGCTGTCTTGACTCAAAGGTATTGGAAGTCAGTTTAGAGTGGTAGACTTCTTTTCCTGAAGTATTGGTTAAAGTGATTTCCGAACCTTCTAATGGAAGTTTTTTATCAAGTGTCACCTGACCTCCTTCCGTATGGGCCATTAAATTGATAAAAGGATCTTTGTATTGGTATGTATAATAAACACGAAGTTCGCCACCCAGACTCAATAATCCTGAATTTACGTTGATTTTGACACGGTCAAAAGGAATATTCATTGTAAGTTCAATTTCACCTTTGCTTGGGTCTGCACTTCCAAGTTGAAGAATATCATTGTTGATATTTTGATAGTCATTATTAGATACATTTCCATTAAATGTCTCAATAGATACACCTCCCAATGCCTGAGCGGATAGCGGAGTACCATTCGAACCGATTCCGATTACAAGCTTATTCGTATTGTTGGCAATATTGGAAGTAGGAAAGATCAGGGTCTGTTCTGTCCTTGCCAATAAGCCTATTGAAACCTGTAAAGTGGAATAATCGTTCTCATTACTTCCTATTGCGTTCAGTGGGTTCACTACACCGCATCCTATGCAGATTCCGGTAACCGAATTGGTTTGGCTGCTCGCATACGTTTTCACGATTTGTGCAGTAGACATAGAATTCATCAGGAACAAAAATGATGCAGACAAGGCTGCTTTGATAGCACGTTGTCTCAATAATAAATTAGTTTTCATATATAAAAAATTTTGATTTTTAGTTTTGTGTAAATTTATAAATAAAATTATTATGTTAGCAAATTTATTTAATATTGTGGTGATTATGTAATAATTTGTTTATATAAATGTAAATGTTTGTTTTTTATTTAATGAATTTAAACCTTTATATAATAAAAAATCCGGCTGGATTTTGCCCGGCCGGATTGAAGTATTAAAAGTATATCTATTTAATCATTATTTTCTTGGAATAGGTTTTCCCGTCTTTTGTCTGTAGAGTCATGATATATACTCCTCCGGGTTGTCCGGATTCAAAAGTTTTTGACTTCAGTTTAGAACGGTATACTTCTTTCCCTGAGGTATTGGTTAGGGCAACCTCTGAACCTTCCAGTGCGATATTTCCATCAAGAGTAACTCTTCCGTCCTGACTATTGGCCATTAGGCTGATCAACGGGTCCTGGTAAGCGTAATATATTCTGAATCCACCACCCAGACTAAGTACACCGCCGGTTAATCCTATTCGGATACCGTCATAAGCTTTTGTCGGTTTGAATTCTACAGTCCCCCTGTTAGGAGTTGCTCCCAGTTTAAGAAGACTTATGTCTATCGTTCTGCGGTCTTCATTTGAAGTTCCTCCATTCATGGTCTCCAGGGTTACTCCACTTAGTAATTGTACCGATAAAGGAATATTGTCCGTTCCTATACCTACAACGAGTCTTGTGTCTGCCCTAAGATCCGGGAAAATTAAAGTTTGCTGGATTCCTCCTAATAATGCAGTTCCCAGCGTCATTGTAGAATAATCATCTTCATTGTCTCCAATTGCATTTTGAGCATTTTCTACACGACAGCCTAAGCATGCTACTCCAAAAACACCGGAGCTCTGTGCGTGAGCATAAATTCTGTTTTGTCCAAAGGATAAAGTATTTGCTGAAATCAGGAATAAAGCTACTAAAGCCTTTTTAAATGAGAATCGGCTTTCAGATAGTAAAGTAAATTTCATGTGATTGGTTTTTAAATTAAAAGTTTACGCGAATTTAACGATTAAAAAGAACAGTAAGAAATAATATTTCCATTTATGGTGATATTTTTAATAAGATTTAATATTGAAGGAATATAATCTCCTGGAAACAGGGTGAAGAGGATGTCTTCTTGAAGAACGAAGAGCTGGGGGAGTGTAGAAGTTTGTGATGATACTGGATGAGTAAGAACAGACCTTTCTGTTAAAAAGGGAATCCATTGGTTGGATTGATGGAGGTGATCATTTAATAGGAGAATAGATCAGTATAAAGAGTTGTCCAGCTTTTAGCGAAAGTTAACCTTGAATGGATAGGATAGGTACCAAAGCAAAAAGAGAAGACTTTTATTAAGTCTTCTCTTTGTAGCCCGTAGGGGAATCGAACCCCTCTTACCAGAATGAAAATCTGAGGTCCTAACCGATAGACGAACGGGCCCTCTATCTTCCATTACCGAAGCAATGTGTTAGTTTTGTTTTTATAAGTGTCAACTCTTAGTTTGTAGCCCGTAGGGGAATCGAACCCCTCTTACCAGAATGAAAATCTGAGGTCCTAACCGATAGACGAACGGGCCTACTATATTATTACGCTAATTTATTAACGTGCTTTGTCAATTTGCTTTTCAAGTTAGCCGCTTTGTTTTTGTGGATAATATTTTTCTTAGCTAATTTATCCAATAAAGCGATAACCTTTGGCAGTTGTTCCGTTGCAGCAGCTTTATTCTCTTCATTTCTCAAGCTTTTAAGCGCTGTTCTAGCAGTCTTGTGGTAATATCTGTTACGAAGTTTTCTAGTTTCGTTTTGTCTAATTCTCTTTAGTGCTGATTTATGATTTGCCATATCGTTCAAATGTGAGTGCAAAACTATAAACTTTTTTTTAAACTACCAAATTTATTTTATAAAATTTTTAATTTTCTTCCGAAAGGTACTTTTTAAGTTTATTTATTGCTTGTTCTATTTTTAAATTTTCTTGTTCCTTTTCTATTTTTTTGATTGTGTTTCCCAACATAATCATCGCATTGTTCCATTCCCCAGTAGTATTGGTGAAAGTAAGTTCATCTATTGTCACTTCAAAAGCAACCCTTTCTCCTGTCCTGTAAAGCCTGAAACTTATTTTATCATCCCTGCCTGTAATCCCGTCTTCATTGATTTGTAAATCATAACTTTTTGGGTTAGAGTGGATTTTATTAAAAAGCAATTTCGCTTCTTGTATTTTTAAATCCGGCATGATATCAAATTTGGTAGCCTATAGGGGAATCGAACCCCTGTTGCAAGAATGAAAATCTTGAGTCCTAACCACTAGACGAATAGGCCAAATTTTGAGGTTGCAAAAGTAATGATTAACTTTTTAACTTCAAAATTATTTTTTAATTATTTATATACTTTTTGTATCACGGTATTCTTAATTCCTTTGTTCTCAAGTTCTTTCTGAAGCTTCACTGCTTCCTCCAAAGTAGCCACTTTTCCATAGGTATAATAGAAAACACCGCTATCTTTCTCTCTTTCCACATCTTTTAGGTTCTGAAGAATATAAGAATTTCCGTTCAGTTTATCGCCGGCATACAGCTCTATGGTATAGTAACCCATGCTTATTTTTTGGTTAGGCATGAACCCTACGGCAAAGGCATTTCTAAATCCTGCATCCTTGGCAGATTTCAGGTTAATATCTTTTACAGAAGCCATATTAGTGACGGCATAATAGTATTTGTACTGGCCATTTTCTTTAATGGTAAGGATATAGCTTAATCCTTTTAGGGCAGGGTCTCCCTCATTGTATTTGGTAGGAGAACTCATCAGTAATATCCTGAAATCATTTTTCAACGGTGTTTCCGCCGGTTTTTCAGGTTCCTGTTTTTTAATGGTAAATGAACCTCCTGTTTTTCTGTCGATCGCTTTTTTATAGTCAATAATAGCATTGTAAATACTTTCTGCTATCTCAGCCTGTCCCTTTTCGGAGGCTATATAGTGGCTTTCTTCCGGATGATTGATAAATCCGGTTTCTATCAGTACAGAAGGCATGGCATTCATACGCAGTACGTGTAGGTTTTTCTGAAAAACCCCTCTGGAAGATCTTTTGTCTTTATTCACAAAGTTGTCTTCTACCAATCCACCTAAAAGAAGACTGGATTCCAGATATTTACTTTGCTGAAGTTTCAGTGCGATTAAAGACTCCGGAGAATCGGCGTTATAAGAACCGAAGATCTGCTTATCTTTTTCATCCAGAAAAATCACATCGTTTTCTCTTTTGGCAACTTCAAGGTTTTCGTTATTTTGGTTGGGTCCCTGTACATAAGTTTCTGTACCGTAGGCTGTAGGTCTCTGTGAAGAGTTACAGTGAATCGATACAAATAAATCCGCCTTGCTTCTGTTAGCTAAGTTGGTTCTGTCGGATAAAGATGGGTATTCATCAATCTTACGGGTGTAGATTACTTTAAAATCTCTGTTTTTTTCAAGCATTGCGCCCAATCTTAAGGTAATGGCAAGGGTTACATCTTTTTCTGCGACTCTTCCAATGTCAGAATAGGACCTGTTTGCCCCATGATCACTTCCTCCGTGTCCTGCGTCCAGAACGATTGTAAACTTCTTTTGAGCTAAAATAAGGTTACTGATTAGAATAAGGAGAAATGATAAAATTATTTTAAAATTTTGTTTGTGCATCTTACAGTTATAAAAATTATATTAATTTTGGGCCTTAATTATATAGAATAAAATTGGCCAAAACCGTCTTCAAAAATATATTACAAATTTTAATTATCCTAATTTTTAACAATTTTTTAGCACAAAAAACGCCTGAAAAATTGCCTAAAAATGTGGTTAATGATACTATTTCCAAAAAGGATACCATAGTTGTAAAAAAAGAATCTTTAGATGATATTCTTCGCACAAAAGCAGAAGATCAGAGAAGAGACATCCCTAAAAAGATGACTTTTCTTAATAAAAATGCCCAGGTGATCTATCAGGATATGCAGATTGATGCAGATTATATTTCAATAGATGATAATAAAAATCTGATTTATGCCCGCGGAAAACAAGATTCTTTAGGAAAGATTGTTGAACCTGTAATTACTATGCAGGGTGGAAAAAAGTATGAAACCAACGAATTCAGCTATAACACCAAAACCAAACAGGCAATCGCCTACAATGCCAGAACTGAAGAAAGTGAAGGGGTAATTATAGCTCAAAAAACAAAAAAATACAATGACTCGGTATTTGCCATGAAAAGAGCAGATTATACCACCGATGATTATTTTATTAAGAAAAAAGATACTGCCGCAGATTACTTTATGCGGGCCTCCAATATTAAGCTGATTAAAACAAAGAACAAATCTCAGATTGTAACCGGGCCGATTCAGATGTATATTGAGCGGGTACCTACCCCTCTTATTATGCCTTTTGCTATCCTTCCGTTTTCGGATAAAAGAGCAGCCGGTATTCTGATTCCGAGTTTTGGAGAAAGAGAAGATGTAGGATTCTTCCTTAACGGGATTGGATACTATCAGCCTATTGGAGAACATTTTGATCTTAAAGTGCTTGCCGATGTGTATACAAAAGGAAGCTGGAACCTGCGTCCACAGATGAATTATCAGAAGAAATACAAGTATTCGGGTAGCTTTAATGCAGATATTGGGACAATGGTAAGAGGAATTAAGGGCTTGGATGATTATAACAAGAATAGTACTTATAGAATCAACTGGACCCATTCACAGGATGCAAAATCTAATCCTTTTCTTACGTTCAGTGCATCAGTGGATATTGTAAGTACAAAGTTTTACAATAACCCGCTGAATAACAACTATATTTTCAACCAAAATGTACTGAATACCCAGCAGAACTCTACGGTAACTCTTACCAAGAGGTTTCTGAAGCTTCCGGTAACCATCACCGGAACGGCATCTTATTCTCAAAACTTTGCAACAGGATTGGCTGATCTTCGTCTTCCACAAATGAACGTTGCCATAAACCAGTTTTATTTATTTAAATCAAAAACAGGAGTACGACAGGGGCTTCTTGAAAATATTACGGTAAACACAGGGTTTAACCTTACGAATTTTGTGAACACACAGGAAAACGAATTGTTTACAAAGGCTATGTGGGATAAAATGCAGACCGGCCTTAAAAACAATATTGCGCTGGCAACAAATACCACGTTAGCTAAATATTTTACATTCAGTTTAAGTGCCAACATAGACAATGCCCTGACGACAAAATCATTGAACAGATACTATGATCCGATAAAGAATGTTACTGTAGATGAAATCAATAAGAACTTTGCAGGATATTCTACATTCTCTACGACTGCCAGTCTTCAGACTACGCTATATGGAATGCTTAAATTTAAAAAAGGATCTTCGGTGGAAGCTATCAGGCATATGATGACCCCAAGTATCGGGTTTACCTATTCTCCGGATTTCTCAAGTCCAAACTTTGGATATTACAAAAACTACTATAATGCAACCGGTGCAATTACTCCTTATTCTATCTTTGAAAAGGGAATTGTAGGAAGTCCTTCCAGTGGAATGGTAGGTGCTTTAGGGTTTAATATAGGGAACAATATTGAGATGAAAGTAAAGTCTAAGAAAGATTCTACAGGAGTAAAGAAACTTAAGATTTTTGAATCTTTAAACCTTTCAGGAAGTTATAACTTTGCTGCCAAAGATCACCCGTGGTCTATCTTATCCATCAATGGACAATCTTCTTTCTTCAACAGTAAACTTACCGTTAATACAAGTCTTACCCTTGATCCGTATAGAATTGCATTTGTTCCGGGACAGGACACGGGAATCAGAACAGAAGAATTCGGACATTTTAGTGTACAGGGTTTCAATATCCAATTGTCTTATCCTTTAAGCAGTGAAATTTTTGGTGAGAAAACCGATTATGCTAAAAAGTATTCTTCCAAAGGAGAAGTCCGGAATGAAAATTATTATTTTGATGATGATAATTATGCTCATTTTGATCAGGCATGGACTTTGAATGTTAATGCCAACTATGCTTATTCAAAAGGACTCAACAGGTTTGGAAGTAAAATTGCATCCATAGGATTGGATGGTAGTATTAAGCTGACGCCTTACTGGAATATCAACGGAAGTACGCATTATGATATGGTTACTAAAGAGCTGGCATATACAAGAATTGGATTCTCAAGGGATCAGCGAAGTTTTACAATTAACTTCAACTGGGTTCCTTTCGGACAGTATAAGGTATACGACTTCTTTATTGGGATAAAAGCCAATATCTTAAGCGATGCTCTGAAGTATAAAGACAGAAGTTTTACTCAGCCTAATGCACCTTTCTAATATCAGATTGGCATTTGAGAATATAAATTTTATATTTGCAACCAAAATATATTCTAATGGAATCACTATTGGCAGAATTTTCAAACAAGTAAATACAGCAGATGGTGATTGCATGTGACCTTTAAAAAAATTAAATATCCACTTATGAAACAAATCATAAACACAGTTAATGCACCTGCGGCAATCGGGCCTTATTCACAAGCTAATATGGCAAATGGAGTATTGTATATCTCCGGACAGATTCCTGTAGATCCTGCAACTGGTAAACTGGTAGAAGGAATTGAAAAAGAAACTCATCAGGTAATGAAGAACCTTGAAGCGATTCTTACTGAAGCAGGAATGACTTTCAAAAATGTTGTAAAGGCTACAATCTTCCTTAAGAATATGGATGATTTTGCTGTAATGAATGATATTTACGCTTCTTATTTAGATGCAGAAAGCTTTCCGGCACGTGAAACGGTACAGGTTTCTTGTCTGCCTAAAAATGTGGATATTGAAATTTCTATGATTGCACATCAGGATTAATGAATTTTATAAGAAATACAATTGCGGTGCTGGTAGGTCTTGGGATAACCGGACTTATTATTACTCTTGGTATAAGGGCGTTTCCGCAATGGGTTACTTTTGAGGCTTTTGCTCCGTTTGAGCATTGGCAAAGATTCCTTTTCAGTATGAAGGATGATAAAGCTTTCTTTGGATTCCTGTTATTTGTTTCCGGATTGGGAACGACGATAGGCGGTGTTGCCACGGCAATCATTGTTAAATATGCCAAAGTAGCTTATGCTATCCTTATAGGCTTTATTATGCTGTTTATAGCGATGCTGGATATTATTATATTTCCTTATCATCCTACCTTCTATAAGATTTCTATCTTCCTTACTTTTTTTCCATTTTCCTGGATTGGCGGTAAGATTGTAGAGGTCATTTATGAACGGAATAAGAAAAAAAGGATCGCTGAAAAAATGAATAAACCCAAATAAATAAAAAAAACGCTGCAGATTTCTGCAGCGTTTTTTTGTTGATATGAAAAGACTATTGTCTGTTTTCCATTATGGCATTTTGAATCCTTTGGTATAGTTTCTTCCGTAATCATCTACAAACTTCACCTGAACATTCCCCTGGTATTTATCCAATACCTTTTCTACATCTTTCTGTGAATTTACCGGCTTACCATTGATCTCTATAATGATATAGTTGTCTACAATTCCAATCTTAGCCATTTCACTTCCTTCAGCTACATTTTTAGCAACTACACCGCTATTTAGTCCATATTCAGTTTTAAATCTTTCGTTAAGCGGATCAAACTCAGCTCCTATTTTCTCGGTAACACTAAGATCAGCTTTAGTTCTCGTAGAAGTTCCTCCTTTTTGGTCTCTAAGGGTTACAGTACTGGTATTTTCTTTACCATTTCTTGTATACGTTACCTGAACTTTATCACCAGGGCGTTTGCTTCCGATAGACATGGAAAGATCAGCAAAATCTGTAATGGCATAATTATCTATTTTCGTAATGATGTCTCCTTTTTTCAGACCCGCATCTTCTGCGCCACTGTTCTCACCAAATCCTGTAACATAAACTCCGGCTCCTGCTTTCAGATCCGTTTTGTTTTGCTTATTGTACATTAAAACCTGCTGGTCATTGGAAAGGTCTAGAGACTGAACGCCTAAGAATCCTCTCTGAACAATTCCGAATTTTTTGATATCCTCAACAATTTTTCTGGCAAGGTTTGCCGGTACAGCAAATCCATATCCCTGATAATATCCTGTTGTAGATTGAATGGCAGAGTTAATACCGATCAGTTCCCCATTTGTGTTGACCAATGCACCTCCGGAATTCCCCGGGTTAATGGCAGCATCCGTCTGAATAAAACTTTCAATAGGGTTGGCCGCTTTACCCTGACTTCCTAAAATACCGATTCCTCTTCCTTTAGCGGAAACAATACCCGCTGTTACGGTAGAGTTTAATCCCAACGGATTTCCTACGGCAAGTACCCATTGTCCCACATCAATATTGTCTGAATTGGCAAAGTTTAAGTAAGGAAGTCCTTTCTCTTCAATCTTTAATAAAGAAATATCTGTATTAGGGTCAGTTCCTATTAAAGTAGCTATGTAGGCTTTTTTATTGCTCAATACAACCTCAAGTTTGTTGGCGCCTGCCACCACGTGATTGTTTGAAATAATATAACCGTCCGGAGAAATGATCACCCCAGATCCCATTCCTGAAGGCATATTGTCTGGAGTCTGTTGTTGTTTTTGCCTTTGCTGGCCTCTTCCTCCACCTCCGAAAGGATCTCCAAAGAAAAAGTCAAACAGATCCTGTTCTGAAGCTCTGCTGGCAGTTCTACTCTGGTAATTTTTAATGGTAACTACAGCCGGAACTGTTGTTTTGGCTGCTTTTACAAAGTCATCACCCACGGCACCAGTGTTCATTCCTGCGAATGTAGTGTTAGAGGCTGATGTAGTGAAATAAGATTGATCTCCGTTGTTGGAGTTGTGTCCAAAATATTGTATTGCTCCAACGGTAGTAGCTCCGGAGACAACTCCTACTACTGCAAATGGTAATAGTTTTTTTAAAGTACTCTTCATTGTATATCTTTCTTGTTTATTAATTAATTTCTTTTTTATGTTTTTGAGTAAACAAATTTAATGTTAAATAAGTAAGCAATTAGTATGCTATGTTTCAATTTTAACTAAAATTTAACGGGTATTATGTCATTTTATATATTATGTCATAATCTTCAATGGTCTATTAACAAAACTTAAAAAATTATTAAAGAAAAAAATGTGACATTTTGTAAGTTTATCCCTAAAAAATCCTGCTTAAGATACGATAATTTATTGGAAAGATCCTGATCAGGTATTGATTTGGAATTCTTTATTACCGAGCTCTTAAAAGGTTGCTTTTTCCCTGGTCAATACACTTTATAGAAAAATCATTATCTTTGCAAAAATATTTTTCTCACTTAAAACGTTTATAGCATGCAACTGTATAACACCTTAAGCGCAGAAGAAAGAGCTCAACTTATTGATGAAGCTGGTAAGGAACGTCTTACACTGTCTTTCTATGCGTATGCCAACATTGAAGATCCCAAAAAATTTCGCGACGAACTATTTATAGCCTGGAATGCCCTTGATGCTCTTGGCCGTATTTATGTTGCCCATGAAGGAATTAATGCTCAGATGAGTGTTCCTGCAGACCAATTTGAGGCTTTTCGGGATACGCTGGAAGTCTATGACTTCATGAAAGGGATTCGTTTGAATGTAGCAGTAGACCAGGACAACCATTCTTTTTTAAAATTAACCATAAAAGTCAGACATAAAATTGTAGCTGATGGTTTGAATGACGCTTCTTTTGATGTGACCAATAAAGGGATTCACCTGAAAGCACAGGAATTCAATGATTTACTTGAAGATCCTGATACTATTGTAGTGGATTTCAGAAATCACTATGAAAGTGAAGTAGGGCATTTTGAGGGAGCGATCACTCCTGATGTAGAAAACTTCAGAGAAAGTTTACCTATTATCAATGAACAATTACAGGATTTTAAAGAAGATAAAAAGCTGTTGATGTACTGTACCGGTGGGATCCGTTGTGAAAAAGCCAGTGCTTATTTCAAACACCAGGGGTTTAAAAATGTTTTCCAGTTAGAAGGTGGAATCATTGAATATACCCGTCAGATTAAAGAAGAGGGTATAAAAAGTAAATTCATTGGGAAAAACTTTGTATTTGACCACCGTTTAGGAGAACGTATTACAGACGATATTATTTCGCAGTGTCACCAGTGTGGTAAGCCTTGTGATAACCATACCAACTGTTCTAACGATGCCTGTCATTTATTGTTTATTCAGTGTGACGAATGTAAAGCTGCTATGGAGAATTGTTGTTCTACGGAATGTTTGGAGACAATACATTTACCTATGGAGGAACAGGTCAAATTAAGAAAAGGATTACAGGTCGGAAATAAAGTTTTCAGAAAAGGAAAATCGGATGCCCTGAAATTTAAAAATTCTGGTGATCTGCCTAATAAGCCTTTAGCAAAAGCTGAAACAAAGAATATCCGTCAGAAAATTACGGTTAAAAAAGTGTTGCTTGGAAAAGCAGAACATTATTATTCAAAGTCAAAAATTGGACAGTTTTTAATGGAGAACAAAGAACTTTCCATAGGCGATAGAATATTGATTTCCGGGCCTACCACCGGAGAACAGGAGCTTACAATTACTGAAATTTATGCAAATGGAGGTCCTTGTGAAACGGCTAAAAAAGGAGATCAGATTACTTTTGAACTTCCGTTTAGAGTTCGTTTATCTGATAAATTATATAAAATACTACAACCTTCTGAAAATGCATAACCATTATGCTGAAAGCAGAGCTTAGAAAAAAATATATGCAGAAAAGAAAAGCCTTGTCACGTGATGAGGCTTTCTTGTTATCTGAAAAAATATTCACCCGTTTTTTAATATTCTTTAAACCATGTGCGGGCCAGAAGGTGCATATTTTCATTCCAATTGAGAAGTTTAAGGAGATAGATACCCAAATCTTCATTCAGTATTTTTTAGAGCAGAATATACGCGTTTATGTGCCTAAAGTAGTGGATGATGAGCTGATCAATATTGAAATCTTTAAAGATACTGTATTTGATACCAGTGCGTGGGGGATTCCGGAGCCTGTTTCCAATGAAGATTCCGGAGAGACCCGTTTCGATTTTGTCATTACTCCCTTGTTGTATTGTGATAAAAAAGGGAATAGGATAGGCTATGGAAAAGGGTTCTATGATGGCTTTTTTCAAAGCCTGCCTAAAGAATCAAAAAAAATCGGAGTCAATTACTTTGACCCCGATGAATATATTGATGACGTCTGGGAAAATGATATTCCCTTAGACTATTTGGTGACCCCTACAGAGGTGCTGTCTTTCTTAAGTGGTTTAGAATAGAAATCAAGGAAGTAAAACTTAAATTCTTTTTTAAGCTTAGGTGTGGAAAGCAGGATATACTGTGCATTCTTTTCAAAATTCCCTAAAGATTTATTCTTGCTGTCGAAATACTCTACATTGAATTTGGCATAATCCAGGGTATCCTTTTTATAAAATTCTTTATAAACATTCAGATTATTCACTTTAATGGATTTTACCTTCATACTGTCCAGTTCCCTGAATAACCTTTTAAAAGTTAAAGAGTCCGGTTTGTGGAAATAACTTTGCATCTGGGAATAGATCACCGTATCTATTTCAGTGTTTCTGTTTCCGGACAAATAGAGCGTAGAAAGGTCCATTAATTCCTGAACTTTTTGTTTTGTGATTGAATTGATCGCCTGCATACTGTCCATTTGTACGGCAGGATAGCTCTTGGCATTGGTGCTGTTTCTAAGCTTATCGAGATCGCTTACTTCTGTTTTTTTATTGTTACAGGCAATGATTGCTAAAAAAAGCACTGCAAAAATTAAAAAATTATTTATTTTTTTCATCTGTGGATGCGATTTTAAATTTAATAGATATGATCTTACCGTTGTTGTCCTTTTTCATTTCTATAACATTCAGGTTTTTCAATGAAGTAGTGGGAGTGGTCACCAGGGTAATGTATTTTTGTTTGTCCAGCCTTTCTATACCATAAGTGTCGTTATCATATACCTGATATATAACCGCATTGTTGCTGATCAGGTTTTCTAACTGATTTCTTTTTTGTTTAATAAGGGCTACCTGTTCTTCAGGGTTTCCGCCTTTAATATCTTTAATAGAGAAATAATAAGCTGCCATTTTATAATCATCAGGCTTTAGCTCTATTTTTTCCTCTTCAGGTGCATTTTCCAGATTTCTGTTAACGTCCAGAGGCTCGTAGAATGGCGCGCTGATCCGCATTTTCAGGTTTTTATCCTTGGTTGAATAGAGAAAACAGTCACCGGGTTTTATTTTATACATGATCGGAGACTCATTTTCTTTAATCACCATAATGTCTAATGTATTAATCACATTCACACTGCGGTCCTTGTCAATAAAACAATATTTGTAAGTTTTTGAAAAAAGTACATCTTTAAATCCCAGCAATCCGGTTATTGTGATCAATATCGAAGTAATAAAAGCCCAGGCATTTTTTTTGAAGAAATTTTTCTTAGGAAAATCCGGTGATGGAGTTTGGTCCTTAGAAACTGGTGTTGTTTTATTAACTGGTTGATTATCAGTATTTGTTTTTTGTAAATCACTGTTTTCGGAGACCTGAATTTCGGTTTTTTGAACAGGAATTTCAGTTTTTGGTAGCTCCGGAGCTAGTTGAACTGTTTTCTCCAATTCTTTAAGATCTTCGTCCTCCAAATTTTCAATTTCCTGAAGGAGTTCTCCGGCAAAAAGATGCTGCTTTTTGAATTCGTACCAAGAGTCGTAACCTGCATAAATACTCAGTAAATTGAGCATATCAATTCTGGGTAATTTTGTAACCGGTGAAGTTTTAAAGTAAGTGTAAAATGACTTCTCACTGATGTTACCTTTGGCTTTTTTGCGTAGGTCTTCCTGGAAATATATAATGTCTATACCCTTCCACTTTGAAATATCATCATGCGAAGGGGTATATTCTTTTAAGTATTGACTCTGAACATCCTTTTTCAACTGCTCAAAGTGTAATAAATCTAAATCTGCCAATTTTTCAAAAAATAATTAAATTGTTGATTATCAGTTATGTTTTTTTGTAAAACTATTTTACAAAGTTATTACAATTATTTTTCATAAACAAGTTTTCTATCTGCTATACCTTTGTCTTGTTCAAATAACAGAACAGAAGAAAATTTTATAAAACAATATTAACAAAATTAAATTTAATTTATTATGAAAAAGTCATTATTCGTAGCTGCTATCGCTGCAATCTCTCTAGTTGCTTGTAAAAAAACTGAAGCTACTGCTACTGAAGGTACTACTGATTCAGCTGCTGTAACTGCTGATTCTGCTGCTGTTGTAGTTGATTCTGCTGCTAAAGTTGTTGATTCTGCTGCTACTACTGCTGTAACTGCTACTAAAGATGCTGCTGCTGCTACTACTGCTGCTGGTGCTGAAGTTGCTAAAGATGCTGCTAAAGGAGCTGCTGATGCTGCTAAAGGTGCTGCTGATGCTGCTAAAGGTGCTGCTGACGCTGCTAAAGATGCTGCTAAAGACGCTGCTAAGAAATAATTCTAGCATAAGCTTAACAATAAAAGAACCGTTTCACCCAGTGAAACGGTTTTTTTATGCTTTAGTTTTTACTTCCGTTGTAATAATGGTAAACCAATAGGTGAAGTAACTTCAGGCTATAGACTTAAGGAAGTAGAATCTTTTATCCTTTTTTCTGTTTTAATGATTCATAGCAGGTAATCGCTACGGCATTGCTCAGGTTTAAAGAGTCAATACTCCCGGCCATAGGAATCAGCGTATTCTGCCCTTTTCCCATCCAGAAATCACTCAACCCGGAATGCTCAGTACCGAATAGAACAGCAGATCGCTGTTTGAAATCTCTTTTATAAAGATCTTCCGCACTTTCATCCATAAGAGTAGTGTAGATATTGAATTTGTTTTGCTGAAGAAATTTCAACGTTTCGTCATTTTCAGCCTGATAGACTTCCATACCAAAAAGACAGCCTACACTGGATCTGATGACATTGGGATTATAAAAATCCGTTTTTCCGTCTGCTACAATGAGTGCATCAATTCCGAATGCTTCACAACTTCTTAAGATTGCTCCCAGGTTTCCTGGCTTTTCTACCCCTTCAACAATGATAACAGTAGAATTTTCTTTCGGAACAAATGATGATAAAACGGCTTCTTTAGCCTCGTAGATACCGATAATCCCTTCAGAACTTCCTCTGTATGCTATTTTCTCATATACTTTTTCACTTACATAATGGATTTTTCCATCAGGAGTTTTTCCTTTAAAGATATTTTCACAAATAAAAAACTCTAAAGGTTCAAAATGATATTGTACAGCTCTTTCATTTTCCTGCTGTCCTTCCACAACAAATACTTTGGATTTTTTACGGAATCTATTGTCAGTAAGGAGCTTAGTGACATTTTTTATTTTTTCGTTCTGAAAACTTTCTATCAACATATTGCAAAATTATGCAAAATTTATGATTGAACTTCTGTGCTTTTAGAAAAAAGCATTCTCCACGTAATCTGAAAAGGTATTTTGTTTTTTCTTTTATGATATACAATGAAGGCTATTATAAGAAAGATGGATAGGAGCTTATAGAGGTTTCCATAAAGATTTCCGGCAACATTTTCCGAAACAGTAAAGATTTCCCAATACAGATTCATGAAGAAATGGGGAAATATAGCAGACCATAGATTAAAGCCTTGTTCAATATATATCCAGGCAAAAAATACAGAACCCAGAAATGTAATGGTAAATATTTCAATGAGTTCCATTGAATTCTGACTTTGATATAAATGAACCTGTGCAAATAATAAAGATCCGAATAACAAGGACGATAAAAATCCGAGTCGGGTGAATCTGTATAATGTTCCGATGAGAAAAGCTCTGAAGATGATTTCTTCAAAGAACGCGGAGGAAATAGTATTGATGAATAAGGATTCAATGTTGAGCGCAGTGTTTATTTTAAAATAAAGTCCATAGCCTATCAGCATGGGTGAAGTGCCGAGAAATGCTAATATAAAGCCTTTAGTAATGGATTTATCCAGAGAAAGCAGACTGAGAATGCTCTTTGTAGGAAATAAAACCTTTAATGTTATGACTAATGGAATCAAAGTAATCGTGTAAGCCGTCATATGGGCAATAGCTTTGCTGTGAAATATTTCTTTTGAGAATTGCTGAATATTTTTGAAATAAAATACATCAAAAAAATAATAGATGATAAACCCCAGGATGAAGATTGAAAAGAAGCAAATTGTTTTACTCATATCAGTTATTTTGAGCAAAAATGTACTATTCAGTAATGCGTGTCAAATTAATGTGATGAGTGTCAAAGAATAGTGACCAATGGCAAGTTTTTACCTTTTAGACTGTTGTAATTGGGGAATAATACTGGAGATAAAACTTCTGGAAACCGGAATTTCAAAATCAATTTCCGGAAGAATTAATTTATAACCCTGCGCATTTCCTTTAAGATCCTTTACTTTTTCCAGATTGATAATGTAGGAGCGATGGCATTTTTTAATGGAATGGGTTTCCACTTGTTTTAAGATATTGGATAAGCTTATCCTGATTAAAAGTTTCTTTATCTTACCATCCTCTAAAAAGTAGACATTGCAATAGTTTTCCATAGATTGAGCATACAGGAAATTTTCTTCAGTAACTTCCAGTTCGATATTGTTACCCAAAATTTTCAGGACTTTTTCTTTGGGAGCCTCACAGTTACTTATGGGCTGCGGAGCCACATCCAATGCCGTATTTTCGGGAATATTTTTTAAATAAATATATCTTGACAGAATATATATAGTAGAAATGGGAATGCCTATTGCTAAAGAGTAGAGAAACATATAGCCATAATTTTCAAAGCTAAGTTTTACATGACTGATACATAATGCATTGTAAAAGTAAGAGGAAATAGATCCTAATAATAAGATCACAAGGATTTTCATGAGCTCATATCCAATATTCCAATCTTTAAATTGGGAAACAAAAAGGCTTGAAATAAAAAAAGCTGATCCAAAAATAAGCGTGTAAGGGAAAAGGACAATGTATTTGTAAGGATGATGAAAACTTTCTGTACCAAAGGGTTGAAAAATAATCAGGAAAAGATAAACAAGAATTCCAGCTGCCAAAGAGGAAAACAATATTTCTTTTACAGATTTTGATCTTGGATATAAATAAGGTACAAAAGAAAACATATCAGTTATTTTATCAAATTTTAGTATCCGTTCCTGCATAGGTTCACCCTAAGCTTTTTAATTTTCAGGGTCTAAGATATTGCTATTATCAATAAGACTTGGAGGAAGGTCTTTTTTGTTTTTAATGCCCAGAGATTTAAGTTTTTGAGTCTGAATGATAAGGTTGTCATTACCTGTGTGAAGCTGTTTGTAGGCATCGTTATACACATTTTTAGCCTGATCGAGATTTCTTCCCACTTTCTCGAGATTCTCCACAAAACCTACAAACTTATCATAAAGTTTCGCTCCCCGCTCAGCAATTTCCAAAGAATTTTTGTTTTGGTATTCACGTTTCCAAAGATCTGCAATGAGCTTCAGAGAAGTGATCAGATTGCTTGGATTGAGCAACAAGATCCTCCTTTCATAAGCATAGTTCCAAAGATTCTGGTCTGCCTGCATCGCTGCAATATAGGCCGGCTCACTGGGGATAAACATCATCACAAAGTCCAATGATTTCCCATAGTCGTCATAAGCTTTCTGGCTAAGCTGTGTAATATGGTTTTTGATAGATCCCAGATGCTGGCTTAGTTTTATGGCATATACGTCCTGATCGGTTTCATCTACAAGATCCGTGAAAGCGGTGAGTGAAACTTTGGAATCAATAATCACATTTCTTTCATCAGGATATTTTATAACAGCATCAGGTCGCATTTTCTTACCGGAAAATTCGGAAAACAAAGCGTTGTTATCTTCATCGCGAAGTTCATGTTCAAGAAAATATTCTCTCCCTTTTACAAGTCCGGATTTTTCAAGAATACTTTCCAAAATCATTTCACCCCAATTTCCCTGGGTTTTACTTTCCCCTTTGAGAGCCCTGGTCAGTTTTTTAGCATCATCAGAAATTTGCTGATTCAGTTCTGCAAGTTCTTTTACTTTTTCTGCCAAAGAGAAACGTTCTTTATTTTCTTTTTCATAGGCTTCATTGACTTTGTTTTTGAGCTCTGCAATTTTTTCCTGGAAAGGATCAAGAATATTTTTTAAGTTATTTTGATTCAGTGTCGTAAATTTTTCTGTCTTTTCCTCTAATATTTTATTTGCCAGGTTTTCAAACTGCAATTTCGACTCTTCCTGAATTTTTGTTATCTCTTCTTTTTGTGTATCCAGCGATTTTTGAAGTCCCTCATTCTTTGCTGAAAGCTCAGCATTCTTAGCAAAAATATCCTGTTTTTCTAAAACCAAGGTATCGATATAAGAAGTCTGTTTGATGCTAAGCTGCTTCAATTCCTGATACTGCATGTTCAGTGACGAATATTCGGCAGAGACTTTTGCAAATTCATTTTTCAGATCGTTCAGGAGATCCTGGTGGAGAAGGTTTTGTTCTTTTTCTTTTTCCACTTCTTTGCTCAGTTCCTGAATTTTCAACCCACTGTTGGAAAGGTCGGAATTACTTTTAATATGTAAATTATTTAATTCATCATAAGAACTCCTTGAAACCATTGACGATTTCAAAGCAAAATATAAAACTACGGCTCCTAATAATCCGCCTACAATAAACCCAATAATTAAATAGATCATCTCCATTTTTCAAAATTATGAAAAAAGGCTGGAAGTTGCTACCGGATGATGAATTCCCGGAAGTGCTGCTCTTTCAATCTTCAGCCTTTTTCCTAAAGAATACTTATATTTATAGGAAATTTCGGGACTATATGAATATTTTGTTGGTAGAAGATGATCAGAGAATCAGTAATTTTCTTATAAAAGGACTTACCGAAGCAGGGTACAGTATGACCCTTGCTGATTCCGGTGAAAAAGCCCGGGAGCTTCTTACCACGTATAATTTTGATATTATTTTAATGGATATTATGCTTCCCGGATTAGACGGAATGCAGCTTACCCAATTGATAAGGTTTAAAGGAAATTACACCCCGATTATTATTCTAAGTGCCTTAAACAGTCCGGATGATAAAATAAAAATGCTGGATCTCGGAGCAGATGATTACTTATCTAAACCTTTCCATTTTGAAGAGCTTATTTCAAGAATTAAAGCATTGACCAGGCGAAATAAACTGAGTTACCAAAAAGAAAATCAGCTCCTGTCTTGCGGTAATATTGTGATAGATACAGATCTTCATAAAGTAACCCAGGGTGATAAGGAAATTGAATTTTCTCCTACCGAATATAAACTTTTTACTTTCCTGATGGAAAATAAAAATAAAGTACTCAGCAGAACCCAGATTCTTCACAATGTATGGGGTATAGATTTTGACAATACAACAAATGTAGTAGATGTATATATTTCCTATGTACGCAATAAAATTGATGAAACCGGTCAGAAAATTATTCATACGGTAAAGGGAACAGGATATTTAATTAAAGACTGAAGATGACGCTCAGAAACAGGTTTACCCTTATTTCAAGCCTTTCATTCGGCATTGTTTCTATTGTCACATTTGTGGTGATATTCTTTGCTTATTATGACAGTACCAAGATCTTTTATTTTGAAAAGCTGAGAAATACAGCTCTTATTTCTGCAATCTATTATCTTGAAAAAGATGAACTTCCGAAAGACAGACATGCCCAAATCAAGCAAGAGTATAATCATCTTATCCAGAATAACCGGGTGGCTGTTTACAACCAAAATAATGAAGTTACATTCGGACAGAATCTGCATGATCCTAATATTAAACTGCAGCATATTCAGACTGCGAGAAATAATAAAGGGGTGCAGTTTATGTCGGATAACAGTTTTTACTATGGGATTTTTTATCCGGATAATCAGGGGGACTTCGTTGTTTTTGTAAAATCACCCAACGATTCATTCCAGTCGCAGATGATCAGGCTTTCGGTTATTATGCTTGCTGTTCTTGTGCTTGGTTTGCTGGCTATTTATTTCCTTAGCCGCTATCTTTCAAAAGTGGTGTACAAGCCGATTTCCAATGTGGTAGAGCGCATTAATAATGTGGATTACAATAATATTTCCACAGCAATTACCTCTACCAATACCAATGATGAAATTGAAGACCTTATTAAATCTTATAATAAATTATTCGGAAGGATTTCTGAAAGCATGTTGCTTCAGCAGAACTTTATCAATTATGTTTCTCATGAATTTAAAACCCCTTTGGCCGCGATCTCTGGAAACCTGGAGGTATTTGCCCAGAAAGACAGAACTCCGGAAGAATACAAAGCCGTGGTCAGAGAATCTTTAGATAATGTATATGAGATTGAAAATATTCTCAACAATCTTTTACTGATGTCCGGAATGACAAAGCTTGAAACTTCCCATAAACAGATGAGGGTAGATGAGCTGATCTGGAAGATTTATGAGAAGCTTGAACCGAAAGCCAAAGAAAAACACTCTTCTATTAAAATACAGCTTCAGGTGATAAAACCGGCTTTATTGGAAATTCCGGGAAATGAGACCTTGCTTTATCTGGCCTTATATAATATTGTAGAGAATGCGATCAAATATTCTCATGATAAACCTGTGGTTATTGCCTTGTTGGAGAAAGATAACTGCCTGAATATTGAAATCAATGATCAGGGGAAAGGAATTCCGGCAGATGATCTTACCAAAATTACTGAAACATTTTACAGAGGTAAAAATGTAGACCGTATTAAAGGAAGTGGTATTGGATTATCACTATCCAAAAGTATTTTTGATCATCATAATATTGTAATGAAAATAGATTCTAAAGTAGATAGGGGGACGAACGTTCTGCTTGTGTTCCCTGCCATTTAATCTCGCGCAGATTTTCTAGATGTATGGATTCTCAGAGATGTTTGTGAATCCTCTTTCCTCGATGAAATAGCATTATTCACGTTAAAAAAAATAGGCATAATCTCCCTGATCTGGGGAGCCTTAAAAAAGTATCTCTACCTGTTCTAATCAAACTCTAATGTTAGGCTAATTGAATTTTAATTTGATTCGAAATTGGGTCTAATACTAGAGGGATAGCTTTGTGGTCTTAAATATGAGACCTTTGAAAAAGATTATTTTTACACTATTTTATATTCATTGTTTTAGTTTCTTTTCTGCGCAGATTTCCGATACCATAAAGATCGGCAGAAAGGAAGCTGAAACAATTTTTCTTGCTAAAAATCTTGATCTTATTGCCCAGAAACTGGAGATTTCCCAGGCAGAAGCCCGTGTTCTTCAGGCAAAATACTGGCCTAATCCTACATTAAGCATCAGTGAAGTCAATCTATGGAGAACCTATGATATTGAAGAACAGCCTGCACTTATTGGAAATTGGGGGAAGAATACTCAGATTTCTGCTGAAATAGAGCAGGTAATTCAGACAGCTGGTAAGAGGAGAAAAAATATAGAATTACAAAAGATTGAAGTAGAAGGAGAAAAGTATGAGCTGCAGGAAGTATTTCGTGAACTTAAAAAAACACTGAGAAATACGATCACTGAAATTCTCTATAACCAGGAACAGCAGAAAATCTATCAGGGGCAGATCTCTTCTATAGAGAAACTAACAAAATCTTACAACAACCAATTGAACCTTGGAAATATCAGTAAAGCAGAGTACGTCCGCTTAAAAGCACAGGAAATTGAATTCAAGAAAAAACTGATTTCATTGAAGCAGGAAATTGAAGACCAGCAGGTGGAACTGAAAGCTTTACTGATGATTCCCTCTCAGTCTTATCTTGTGATTTCTGATTCTTTTACCATGCCGGAAAAACAGCTTTCCGAAGTAGAAATGGTACAATGGATAGAAAAAGCAAAAGAAAACCGTCCGGACATTCTGATTTCCAGAAATAAAGAGAAACATGCAGATAAAAATCTGGAAATACAAAATGCTATGAAGACTCCGGATATTGCCGTTTCGATAGGCTATGACCGCGGTGGAAATATTATGAAGGATTTTATAGGATTGGGATTATCCTTTGATCTTCCCATTTTCGACCGAAATAAAGGGAATATTCAGGAGGCCCAGCTGGAAGTTCAGAAAATGAAGATTGAAACCCGAAAGAATATGCTGAAGTCTGAAAATGAGATTGTTTCTGTTTTTAGAAATTATATCCGGACACAGCAGGTTTCTGAAGAAATAGATGACACGTATGAGGCTACTTTGGATGGTCTGTTGGTGAGCCACGAGAAAAATTTCAGATTGAGAAATATCAGCATGTTGGAATATATGGATTTTCTGGATACCTATATTGGCAATAAAATGATCATCCTGGATACTAAAAAAGAGCTTAATCAATACTACGAAAACCTGCAATATGTTGTAGGACAAGATTTATAATACTTAGATATGAAAATGAATATTACCAGATACATTGCAGTGATTTATCTTTCTGCTTTGGTTTCCCTTACAGGCTGTAAAGATCAGAAACAGGATAGCGAAGCTCACAAAGGCTATTGCATTAGTAAAGAACTTAAAAAGGATATTAAACTTGTTCAGGCAGAAATGCGTCCTATTGAAGAAAGTATTACACTTACCGGAGAAGTGGAAAGTAATTCAGACAAAACAGTTCCTTTTGTGAGTCTTGTAGATGGAGTGGTTACAGAAACTTACTTCTCTTTAGGTGATTATGTGAAAAAGGGGCAGGTTTTAGCAAGTGTAAAAAGTACTGCTGTCAATGAAATGCAGGATGATACCCAGACTTTACAGGCTCAGCTGGCAGTGGCCAAAAGAAAGCTGTCTTCTGTAGAAGCAATGTATAAAGATGATATTGCTTCTCAGAAAGATTTGCAGGAAGCAAGATCCGAAGTAGCCATATTGCAGTCTAATATTTCCAAGACCCAAAAAAATATGCAGCTGTATTCAGCAGGAGGGAGCACCATTCAGATTAAAGCTCCTGCAGACGGGTATGTGGTTTCCAAAAATATTTCCAAAGGAATGCCGGTTACAGCAGGAGGTGATCAGCTATTTACGGTTTCCAATCTGGATAAAGTCTGGGTAATGGCCAATGTCTATGCGACCAATATGAGACATGTGTATGTAGATCAGCCGGTAGTGGTAAAAACTCTGGCATATCCTGATGACAGTTTTTCCGGGAAAATCAACAATATTTCACAGGTTTTTAACGAGAATGAAAGAGTTCTCAAGGCGAAGATCATTATGGATAATAATGGTATGAAACTAAGACCTGGAATGTCTGCGGATATTGTTCTGCCGGTTAATTCACAAAACAGAACTGCACTGGCAATTCCTGCTAAGGCTATGATCTTTGATAATAATCAGAGTTATGTAGTGGTGTACAAAAAAGACTGTGAACTGGAGATCAGGCCGGTAACGGAAATCACTTCCAACAGCCAACATATTTATGTAGAAGGAAATTTAAAGCCCGGAGAGAATATTATCGCTTCCAATGGGCTGCTGATCTATGAAAACCTGAAAAACCAATTAAATAACGCCATCAAGTAATGCGAAAATTTGTACAGAATATAGTTTCCTTCTCTTTAAAAAACTCATTGATTGTTCTTTTGGGAACTTTCCTTTTGTTGGCCGGAGGAATCTATTCCTATATGCATACTCCCATTGAAGCATTTCCGGATGTTACCAATACCAGAGTAAGGGTGATTACCCAATGGCCGGGAAGAAGTGCCGAGGAAATAGAAAAATTTGTTACCCTGCCAATTTCGAAAGAAATGAATGCTATCCCGAATAAAACATCGGTACGGTCTATTTCATTGTTCGGATTATCGGTGGTTACGGTAATTTTCGATGATCATGTAGATGACTTTTATGCCCAGCAGTATGCTTCCAATAAACTGGGGAATGTGGAACTCCCCAATGGCGCAGAATATAGTATTGAGCCTCCTTCCGGGGCTACCGGTGAAATTTATCGGTACATTATCAAGAGTAAGCTGCCGATCAAAGAAGTTACAGCGATTCAGGATTGGGTCATCGAAAGAGAATTGCTGGCAGTTCCCGGAGTAGCTGATGTGGTTAGTTTTGGTGGTGAAGAAAAAACATATGAAATAAAAATTAATCCTACAGAATTACACAATTATGACCTTTCCCCCCTGGATGTGTATGAAGCGGTTTCGAAGAGTAACATCAATGTAGGAGGAGATGTAGTGGCAAAGGGAGATCAGGCTTATGTAGTACGGGGGATTGGTCTTTTAGAGAAAAAGGAGGATATTGAGAATATTCAGATTGAAGTAAAAGGTTCTACGCCTATTTTGGTAAAACATGTGGCAGAAGTAAAGATCTCGGCAAAACCAAGACTGGGACAGGTAGGGTATAACAAAGAAAATGATGTAGTAGAAGGAATTGTGATCATGCTTCGTGGTGAAAATCCAAGTGAGGTTATTGCGAAACTGAAGGATAGGATAGAGCAGCTGAACGGAGGAGAACTTCCGGGTGATATTCAGATTGTCCCTATTATTGACCGTACAGAACTGGTGAATACAACCGTTCATACCGTTTCCAAAAACCTGATTGAAGGGGTGATCCTGGTCTCTATTATAGTATTTATATTTCTGTATAACTGGAGAACGACGTTCATTGTGGCTTCGGTGATTCCTTTGGCTTTCCTTTTTGCTATTATTATGTTGAGAATTCAGGGGCTTCCTGCTAACCTGATTTCTATGGGAGCATTGGATTTCGGATTATTGCTGGAGGGAACGCTGGTTATTGTAGAACATGTATTTGTAGCTCTCGAACTCAAGGCCAAGAAAATAGGACTCCGAAGGTTCAATAAAATCTCAAAACTCGGGATCATAAAAAGAAGTGCCGGAAGTGTGGCAAGCTATATTTTCTTTGCATTGCTGATTCTTATTGTGGCATTGCTGCCCATTTTCTCTTTCCAGAAAGTGGAAGGAAAAATGTTCTCTCCTTTAGCATTTACATTGGGATATGCCTTGTTGGGATCGTTAATCTTGAGTTTGACCTATGTGCCGGCAATGTGTAAACTTTTGCTGACTAAAAATATAGAAGAAAAAGAGAATTTTATTTCAAGATTTTTCAGGGTAAATATCTATAGAATCTATGAGTTCAGTAACCGTCATAAAAAAGGATTTATCATCGGGTTTATTACTTTATTGGCGATTTGTGGCTGGAGATTCTCCAATTACGGATCTGAATTTTTACCCAAACTGAATGAAGGAGCAATCTACGTACGTGCAACGTTGCCCAATAGTGTAAACCTTGACGAATCTGTACGTCTGACGAAAGAGATGAAAGGGATTTTAATGAAGTATGATGAAGTGAAATTCGTCATGACTCAGACGGGCCGCCCGAATGACGGAACAGATCCTACCGGATTTTTTAATATAGAATTTAATATTCAGCTGAAGCCGGAAAATGAATGGAAGAAAAAAATATCCAAAGAAGAACTTCTGGAAGAAATGAGAGGCTCTCTTGAAAAATATCCGGGTATTAATTTTGGATTCAGCCAGCCGATTCAGGATAATGTGGAAGAATATGTGGCAGGAGTGAAAGCCCCATTGGTGATTAAAATTTTCGGAAATGATCTGTTTGAACTTGAAAACTATGCCAATCAAGTAGCCAATTCCATCAGAACGGTTCCCGGAATTTCAGATGTGAATGTTTTTAAAAATATAGGACTTCCTGAGCTTAGAATACAGCTTCATGATTCAAAAATGGCAAAATACGGTGTTTCTACAGCAGATGCACAAGCCGTTATTGAAATGACTATTGGAGGGCAGGCAGCTACCAAATTTTATGAAGAGGAAAGAATGTTTGATGTTATGCTGAGATTTGAAAAACAATATCGTGATACCCCTGAAAAAATGGGGGATATCCTGATTCCTACTCAGGATAATAAAAAAGTACCGCTGAAAGAAATTGCAACGATTGATTATCATACTGGTCCGTCTTTTATTTACCGTGAAGGAAACAGCAGGTATATTGGAGTAGGATTCAATATTGAAGGTCGTGATTTGGGAAGTACAATCAAAGAAGCCAAAGCCAAAGTTGAAAAAGAAGTACAACTTCCCAAGAGTCATAAAATGACCTGGGCCGGAGAGTTTGAAAGTAAAGAAAGGGCGGCAAAACAGCTGGCCATGGTAGTGCCTATTTCTTTAGTTCTTATTCTGATGCTGCTGTATTTCAATTTTGGGAATGTAAAAGATACATTGATTTCTTCCATTACATTGGCGTTTGCGTTTATCGGAGGGTTTTTGTCTCTCTGGTTTACAGGAACCATTTTCGGAATCTCCGCAGGGATTGGTTTTATTATCCTTTTTGGAGTAGCAACTATTGACGGTATCGTTCTGATTGGAGTCATGAAGGAGAACTTACAAAACAGGATGCCTCTTAAAAATGCGATTGCTCAGGGGGTGCAAAGTAGAATCCGCCCGGTAGTGATGATTGCCTTAATGGGGTCTATGGGACTTTTACCGGCAGCAATGTCCAATGGAATGGGTTCGGAAATCCAGAAACCATTAGCGATTATGATTGTAGGAGGGTTGATCATCTGTATGCTTCTTTCATTTACCATACTGCCGATTATATTCTATTATGCTTATCGTAAAAAATATAAGGAAGCAATATAGTTTCTTTTATTTTGTTCATTATGTTAACCGGGATTCTTGAGGAAGATCCCGGTTTTTTTATCCGGATTAAATACTTTTTGTAGACTCTAATATTTCAATATTCCTTACCACATCATTCCTTTCACATTTTTTAAGCTCCTTGATAAGTCCGGAATTAGTGAGCTTCGGATTCAATATCTGTGAAGCTACTTTTGCTGCGGCATAATCAATAATGCTAATGACAGGTTCTCGCAGAAAATTTGGAGTGTTGGAGGCAATCACGGCAGTTGTCCATGAAGTTTCTCTGGCTTTGGAAATGGCAAAATCCAGTATGGCATTGTCTTTTCCGTTAGAAAGCTGATCAATCAGGTCTACAGGGTAGCATATCTTGCCCAGAGAATCCTGAACCTTTTGGTTAATAGAAGCAATAACGCTGTTAATATTCTCAAAATCTTTCTTTAAGGGATTTATTTTCCGGTAAGGCATAATCGCAGCTGCTGAAATTCCAAGATCAAGGTTGATATGGGCATTCATTCCCAGAAAAATGTGCTGTAATATCAGAAGGTTTTTATTTTTTGAAGCTTCAAAAGCAGTATACCATGAGTTGCTGCACCGGTTACCTTTGCGGTAGCTATCCCAAGCTTCAAGATATCTTTGTGCAAAAGCAATGTCCAATGTTACCATTCTCGGATTATCTTCAAATTTTTTCTGTTGAATTCCTTTCAAAACCTGTGCGGTCATTATACGGTAAGTACAGCCGAAATATCCTGCCGGACTTTGATTTTCCTTGCACCAGATGATGATAGTATCCAGTTTTTGTAGAACTTCTTCAATGGTTTTCATGGCGGTTTTTTGTTTATTTAAAGATAATAAAAACCTATGATCCATGTGTGTATTGTTTTGAAAACGAGTAGAATGATCTTTTTAATAATAAAAAAGTGAGCCGGAAAGACTCACTTTATTTGTTGTTCATTAGATTATGGAGTAATTATAATCGGATCTGGAAAAGGTTCAAGAACCAAGGGCTTGCACATTGCTGCCGGTTGGCAGGTTCCTCCCATGCATATAAAATTAGTCATGGTGGTGGTACCGTCAGGACATCTGATCATCCCTTCACCATGGCATCCTCCCGGACATTCTGCCGGATATAAATACCCACCGAATAGATCTTTCAATTCTGTTCTTGAAAGTTTTGATACGTTCATTTTTTTCATGGAATTAATTTTTATAGGTTTTTAATTTGTATGGTATTGAAAATGAACATCTAATATAGTAAAAAAACAAATCACTATATGACGATATAGTGATTTGTTTTTATTTTGTTTGACAATGAGAATGAATTATGATTGAAGGAGTATTCTTAATTTATTGTTTTACTCAGCTTCCACAATACATATAGTATGATGGTTTATAATTTTCTCTTTTTTCATTGCTTTGTGGAGTAAGCCCTTCAAAAAAGATATGGTCGCCAAGTTCTTTATTACTGACTTGATTTTGTAATTGATACAGTAAATCCAGAGCTGTGAAGTTGGTACCGTTGCCTGCTTTCAGCTTCGCGCAAAACTCTACCTGAAACATGCCATAGTCACTATTATCTTCGCTGAATATATCATTTTCATCACCCATCAATGTTTCGTTGGGGGCAATATCTTCTTTTCCTTTGATCCACGCTTCATAGAAAACATATATTTCAGGTGCGTTTATTACAGTTTTATATGGCTCCCAAGACGCTTTTTCTTTTAAAATCAGAGTTTGGTAGTCTGTGATTTCCTTATTGAAATCCTCACTGCTGTCGTAGACTTTCTTTTGAAAAGCCCAGAGAATGTTTGATAATAGACCCATTTGTTTTTGTTTTAAGTGATTAAACGTTTATTTTTCTATTCTCCAAGCCTTTTCTTTTAATAATGTTGTATACTCTTGATGGCTATCTATAACTGAGTTTGAGATATTATAATTATTAGTGTTATTCCCGTTGACATTGTAAATGTTTTTATGAAGTAAATTATTACTTTTTCTTAATTAACAAAAAGAACAAAATATACACAGTTAAGGACTGTTGCTATAAATGAAGCAATAAATACAGCCAAATTATCACGTGTTTTTCCTGTGAATAATCTTATGATCCAATAATTCATAATGTAAGCAGGTATGAGTAAACTAAAAGAGAAAACTGACAGGAAAATAAATTTGTATAAAATGGCCAGGATAATAACGGTACTCAAAACAGAGGCTATGATAGTCCCGATAAAGCTGTATATTAATGTATCTGAATCAACTTTTAAATTCTCAACTTTCTGGTGGATCTGATTGTATTTTCTATCTACAAGAATTCCAATGGATTTATCGGATAGCAAATCAGAGCTTAATAATGATAAACATTCCTGTTTTGATAATTTATTCATATAATACCCATGAATCTCTCTTATCAATCTATTTTGCTCATTTAAAAATAAATTCTGAGCTTTAATTTTATTCTGAAAATCTTCCAGAGTACCCCTACTTATAATTTCGTCTATGATCTCCTTATCCGGTTTACCCTGGTAGTCTATCTGATTCTTATAAGATTCGATCAGATCCTGTTCTGAAAATTTACTATAAAATCCCATTTTTAAGGATTTTCCTTCGAAATTTCTTCGTGATGTTTCAGATACAAAGGCAATGCCGCCGATCCATACCACGGGAAAATTTCATAACTAAAGACTCCGGCCTGAACTGCAGGGTCTGTTTTTACCCATTGCTCTGCTTCTTCTTTAGATTTCGTATTAAAGATGAACATTCCTCGGTAGTTTTCTTTATTTTTTTCCAGAAATGGACCTGCCGCAATAATTTTCCCTTCATCAGCCAGCTTCCCGATATTAGCCATATGACCTTTCATCAATGCTCCCATTTTGGCTTTATCATCTATTTTTGTGCTTCCGGTAGTAAGCATGACAATTGTGTAGGCCTTCATCCCGTATTGGTCTGCACCAAGAGAGGTTGCCAGCTCCTGATTGAATTTTACTTTTTCTTTTTTCTTCTCCTGAGCGAAGGATAAAGTGGTCAGCAAAATACTAAGGGTGATAAAAACTTTTAATTTCATAGATGTTTTAATTATAATGTGAATATCTGAAATCTAAATTCTAATCTTTTATTCTTAAAAACTCCTTGGCAAGCTCTATCATTTTAGGATCACCCGTATATTTTCCATGCTCATCAGAAAGTTTTACCGTAGGGATCCATTCTTTATTAGGTGCCTGAACGCCGATAAGTTTCATAACGATATTCATTGGTTTTACTCCTACATCATTGGTAAGATTGGTTCCTATTCCAAAAGAGATTCCTATTTTTCCTCTGCAGTAGCTGGTAATCTCCTCTACTTTTTCAAGATTCAGGGCATCAGAGAAGATAATATATTTAAACATGGGATTGATACCGTTATTCTGGTAATGAGCAATGGTTTTGTCTGCAAATTCTAAAGCATCGCCGCTATCATGACGTACTCCATCAAAAAGCTTGGCGAATTTTTTATCAAACTGCTGGAAGAAAACATCTGTGGTATAGGTATCTGAAAGGGCAACTCCCAGATCGCCTCTGTAAACATCCACCCAGTGTTCCAAAGCAAGCTCATTGGCCATTTTGAAACCATATTCAGCCGCGTGGAACATAAACCATTCGTGAGCATGGGTCCCAATTGGTTTGACTCCATACTTCATCGCGAAATGAACATTGGAGCTTCCGATAAAAGTAGAATCTTTTTTCTGGGTCAAAGCTTCCATTACCAGATTCTGTACTTTATAAGAATGTCTTCTTCTGGTTCCGAACTCGGCAAAGGTTACCCCAAGTTTTCCCAATGAATCTGCCTTCTCCAGGGTTTTGTTCATCACTACTTCATTGGAGTCCCTTTCCATGTGATTCATTTCGTAGTGAAGTTCACTGATCAGTGCCAGCAAAGGAACTTCCCAAAGAATTGTTCTGTACCAAAGTCCTTCCACTATTACAGAAAGATCACCTCCTTCCTGATGAATTTTTACTTCAGACGGATCATAATGATACCCTTCTAAAAAATCCAGGTAGGGAAGATCAATATAAGGACAGGTCCTTGCCATGAATTTCTTCTCATCTTTGGTAAGTTTAAGTTCTGCCATTTTATTGACCGCTTCTCTTAAAGCAGTATCAAAACCTGGCGGAAAGTGATGTTTCCCCCTATTGATAAATTCGTATTTTACAATAGAACCAGGGAAAAGTTTTACCACTGCATTTTGCATGGTTATTTTATAAAAATCATTATCGAGAATTGAGTTGAGTCTTACGTCGTTCATAATATGTGTAATTTTAACGCAAATATAGAAATAAAAAATAAAATCGCCTAAATGTAAGGCGATTTTTTTGAAATATTTCAATGCTTGCTATTGAGCTATTTTCCAAGGTAAGAATTGTACATCCAAACTTCTTTTTCCTGCTCCGTGATATAGTCGCTCATTTGAGAGTTTGTACCTTCATCACCTGCTTCATCTGTAATATCTAATAACTCTCTCTGAAGATCAATAACCACCTTGAAAGAACTTAAAATCAATTCAACACTTTTTGTACCATCTGTCACTTCTTTTGTCTCTTTAATGGTAGCTACTTTCAAATAGTCGGAGTAATTGTGAGCTGGGGTAGCTCCCAAAGTCAGAATTCTTTCTGCAATCTCATCAATTTTTAAAACCAGACTATTGTATAGTTCTTCAAACTTAGGATGAAGGGTGAAAAACTGATCTCCTTTAATATTCCAGTGAGCCCCTCTGGTGTTCTGATAGAATATAGAATAGTTGGCTAAAAGTGCATTTAATTTTTCTGAAATCTTTTTACAGTCGGCTTCTTTAAGACCGATAATACTAGCGTTTTTCATATGTATATATTTATATTTAATTTTTATAAGACCGTATGGAATTATCTTTCTCCCTGTGGTGTCTGTTGGGAGATATCAATAATGACCATTTCATACGTTATCTTTTGTGCATATCAAATTTACGAAATATTGTGCCGAACTGCCCCCAATATTAATAGATGATAACTATAAGAAAATTTTTTAAAATAGTTTGGAAGTATTAATATTGCAGAAGATGAAAAGTTTTTTGATCACAGCAGCCATATTTTTTGGGATATGTTTTATCTATATCCTGATCATGCTTTCTACGACCGAGCATTATTTTACCTATTTGCTGGATGATGCCTATATTCACATGGCGATTGCTAAAAACTTTGCAGTTCATGGTATCTGGGGAATGACCAGGTATGCTTTTTCCTCTTCCTCTTCATCACCGGTTTTTACCCTTATTTTAAGTGCATTGATTTTTCTCTTTGGAGATCATGCTTTAATTCCGTTGATTTTTAATCTGGTTTCAGCAGGATTGCTTATTGTTATCCTTAACAAATACTACTCCCTGTTTTTCAATCAGAACAGATCTATAGTTTGGGCCTGTTTGTTTAGTCTTTTCTTTGCAGTGCTGCATGTGCAGATTGTAACCGGGATGGAGCATATTTTACAGACATTGATGATTGCCATCAATATGTACTGCTTTAAAAAATGGTCAGACCGTGAGGGTAAAGACAGGATCTCTCAATATGGTTTCTATTTTACGCTCCTGTCATTAGGTCTGATCAGATTTGAAAGCATGTTTTATTTTGTCTCCCTTGCATTTGTCTTTATGCTGATCAGGAAATGGAAGGACTCAGCACTTGTACTGGTCTGTGGTTTCGTTCCTATTTTTCTCTTCGGCTACATCAATTATCCTAAAAGTGGGTATTTTTTCCCCAATTCAGTTATTGCCAAAGGATCATTGATAGATTTCTCAGGCAGTATACCCATGCAGATCATTGATCTCGTACTGAAAAAAGTAATTTTAAATACCAGTTTCTATAAAATCGGATTGTTTCCCTTAATGATCAGTATGGTCTTATTATATAAGGACTATCAGAAAAAATTGAGCTTTCAAAAAATTATTGCGAACAACTTTCTCATCGTCGCCTGGAATTCTACTTTTATCCTGCATAGTTTATTTGGGGAAATAAAAGGGCAATTCAGGTATGAAGCTTATCTTTTAGTGGCTTTTGCAATGGTTCTTATTCCAAAGCTTACATCTTTTTTCGCCCAGCCATTACCGTTTTTTAGAAAAGAAAGAATCATAGGAATAAGTATACTGGCGAATGTATTATTGCTGGTATATAAGTTTGGGCATGCTCATATGTTGATAACTAATGGAAGTGCTAACATATATGAACAACAGATTCAGTCTGCAAGATTCTTAAAAAAATATTATAATTCCTCTAAGGTGGTGGCTAATGATATTGGTGCCATCTGCTACTTTACGGATATCCATTTACTTGACTTCATGGGATTAGGATCTAAAGAAATGCTCCCTTTCAGAACGAAAGATAAAAGGCCTGATGATCAATTTGAAAACTTTTTGACACGAAGTGCTGTTGAAAATCAGTATCAGCTGGCTATCGCTTATGAAGAATGGCTGGATGGGCATACCCCAAAGAACTGGAAAAAGGTTGCCTATCTGGAAGTCGGAGGAAAGAATGTCGTACTGGGTGAAAAACATTTGTTCATATATTCCATTAACCCTGAAATACATAATTCTCTACAGCAAAATATTAGAAACTTTAACTGGAATAAGAATGTTAAGGTTACAATCATTGAATAATTAAAGCAAGCTATTGCTGTAATTATCTTAATGAATAGATAATAATTTGTTAACCGATCCGGCAGATTGTTTTTTTTAGCTTTACCCTCAAGATTGAAATGGCAGGTCCCAGCAATGACCCTTTAAAAAGAAAAGCAATACAGGATCCTTTTAAATAAAATTTTATTTTTTTAAGAGAATCTTTAAGGCCCAAAAATAAGCCAATAACATGAAAACCAATAGGGTTGCCGTGGGGTATGGAAAACAAAAAAAAAGTTTTTATAAATAAATAAAAATATATAACTACTTGTCAATTAAAAAAATATTAGTATTTTTGCACCCTAAAATAAAAAGCAATTAAATGCCTACTATTCAACAATTAGTAAGAAAAGGAAGAGCCACGCTTGCCAAGAAGAGCAAATCGGCTGCCCTTGATTCTTGTCCACAAAGACGTGGTGTATGTACGAGAGTATATACTACTACACCGAAGAAACCTAACTCTGCACTTAGAAAAGTAGCAAGGGTAAGACTTTCTAACGGTAAAGAAGTGAATGCCTATATCCCGGGCGAAGGACATAATCTTCAAGAGCACTCGATAGTATTGGTTAGAGGCGGAAGGGTGAAAGACCTACCGGGAGTACGTTACCACATCGTAAGAGGTGCATTAGACACAGCTGGTGTAAATGGAAGAACTCAGAGAAGATCTAAGTACGGAGCTAAGAGACCTAAACCAGGACAAGCAGCTGCTGCTCCTGCAAAAGGGAAGAAAAAATAATCATTAAATAAGGTACAGAAACAATGAGAAAGACAAAAGCGAAAAAAAGACCGTTGTTACCAGATCCGAAATTTAATGATCAATTGGTAACTAGATTCGTAAACAACTTAATGCTTGACGGTAAGAAGTCAATCGCATTCAAAATTTTCTATGATGCATTAGAGATCGTAGAAACTAAAAAAGGAGATAACGAAAAAACTGCACTTGAAATCTGGAAAGATGCACTTACAAATGTAATGCCTCACGTAGAAGTACGTTCTAGAAGAGTAGGTGGAGCTAACTTCCAAATCCCTATGCCAATCAGAGCTGACAGAAAAATTTCTATGGCAATGAAATGGTTAATCAAATATTCTAAAGCTAGAAATGATAAGTCTATGGCTTTGAAATTAGCTAACGAAGTTGTAGCTGCTTCAAGAGAAGAAGGTGCTGCTTACAAGAAAAAGAGTGATACTCACAAAATGGCGGAAGCTAACAAAGCGTTTTCACACTTTAAATTCTAATCTGAAATGGGAAGAGATCTTAAATTTACGAGAAATATTGGTATTGCTGCGCATATTGATGCCGGTAAAACTACCACTACAGAAAGGATTCTATTCTATACAGGGGTAAACCACAAAATTGGAGAGGTTCACGATGGTGCTTCTACAATGGACTGGATGGAGCAGGAAGCTGAAAGAGGTATTACTATTACTTCTGCTGCTACTACTTGTTCTTGGAACTTTCCAACTGATCAAGGAAAACCTCTTGCAGATACTAAACCTTACCACTTCAACATCATCGATACACCGGGACACGTTGACTTCACAGTAGAAGTAAACAGATCTTTAAGAGTATTGGATGGATTAGTATTCTTATTCTCTGCAGTAGATGGAGTAGAGCCTCAGTCTGAAACAAACTGGAGACTTGCTGACAACTACAAAGTTGCAAGAATGGGATTCGTAAACAAAATGGACAGACAAGGTGCTGACTTCCTTAACGTTGTAAAACAAGTTAAAGAAATGTTAGGATCTAATGCAGTTCCAATCGTTTTACCAATCGGTGCTGAAGAAGATTTCAAAGGTGTTGTAGACTTAATTAAAAACAGAGCGATCATCTGGGATGAAGCAGGACAAGGAGCTACTTTCGAAGTAGTGCCAATTCCTGAAGATATGAAAGATGAAGTTCTTGAATATAGAGAGAAATTAGTAGAAGCTGTTGCTGACTACGATGATACTTTGATGGAGAAATTCTTCGAAGATCCGGATTCAATCTCTGAAGAGGAAATCAACGAAGCTCTAAGAAAAGCTACTATTGATTTATCTATTATCCCAATGACTTGTGGTTCTTCATTCAAAAATAAAGGAGTACAGTTTATGTTGGATGCAGTATGTAAATACTTGCCTTCTCCATTGGATAAAGATGATATCAAAGGTACTGACCCTAGAACTGACGCTGAAATTACAAGAAAACCAGACGTAAACGAGCCTTTCTCGGCTTTAGCATTTAAGATTGCTACTGACCCATTCGTGGGAAGATTAGCATTCTTCAGAGCATACTCTGGAAGATTAGATGCAGGTTCTTATATCTTGAACACTCGTTCAGGAGATAAAGAAAGAATCTCTAGAATCTATCAGATGCACGCTAACAAACAAAACCCGGTAGAATATATTGAAGCTGGTGATATTGGTGCTGCGGTAGGATTCAAATCTATCAAAACTGGTGATACAATGTGTGACGAGAAAAACCCAATCGTTCTTGAATCGATGGTTTTCCCTGATCCGGTAATTGGTATCGCTGTTGAGCCTAAAACTAAAGCTGACCAGGATAAAATGGGTAATGCTCTAGCTAAATTGGCTGAAGAAGATCCAACGTTTACAGTGAGAACTGATGAAGCTTCTGGACAAACGATTATCTCTGGTATGGGTGAGCTTCACTTAGATATCATTGTTGACCGTATGAGAAGAGAATTCAAAGTTGAAGTAAACCAAGGTCAACCTCAGGTAGAATACAAAGAAAACTTAACAAAAGTTGCTCAACACAGAGAGGTTTACAAAAAACAATCTGGTGGTAAAGGTAAATTTGCTGATATTGTATTTGAACTAGGTCCAGCTGACGAAGGTAAAATTGGTTTAGAATTCATCAATGAGATCAAAGGTGGTAACGTTCCTAGAGAATTTGTTCCTGCAATTGAAAAAGGATTTAAAGCTGCAATGAAGAACGGTCCTTTGGCTGGTTTCGAAGTTGAAGGTATTAAAGTTACTCTTAAAGATGGATCTTTCCACGCGGTGGATTCTGATGCACTTTCTTTCGAATTAGCTGCTAAATTAGGATTTAAAGAAGCGGGACGTGCTGCTAAGCCAGTAATCATGGAGCCTATTATGAAATTGGAAGTTGTAACTCCAGAAGAATATATGGGTAACATCATTGGTGACCTTAACAAAAGAAGAGGTACGATCAGTGGTCAGGAAGAAAAGAACGGTGCTGTTGTAATCAAAGGTTCAGTTCCACTTTCTGAAATGTTTGGATATGTAACGACTCTAAGAACACTTTCATCAGGAAGAGCTACTTCTTCTATGGAATTAGAGAAGTACCAAGCAACTCCACAAAACGTTGCTGAAGAAATCATTGCTAAAGCAAAAGGTTAATTTTTAAATTAAAGAAATGTCACAAAGAATCAGAATAAAACTAAAATCTTACGATTACAACTTGGTAGACAAGTCTGCTGAGAAAATCGTAAAAACGGTAAAGGCTACTGGTGCTGTTGTAAACGGTCCAATTCCATTGCCAACGAATAAGAGAATCTTCACTGTGTTGAGATCTCCGCACGTAAACAAGAAAGCAAGAGAGCAGTTCCAACTTTCAGCTCACAAGAGACTGATGGATATCTACTCTTCTTCTTCTAAAACTGTTGATGCTCTAATGAAATTAGAACTTCCTTCAGGTGTAGACGTTGAAATTAAAGTGTGATAACTGCATACTTTGCAATGATTATACAATCCGTTCCTTTTTAGGAACGGATTTTTTTTGCTATCAACCTCTCCATACTACGACCTCCATTTTTGAACAGAAAAATTTATCTTTTTTCAGGTTTTACTTTTTATAACCATATGCCGGCTTTGACATGATACTACTAATGATGATATGTATCTGTTGGCATATTGTAAGCAGACTGTTACGTTGGTTGTTGATCCGGTATTGATTAGTCTTTTGCAGGTGACATATGTCAGTGTGATTCATTTTATTTAGAATCAATAAAAACAATAAATTTGCAAAAAAAATTATTGATGAAAAAAATCGTGTCTTTTTCTCTACTCGTTTTAGGAGCAACTTTTGTAAATGCCCAGAAAATAAAGGATACTTTAAAAAGTAGCAATATTGATGAAGTCGTAATAACAGGAGCAGGATATGCACAGAAAGTTAAAGATGCTCCGGCAACTATTTCTGTAATAAGCCAGGCTGATATTAAAAAGAGAGCTTACAGAGATATTACAGATGCTTTACAGGATATCCCCGGAGTATTTATTACAGGTGGAGGAAGTACCAGCGATTTTTCAATAAGAGGAGCGGAATCCGGCCAGACTCTGGTATTAATAGATGGTAAAAGAATTAATACCAGAGAAACAAGACCCAATTCTGATGGACCTGGGATTGAACAGGGGTGGATGCCTCCATTGGAAACCATCGAAAGAATAGAAGTGGTAAAAGGACCGATGTCTTCATTATATGGGTCTGATGCTATGGGAGGGGTTATCAATATCATTACTAAGAAACTTACAGACAGATGGAAAGGATCTGTAGGAACCAGCCTTATTCAACAGGTTCATAAAGAATCTGGAAATACATACCAGATTGACGGCTACGCTGCAGGTTCTATAGTAAAGGACCTTCTTCAAATGAAAATTACGGGAAGCTATTCCGACAGAAATGAAGACAAATTTGTTGGTGGATTTACAGAAAGGGTGATTAAAGCTTTTGGAACAGAATTGAGCCTTACCCCTGATCAGAAAAATGTGTTCAAGTTAAACTACGACTTTAACCGTCAGGAACGAAATCAAACCCCGGGATATTCTTTAGCTCCCAATGCAAAAAGCTCACGTAATAATTACGAAAGAAATGTTCTTTCCTTAAGTCATAAAGGTGATTATTCCAACTTTCATACGAATTCTTATCTGCAATATGATAATACCAATAACCCAAACAGGGATATGAGGTATCAGACTTTCCTTGCCTATAGCCTTAATAATTTCAATATTAAAAAGCATGTCATCAGTTTTGGTGGCGAATATAGATATGAAAAGCTGAATGATTTAGGAAATAAAATTAAGTCTGAAGGCGAAATCATCAACGAGCTGACCCGTTGGAACTGGTCTGCCTTTGCAGAAGGAAACTGGAGCTTGTTTGATAAACTTCACTTAGTGACAGGTGCACGTTTGGATAATGATCAGAATTATGGTTCCAATTTTACACCAAGAGGATATTTGGTATGGAACGTTACTCAGAACTTTACTGTAAAAGGAGGGACTTCTTGGGGATATAAAGCTCCGGGACTGAGAGCCGTAAACCCAGGATGGGGACAGGTAACCGGAGGAGGAACTTCAGATGGTGTGATTATCGGAAATAAAGATCTTAAGCCGGAAAAAAGCTTTAATCAGGAAGTGACGGTTATGTTTGAAGATAATAAGAAAGTGATTAATTTAAGCGTGACAGGTTTTAATACAGACTTTAAAAACAAACTGGTAGAAGTAAGAAAATGTAATAACACTGAAGAGTGTAAACAGTTTGAAAACATATACAATCATGTGTATGATTTTATTTCAACAAGGGAGAATTTAGGAAAGGCCAACAGCATGGGAATCGAAGCTAACCTGGGTATAAATGTAACAAAAAGTATCGTATTAAAAACGAACTATACATACACAGATACTAAGATTAAATCTGATGAAATTCCTGCACTTTACAATAAACCGTACGCAAGAATCCCTAAACATATGGCTAATCTGAACCTTTCATGGAAAGCAAATGACAGCTTTGAATTTTGGTCAAGAGGGAATTATAGAAGTGAAAGCCAGCCTGGGGTAAACAGAGGTAAGACTCAGGAATATCCTATACCTTCATACTTTTTATGGGATTTAGGAACTGTATACCGATTGAATAAAAATGTACGTTTCACTTTTGGAGTATACAATATTCTGGATAAAAACATACGTAATGATGCCTCTGATCCGGCTAGTAACTTTGGGTTCAGAATTGACGGAATCAGATACCAGTTTGGAGCTAATTACTTCTTCTAATCATTGACAAACCATAAAATAAAATATAATGAATAGTACTTATATCAAAACTATTGTAGTAGCAGTAACAACATTATTGGTTGTTTCATGTTCCGGAGACAAAAAGAAAGGAATAGATTATAACCAGTTCAAAACTGAAATACAGCTTACACCCGATCAGACGAAAAGCTTTGATGAGATCACTAAAAAATATCAGGATCTTCAGGAGCAGAATTTTCAGGCCGCAAAAGCACAGGGAGGAAATATGGACCGTGTGGCTTTGGGAATAAAAAATGAAGAACTGAGAGCACAACAGTCTCTTGAAATGGCCAAAGTATTGGATGGCCCACAAATGGAAAAATTCAACAAATTCGTTGATGAAAATTCCAGAAAAAGACCAAGATATGACAATGCTCTTTTAGAAAGAATAAAAACAGAAGCCCAGCTTTCCGAAGACGAATTTAAAGTAGTCAATGCAGCGAATGATGCATTTGAAAAAGCATTCAACGATGCTCACGATGTGTATCACGGTAACAATGACCTGGCTAAAGAATACTGGGAAAAGTTTGATGCACAGAGAAAAGCAGCCATTAAAAATACACTTACTCCTGAACATTATACGAAATTCGAAGAGATCGTAAAAGAGGTTCAGTTTAAAGGAAGAAAATAATTTGATCCGGATTCCCATCCGGAGAAGGAAAGTAAGTTCTACCCGTATCACAGAACTTTCTTGTAAGGCTTATACAATATACATAGCAGATTATTCAGCGAAATTAATTTGTAGGCCGCCCTTTAAAATTATCAATCATTCATATCAATTTTAATTTAAAAAACATTAAGGTGACCCCAACCATCTTAATGTTTTTGTTATATGCCCAAATGAAGTTATTATTTAAAAGCCTTTACCGGAAAAAAAGGAAGAATGAATCGGTTACTAAATATCTGATGTGGCTTATTCATCTTTGGTTGGGACTTTTATCAGCGATCATTGTTTTTGTAATGTGTCTTACCGGTTGCCTGTATGCATTCAAAAACCAGGTTATAGAATTTACAAACAGAGATAAAGTATATATCAGCTCAGCTTCCGGAAAAGTTAAAAACCCGGATCTGATCCGGTCAGAATTGTTAGAACAGAAAAAAGAGCTGACCTCCCTTCTGATTCCGGATGATAAAGGAAGAAGCTATGTTATTGGATATCGGGAAAATCAATTGGATAAAAGCACTTATTATAATCAGTATACAGGTGAAATTCTGGGGCCGGCAGATATCGGAGCGAGCCACTTTTTTGAAGTTGTACTTGATATTCACAGAAACCTTATGATGGGAAACGCCGGACGTCAGGTGGTAGGAGCTGCGGTACTTATATTTTGTGGGTTGCTGATTTCAGGATTTATCCTCTGGCTGCCCAAAAAGCTGAAGTTTCTAAAACAAGGTCTGACTGTCATGTTGAAAGCAAAGTTTCAGCGACTGAATTATGACCTCCATAATACCCTTGGATTCTACAGCTTCCTGATGCTTTTCTTTATTGCTGTTACAGGACTGTATATAACCTATCCCTGGGTGAAAAATAGCCTTATTGTGAGTCTTGGTGGATCTTCAATTGATCATATTTCAAATAATAATGAGAATGGCGATGATCCGTTCAGTGGGCTTATGGAAGATATGCTCAAGAAGCAGGATGAAAAGAAAAATCTTAAAAATTCAACGTCTGCTTCTATCGATAAAATTATACAGCTTTCGGACCAGTACCTTCCTTATACTGCTGTTACAAGTGTAGAGTTACCTAATAAAGATAACCCCCGATATGTGATCATTAAAATAAACAGGCAGAACCTGCTGGGAATGATGCTTCCGGATGAAGTGACATTTGATAAAACAGGAGTTTTTAAAACCAGAGAATTGTTCTCTGCAAAGCCTCTCAATAAACAGTTTACAGCACTTGCCAAACCTTTGCATACTGGAGAAATCATGGGACTACCCAGTATCATTCTCTATTTTATAGTGTCTCTTATCGGATGTTCTCTACCTGTGACAGGATTTCTGATCTGGTGGCATAGGGCTAAGAAAATAAAATAAAACATACCACTTCCCAACTGAAAACTCAACTTTATTCATCCCGGTTCATGGTAATTTTATACATTTATTATGTAAAATAACTTCTATCATGAGTCACAACAATCATAATTTTTTTGAGAAATTTTCAAACGAGGCAGTAAAATTTACAGGAAGTCCTGTTGCATTTATCGGAGCTATGCTTCTGGTCATTATCTGGGCGGTAACAGGTCCTTTTTTCGATTATTCGGAAACTTGGCAGCTTGTGATCAATACAGGAACTACGATCATTACCTTTTTAATGGTTTTCCTTATTCAAAAAGCCCAGAATAAAGATTCTAAAGCTATACAGATAAAGCTGAACGAGCTGATTGCGGCCCATGAAAAGGCCAGTAACAGAATTGTAGATATTGAAGATCTTACAGAAACGGAACTGGATCAGCTCCACCATTATTACGAAAATCTGGCTCAGTTTGCCAAAAAGGATGCGGATATCCATACCTCGCATTCTATTGATGCAGCAAAGAGAAATCAGAATTACAAACATGAGTTCTTCAAAAATAAACATGAAGAATGGCTCAAGAAGCAGGAACAGAAGAAAGAATAATTAGTCTTCATTATAAAATTTCTTGAAGGAACTTTTTGGTGAAGACATCATTTTTATACAAACATATTTATATGAATTTAAAATTATCATGTTTACCATTTGTGTTTTTATCAACAATAGTAAGCGCCCAATGGAGTCAGAATGTACCTAAAGAAAAAATTGTAAAGAAAAGTGATAATTCGATTTATTATAGACTCGATATTGATCAGATCAGAACTCAGCTACTGAGGACCTCAAAAATCGGGGAAGGTTCTGCTATTAGTGTGAATATTCCTACATTATCCGGAAAGACGGAAAGATTTGCGGTCAGTAGTTTTCCAGTTATGGATGAAGCATTGGCAAAACAGTATGAACTCGGATCTTATGTAGGGGTGGGTATTGATGATCCTTCCAAATATATCAGATTCAGTGTTGGCCCCAATGATTTCCAGTCCATGATCATTGGAAATGATGGAAAGTATGAGTTTATTGAGCCCGCTACTGCAGATAAATCTTTTTATTCTGTCCACGGAAAAACCAACAGGAACGGGCATGCATTTGTTTGTAATACCACTGAAAAAAAAGAGGCTGTAGACCAAATGAAAGAGATGCAGACTTACTCTGATAAAACAGCATTTGCCAGGAGAAGTGGAAATCAGAAATTCAGAACACTAAGACTGGCACTCTCTACCACAGGAGAGTACACTCAGTTTTTTGGAGGGCTTTCCGGAGCCATGACGCAAATCAATGCTACATTAACAAGGGTGAACGGAGTTTTTGAGCAGGAGTTTAATGTACATGTAAACCTCATTAATAATACACAAACCCTATTTACTGATCCAAATACTGATCCTTACAGTACCGTTACGGATCTTACCTCGCCGCCGTCATCATGGAATATAGAGCTGATGGATACTTTACATGGAGGAGTATACGGAGTTACAGATGCCGATTTTGATATAGGCCACTTGTTTGGAGCCTCTGGAGGAGGAGGAAATGCAGGTTGTATAGGCTGTGTATGCAGTAACAGTTTAAATGTAGGGGGTAATGCCAATAACAGCTACAAAGGATCCGGTATTACATCGCCGGGTGTAAACTGGTATCCGAACGGAATCTGGGATTTTAACAGCACAACTCAGCTGCCTCCTAGCGGAGATAGTTTTGATATTGATTTTGTAGCCCATGAAATAGGGCACCAGCTGGGAAACAACCATACGTATAGTAACAGAGAAGGAACTGGTGTAGAGGTAGAACCTGGATCAGGGTCAACAATCATGGGGTACGCAGGAATTACAGGAGCTTCAACGGATGTGCAGAAGCACTCCGATCTGTTTTTTCATTCCGTAAGTATTGATCAGGTACAGGATAATTTTCTGACTGGTGCCAGAGTGAACTGTGGTACCATAACCACCATTATCAACCGCCCGCCGGTAGTTACAGAAATGCCGGTAACATATACCATCCCGATGAGTACTGCATTTGCACTCACCGCAGAGGCAACAGATCCGGATGGGGATGCATTAACTTATTCCTGGGAGCAGGTAGATCCAAGTTATTTATATAACGGCGTTAATAAGTTTTACATTGGACGAACTACCTCAGGGGCCAATTTCAGATCATGGCCACCAACATTAAGTCCTACCAGATATTTCCCTAAGCTTTCTACCGTATTAAATGGAGAGGTGAAGAATGCTGATGATTTTGAAGCAGCAAGTACGGTAGCAAGAACAACTCATTTCCGTGTAACCGTGAGAGATAATAAACCGGGGCAGGGACAAAGCGCTCATACTACACAAACCGTTGTAGTAGGCTCTGCAGAAGCCTTCAAGGTGGATACGGCATCTCTTACTCCTGATACCAGTTCAGAAATTAAATGGACGGTTTCCGGAACTACAGCCGCGCCTTATAATGTGGCTGATGTAAAAATTGATTATACTGATGATAACGGTGCAACATGGAATGATCTGGCAGCATCAGTACCTAACAGTGGAACAGCAAATGTTTTCATTCCTGCCTCTTTAGCTGGAAAGACGATTCATGTAAGAGTTTCAGCAATCGGAAATGTATTCTATGCAGTGAAAAAAATGACAGCAGGTACATTGGCCGTTTCGGAAACAGGAAAAATAAAATCGGTTCAGGTTTATCCGAATCCTGTGGACAATGTTTTGAATGTGAAAAATGTATCTCCAAAATCATCCTATGAAATTTTCAATGCTCCGGGGCAATTGATTTCAAAAGGCATAATTGGTGAAGGTCAAGTAAATGTAAGCAGCTTCGTAAAAGGAATCTACTTCATGACCATAAATGAAAATGGAAAAAATATCAAAACCAAGTTTATTAAGAAATAACATAAGATCTAAAATAAAAAACCTCTGATGATTCAGAGGTTTTTTTATGCAGTGATGTTATCTCATAAAGTAACTGAAATAAGAACAGCTTCCCATCAGTGCTTTTGAAGTTTCAGTATCTGAGTACTGTGTTTTCAATTGTGCAAAATAGGTTCTGTATTTCTGATTTCTCAGATTGTCCAGTTCCTTTTGGTGAGCATCAGATTTTTCGGACCACTTAGGGTCAGAATAATCATAATCCATCTGGTTTTTTGCTTCATATTGATAGTATTTCCCTTGTTCAGCACTAGCCATCTGGAAAAGAACTCTTGCTTTTTCCTCCTTATTATTGGAAAGCTTCAGGGCTTTTTGATAATAATTAATCGCCAGGTCAAAATTGTCAGGCTCAATATAGGATGTGTCCAGGAAGTTTTTGTAATAATATTTATAAGGGTTCTTTCTGTCGGTATTCCAGAAGTTATACTTTCCACCATTACTATTGTCGACATCCATGACGAACAGCTCTCTGTAATATCCTAAAATAGAGGTGTTGTACAGTAAATTTCCGATAAGCTGGTTGGCTTTAGCAGCTTTTTCATCAGCACCATTTCCAATCTTTTTAAGCTGGATCAAAACATCAGCAAGTTCAAGTTTATTCATACTGCTTTTGATGAAAGGGAAATCAGTGTAGTTTTCAGCTTTCATACTTTCAGCATCAGAACTCTGGAAGCTTTCCCAAACATTATGACCAAACACAAGATTTGAAATATTATCAAAACCGTTATACTCAGTAGGTGTATATTGTTTTGCAGTGATGGTTTGACCGCTTTTTTCTGACCAGTCGTAATTGACTCTTGGGATTCCGGCAAATTTCTGCGCTTTTTCATAATGGGATTTAGCCTTTTCAAAATCGGCAAGCCTCATGGCTCTGTCTCCATAAATGGTATTGAAAAATGCATCAATATTACCTACACTGTCCATGTTTTTGGCAATAACCTGCTGCTCAAACTGTGTTTTATTTGACTTTCTGTAGAAGTCCTCCACACTTTTTACCAGATTTGAGTTCGGGTTGTACTGAAGGTCAGAAAGTTTATTATTCATCAGGAATGATTTTCCATCCTCACCCTGAAGAAAATAGCGGTTTGCCAAGACATCTTTAAGGAAGTCTGCAGTAGATGGTGCTTCCCCATAATAATCGAAATTATCTGTGGTGGCAGTATCTTTTTTCACCGGTTTTTCCACAAAGTATTCAGGATAATCTTTCATTAAATGATCCTCGTATGCTGCATCTATTTTAGGCTGAGATACAATATCATTCAGCACTTTCATTCTCTTGATCTCCTCCTGGTACTCAGGATTGGTGGTTTTGATGTCATTAAGAATTTCAGAACTTGCTTTATAGTCTTTTTTCAAAAACTTAAGGTAAGCATTGGCAATCTGCCAGTATTCATCCTTAGATTTCTCCCTTGTTTTATCAGTGAATTTTTCCAGAGCATCAAGGAAGTCCTGTGTTTTCTGATCATAATAATAACCTGTTCGGGTATAGAAAGGTATCCTGTCCGGATTACTGAAGAGCTCATCATCACTTTGATCAGCTTTAGCTTCATCACCGGTTTTTTCAGACTTAGAACCTCCGAAAAGGTTTTTAAAGAACCTTACAATCTTTTGCCAGAAAGAAAGCTTTTCCTCTTTTACCACTGTGGTAGTGTTGTCCGCTACATTATCATTTGAAGCTTTGGTATCCGTTTTTCCTCTTTGTACAGAAACTCTCCCGGAAGCAGCATCGGTGTAATAATAAGTGGGAAGATAACTTCTTTCCAGCTCATTGATACTTCTTACGGCCATTACTTTCAGAATTTCAGAGTCAGGATTAATATCATACATTTTTTCCATAACCGGAATAGGATTGTTGAAATCCTCATAGCCTAAAAGGAAATAAGCCATGTTTTTTTCCTCATTGGTATTAGCCCTTTTCATAATATTGCTGAAAGAAGCCGTATCCGAAAGTTTCATAGATACAAAAGAAGATTCTTTACGGTCTTTAGTGTTCATGAATACCTGGAAGAAGTTCCAGTTGGCATCACTGTTCATCTCCAGTCCCCTTTGAGCACCTGCCATTTGATCCAGTGCCATAAAATAAACGGCACCTTTTAGCTTGATTGGTTCTATATAGGTTTTGAATGCCTGCAGTGAAGCATCATAATTTCTCGTATAATGATTGAGACGTACCAGCTGGTATCCATAGCGCTGTTTAATCTCCGGATTTCTGGCAGCATTGTATAAAGAAGTTAAAGCAGCAATGGTTTTGTCATAATCAAGAGCCGTCGCATTCTTAGTGTTAGCATTTCTCTCATAGTAAAATGAATTTTCACTTTCAATATAATTGATGCTCATATAAGGTTCCAGATATTTAGCCTCAATTAAATAATCTATTCCCTCGCGGTACTTTTGGTAAAATCCTGAACCCAGCTTTTGGAGAAGAGGGTTGGACGGATTTCCGTTTTTAAGATTATTGAGGTCGTTCATACTGATCTTATAAATCAGATCATAAGCTTCAGCATGATTAAGCTGGTTGCCGAAATACTTCTTCCATGTTTCCAGATTGTCATCAGGAATCAATGAGGTTTTATAACCCGTGTAGAATCTGCTGGAATAATTGTGCAGAAAAGGAAGGTAAGATTTATCTTTAATGATACTCTGGGTAAAAAGATTGAAGTATTCGTAGTCAGGATCCGACCAGGCGCAGGCATCAGATTTCGTATAGAAAAGAGAGGCCACTGCAAGTGAAAGAATATACTTTTTCATATGTAGAGTGGTGTTTTTAATTTTTTATAATGATTAATAATATAAATCCATGCAGGTACTAATACTCTGCCTTCATCTGTGATGATGATTTAAAATTTTCGATCTAACACAAATTTACTATCTAATTGATAATAAATAATATTAAAATGAGGTATTTTTTTCTCAAGAAAGCGGATGACATCTTCAAGCTGCTCACCTGAAATTTCCTCTACCTTTATTTTAAAACCTTTATTCAGGTAGCTTCCAAAGTAAAAACCGTCTTTCAAAACTTCAGCCTCATTTTCAGAGAGCTTTTTAAAATGCTCATTTTGCAGATCCTTTGTAGATAGTGCATTAATCAGCTTATGCTTTTCCAGATGGTTGGTAACAATTCCCCATGAGTAGATAGGGAGTGCTACTTCAATAGTTTTGATGGGGTACTCTTCAATTCTGGAAAGATAACTTTTTAATGTAGCCACATCCAGAATGGAGTTTTTATCAGATTTTTCTAATGGTGAAGAAGTGGAGTAGCACATCAGATATACCTTTTCTACCGGCGGAATTCCGGTCTGCTTTTTATCTTTAACCTGATGAAGACGTAGAGTACAGGTGATATTTTTTCCGGAAACCCTTTTCAGTTCCTTTAGAAATTTAAAATAATCATCACGTGTACCGGCTGTCCAGTCGCAGTCGATCTGAATTTCATTGTTAATTTTTAAATGATACTCTTCTGTTTTTTTCAATATTAAATGATGAATGCTTTCTGCCAGGAATTTTATCTCCTCTGAAGAAATGTTCAGTAAAGTCTGGTTCGTGATAAAAACAGTAGGTACCACCTGCTTATCGGTCTGAAAACTCTGGTCTTTGGTGATGACAGCCACAGGCTGAAACTTTCCTCCTATTTTATCAACATCAAAAAAGCGGGTATATAAATAAGGAACAGAAGCCTGTGCCAATACTTTCTTCTCCTCATGATTCAGTTTCAAATTGGTTTTCCAATAATAGAACGTGTAAGGATGGTTTTCCTTTTTACTGCAGGAAACAATAAAAAATAAAACCCATAAAATATTTAGGATTTTCATACCGTGGTGTGCATAATTGATTCTTCAAAAGTAAAGATATTTATAGAAACCATACACCGTAAAATCCCGGTGATTCCTTATTCCTGACAAATTACATGATCTCAAACTCTCAACAAATCCCAACAATTCTTATAACCATTTCCCCTCCACCGGAGAGGTGGCAAAAATTCAAAGAATTTTTAACGGGTGGCCTTTTTCTTTCCATTAAACAAAAAGCCACTCCAAAGGAGTGGCGCTATATTATCTTATTATTCATACAGCCCACTTTCACAGGTACAGGTTTCTTTATCCATACTCTCACTGGAAGAGCAACAGCCTTCAAGATTCTGAATATTTCCCTTTTCATCGGTCATAAAGATTTTATTTTTATCAAATTTCACAAAGAAAGTCTCACCGAATTTTTTGAAATGTACTTTCATTACTTTGTTTGCTCCGTATTTGCCTGCATTTATTTCTTCTGTAGTTTCTTTTCCGTTAGCCTGATTTACCTGAACATATCCAAAAAAGACATCACCGTTTTTTTTCACATCCAAATAATAATGAGGAGTACCGGTACCACTGTAGCCCTCCATAATATCAAAACTTCTATGTCCCGTAAAAGGAACTTTTACCTGTGCAAAAGACAAAATACTGATACACAAAATCATGATACTAAAAAATTTTTTCATAGTTCTTTTTTCTTCAAAAGTAAAAATTTTTACTTAAAAGATAAACCGTGAAATCCCGGTGATTGGATATAAGACTGTTATTAATCCCAGACATAACATTCGTATAACCATTCCCCGCCACTGGAGGGGCGGCAAATCAAAGATTTGACGGAATGGTCATTGTAATCTATAACAAAAAAATCACCCCAAAGGAGTGATTTTATAGTATTGTGGTAGATATCCGTTTTAAAAAACAGTCGCAGCAAGCTGAATTCTTGCAAACTTATTAGAGGGATTCCACATGGCCATCATATAAACAGGAAGACTGTAATGGTCAGTAATCTTAACAACCTTACCTGCTTTTACACCTATATTAACGATGTCAAAACTGTTTTTGCCATTTCCATACAGGAACGTTTTATCATTAAGAGCAAAGCCGGCGCCTACAAATGCATCCAGATTCACTTTCTGACCCTTTATTACGGGGTAACTTGCCTGAACATAAGTAGAGTATTTATTCTTTTTATAACTTCCGTCCGGCTCAAGAACAACCTCTCCTGCATTGGCGCCTCCATAAAGCATAATATCTGCTTCAATATTAATAGGGAATGAAGGCCCGAACGTATAGTTGGTTCTTAAGTCAATAATATGTGCCGTTCTTCTTTGTGAATAGCTGAAGATGTCATCTGCAGCTACGGCAGTATTAATGTTTCTGGAGTTATAAAGATCCCAAAGTCCGATATAAAAACGTCCGTCAGAATATTGAACATAATAATTGATTTCTTTATAATGGGTATTGTCTTTATCATCTGCTAAAGCGGATGCTCCCCAGATTCCTATTTTCCATTTTTTTTCCGCATCCAGGGCATAGGATAGATTTCCCATTACAACAGGCTTATCAGTAATGATTAAACCTCTCCATAAATGGTTATTCTGAATGTTGGCCGTGAAATCAAGTCTGTTTTCCTTAGTCTCAGTAGTTTCCTGAGAAAATAACCTTCCGCTGCCTAGCATGAGCAGGAAGATTCCTTTTAAAATTCTCATCATCTGTATTTTTTAAGTTAAGAGTCCATATAAAACAGCGGCAAGCACAGCTCCTATCACAGGTCCCGCTACCGGTATCCATGCATATCCCCAATCACTGCTCCCTTTTACAGGTAAAATAGCATGCATAATTCTTGGAGCCAGATCCCTTGCCGGATTAATTGCATAGCCTGTAGTTCCGCCCAGAGACAAACCTATTGCCCAGACAAGGAACGTAACAGGAAGAGCTCCTACAGAACCTAATCCTACTTTTGCTGTAGGGTCAATATCGATCGAAATACTGGGATCCGAAAAGTGGAAGATGACAAATACCAGTACAAACGTTCCTATAATCTCACTGATAAGATTAGAAGAAGTCTTTCTGATGGCTGGTCCTGTACTGAAACAGGCAAGCATGCCTGGTTCATCTTCTGTTATAGCAAAATGATCCTTATGGAATAGCCAAACCAGAAAGGCACCAAGCATTCCTCCTATCATTTGGGCGGCTATATAAGTTGGAACTAAATCCCAGGAAAATTTTCCTGCGGTAGCAAGACCAATGGTGACTGCCGGGTTTAGGTGGGCACCGCTTACAGGTCCGGCTACAGTGACGCCGATGAAGACGGCTAATGCCCATGCTGTTGTAATTACAATCCAGCCGGAATTATTTCCTTTGGTTCCCTTTAAGACAACATTGGCGACAACGCCGTTGCCTAAGAGTATAAGAAGCATTGTTCCTATTAATTCTGCGATAAATGGTGTCATATGTGTATTTTTAAGGTCAACGGGTTAATCTTCTATCCAGTTTTGCGAACGCGATACGGCCTTCTTCCACAGATGGATCATTTTATCAACGTTTTCTGTATCCAGCTGAGGATGGAAATCTTTGTCTACGATCCATTGAGACTGTATTTCATCAATATCTTTCCAGTATCCTACCGCAAGGCCTGCCAGATAAGCTGCTCCTAATGCAGTGGTTTCAAGTGTCTGAGGTCTTGTGATTTTAAAACCAAACAGATCAGACTGTATCTGCATCAAAAGGTCACTTGCCGAAGCTCCTCCATCTACTCTTAGTTCGAGACTGGCCCTTCCGGAATCTGCTTCCATAGATTTTACAATATCATAAACCTGAAATGCAATACCTTCCAATGTTGCTCTGGCAATATGTCCGTCAGTTGTTCCACGGGTGATACCTGCAATAGTTCCACGTGCATACTGATCCCAGTGTGGTGCTCCTAATCCGGTAAGGGCAGGAACGAAATATACACCACCATTGTCAGGAACAGATGCTGCCAGCTCATTCACTTCTTCAGATGAACGAATAATTTTAAGACCGTCTCTCAGCCATTGGATTGCTGCACCTCCTACAAATACACTTCCTTCCAGTGCATAGTTTACTTCTCCATTGATTTTCCAGGCTACGGTGGTAAGCAGGTTGTTTTTAGAAGAAACAGCTTCTTTTCCTGTATTCATTAATAAAAAGCAGCCGGTTCCGTATGTGTTTTTTACCATTCCCGGAGTGATGCACATTTGCCCGAATAGAGCTGCCTGCTGGTCACCTGCAATACCTGCAATAGGAATTTTAGTGGAAAATAAAGTAGTTGCAGTTTCTCCATATATTTCACTGCTCTGCTTTACTTCGGGAAGAACAGCTCTGGGAATATTGAATAATTCTAACAAATCATTATCCCATTCTAATGTATGGATATTCAGTAGCATTGTTCTGCTGGCATTGGATACGTCAGTGATAAACATTTTACCACGGGTAAGCTTCCATACCAGCCATGTGTCTACTGTTCCAAAACATAGTTCTCCTGCTTCTGCTTTAGCTCTGGCACCCTCTACATTATCAAGGATCCATTTTAGTTTTGTTGCAGAAAAGTAAGCGTCTAATACAAGGCCGGTTTTTTCTTTAATAACTTCAGCGTGACCCTGCTCTTTTAGCTCATCACAATATTTAGACGTTCTTCGGTCTTGCCATACAATGGCATTGTAAATAGGCTCACCGGTTTCTTTGTCCCATACAATGGTTGTTTCCCGTTGATTGGTAATACCGATAGCGGCAACTTCCAGTCCGGAGATCCCTGCTTTCGCTATAGTTTCTGCTGCTACGGAGATTTGTGATGACCAGATTTCATTCGGATCATGCTCTACCCAACCCGGTGTCGGGAATATTTGTCTGAAATCTTTCTGTGCTACATATTTAATTTCTCCACTGTGGTTGAATAAGATCGCTCTGGAGGAAGTTGTCCCCTGGTCTAAAGCGAGAATTAATTTTTCATTCATAAAAGTGTACTAGATTAAGGTTGGACTTTAGGTGAATAAGGCGTTAATAAATATCCTCTTGCTAAATCAATAAATTCATTTTCGTGTTGCTGCGTCCATTCTTCAGAATATCCTTTTTCTTCAGCAATTATTTTTGCAACAGTTTGAGCACTGTCTATAGCTGCTCTGGCATCTAAGAATAATAAACGGACTCTTCTTGATAAGATATCCTCAATGGTTTCTGCCATCTCATTTCTTATCGCCCATACAATTTCTGCAATGGTAAAAGGATGATCAGGATGAAGTTTCTGGGAATAACGCGGGTTGCTTTCCTGTAAGGCTTTTATAGCAGGAATATCAGAACCGTAAACATACAGATGATTGCTTCTGTCTACCTGTTCCGGTTTTACATTACCATGAATGGATAGATGCTCTGTTTTGGAGGCGGTATTTCCTAATCTATGAACTTTCATCGCTTCATCTACAGTATCTTCTGCCATTTTACGATAAGTTGTCCATTTTCCACCGATAATGGAAATTAACCCTGTTTCAGAAGCAATAACTTTATGACTTCTGGAAACCTCTTTTGTACTTTTGCTTCCATCTTTGGGCGCGGCCAGAGGGCGTAATCCTGCGAATACAGATTTTACATCTTCACGGGTAGGTTTCTTAGCTAAATACTGTCTTGCTGTATTTAATACAAAGTTGATCTCTTCTTCAAGAGCACGGGGTTCAAAACTTTCATCCTTTAGAAGAGTATCCGTAGTTCCTACCAAAGCTCTGTCGTGCCAAGGAACAACAAATAGAACCCTTCCATCTGATGTTTTTGGAATCATGATCGCATCATCACTTTTCAGGAATGATTTATCAAGCACCAAATGGATTCCCTGGCTTGGAACAACAAGTTTACCATGCTTAGGGTTATTCATATTAAGGATGTCATTGGTAAATACACCTGTTGCATTAATGACTACCTTGGCATGAATCTGATATTGCTGCTTGGACAGCTGATCTTCTGCAACAACACCAATTACTTTATCAGCACCATCTTTCAGAAGATTGATCACCTTTACATAATTGACTGCGGTTCCTCCTTTCTCGATAATGGTCTGAGTTAAATTCACAGCAAGTCTGGCATCGTCAAACTGTCCGTCCTGGTAAACAACACCACTCATCAAGTGATTTTGTTCAATAGTTGGAAGTTTTTCTACAGTCTTTGATTTGCTGATGTATCTCGTTTTTCCCAAGCTCAGCTTTCCTGCAAGGAAATCATAAATGGATAAACCTATTTTATAATAGATTCCTCCCCACCAAGTATAATTAGGAATAATAAAAGATTGATTTTTTACGATATGAGCTGCGTTTTTAGCAAGCAGACCTCTTTCTTTTAATGCTTCTTTTACCAATCCTACGTCTCCCTGGGCAAGATATCTTACTCCACCGTGTACTAATTTTGTACTTCTGCTGGATGTTGCTTTTGCAAAATCGTGAGATTCAAGCAATAAGGTTTTAAAACCTCTGCTTACTGCGTCTAGTGCCGAACCTAAACCACTGGCTCCTCCTCCTATGACTATAAAGTCCCATTCCTTTACATTGGTTAATTTACTGAGTTCTTCGTTTCGTTTCATAAATGTTTCGTTTATGTTTCGTTTTCAAATATATAAATTAAAAATGAAAGCAAAAAGAAAATAAATGAAATTTTAGAGTACGAAAAAAAAACGCTAATTTTGATGAAACGAATAAAATGGAGAAGCTAATCCCAAGGCATGATGAAATATTAAAAGAGCTGGATGAAAAAGGCCATGTTCTTGTGCAAGATTTATGTGAAAAACTGAATGTTTCTTCGGTTACGATCCGAAAGGATCTGAACCATCTTGAAAGTTTAGGGCTGCTTTTCCGTAATCATGGAGGGGCAAGTAAGCAGGTAAGATATGCTTATGAGAAAAATGTAGGGGAGAAGGAGAATATTAATGTAGAAGCAAAACAGGCGATTGCAAAAGCGGCATTAGCGCTGATTCAGGAGAACGACTGTATCATATTAGCTTCCGGAACAACAATGCATTATCTTGCCCGGATGCTGGTGAACTTTGGACCGCTTACCGTATTGACCTCTTCTTTGAGGGTAGCTATTGAGCTTTGTAATAATCCTAATATTAATATCATTCAGCTGGGAGGAGAAGTCCGTAAGAGTTCCACTTCTATAGTAGGATCTATTTCCGAAGGAATTCTTAAGCAGTTCTCCTGTAATAAACTTTTTCTGGGAGTAGATGGTATTGACCTTGAATTTGGAATCAGTACTTCTAATGCCGCAGAAGCCCATCTTAATCAGGTGATGATTGACTGTGCCGATCAGACGGTGATTCTTGCAGATTCTTCAAAACTCAACAAAAAAGGCTTTGGTAAGATTGCATCATTAGATAAAATAGACTATCTGATTACTGATACAGGTATTTCCGGTGAAGATGAGGCAGGATTGGAAGAAGCAGGTGTGAATGTGATCGTATAAACAGATCTTCTTTCTAATTTCTTTTTTAAAATCAAAATAATTGAGGAGAAAATTTGTTCTGGATTTTCTCAAAAAGTTCTAATTGATTAAAAATCAAAATATTTTACTTAAAAAATTTGTCAGTAATAAAATTATTCATACATTTGCACACTCATTTTAGGGGCGTAGTATGCCTATATCAGAAGTAGAAATTACTTTAGACCTCCTAAAAATGGTGATAAAGAGAAAGATAAATTTTATTATAATATAAACAATGTCAGGTATTATTGGTAAGAAAATCGGTATGACATCTTTGTTTAACGAAGAAGGAAAAAACATTCCTTGTACAGTTATCCAAGCTGGTCCATGCTCGGTTTTACAGGTCAGAACCTTAGAAAAAGACGGTTATAAAGCTGTTCAATTAGGTTTCGATGACAAGAGTGAGAAGAACGTTGGTAAAGCGTTAGCTGGTCATTTTAAAAAGGCTGGTTCTGCTCCTAAAGCTAAATTAGTTGAATTCTACAGAGAATTCGTTGATGAAGTAAAAGTAGGAGAAGAAGTAAAAGTTGATTTATTCATTGAAGGTGAATATGTTGACGTAACAGGTACTTCAAAAGGTAAAGGTTTCCAAGGTGTTGTTAAAAGACACGGATTTGGAGGTGTAATGCAGGCAACTCATGGACAGCACAACAGACTTAGAGCTCCAGGTTCTATCGGTGCAGGTTCAGATCCTTCAAGAGTATTCAAGGGGATGAGAATGGCTGGAAGAATGGGAGGTGAGCAGGTAACTGTTCAAAACCTTCAAGTGTTAAAAGTTGATCAAGAACAAAATCTTTTAGTAGTAAAAGGTGCTGTTCCGGGAGCTAAAAATTCTTATGTAATTATCAGAAAATGGAACTAGTAGTATTAAATACATCAGGAAAAGAGACCGGAAGAAAAGTAACTCTAGACGAAACAGTATTCGGAATTGAGCCAAATCAGCACGCGGTTTACTTAGAAGTTAAACAGTACCTTGCTGCACAAAGACAAGGGACTCATAAATCGAAAGAAAGAAGCGAAATTACTGCTTCTACTAAAAAGCTTAAGAAGCAAAAAGGATCAGGATCTGCTAGATACGGGGATATCAAATCTCCAACTTTCAGAGGTGGAGGTAGAGTATTCGGACCAAAACCAAGAGACTACAGATTCAAATTGAACAAGGCTCTTAAGAGATTAGCTAAGAAATCTGTTTTATCTCAGAAAATGAGAGACAACAGCATCAGAGTTTTGGAAGATATGAGCTTAAGCGCTCCTAGAACTAAAGATTTCATCACAGTATTAAATGCTTTGGCATTAAACGACAAGAAAGCTTTATTCATCCTTCCTGAAGCTAACAAGAATGTGTATTTATCTTCAAGAAACTTACCTAAAGCTAAAGTAATGAACTTCAATGAAGTGAGTTCTTACGATTTAGTAAATGCAGGTGAAGTTGTATTCTTCGAAGGTGCAGTTGAAAAATTCCAGGAAAATCTAAAGAAATAAGTCATGTCTATTATTATTAAACCAGTTATCTCAGAAAAGGCTAATTACCTTACGGATTTAAGAGGTTCTTATTCTTTCTTAGTTAATCCTAAGGCGAATAAAATCCAGATTAAAAAAGCTGTAGAAGCGGCTTACGGTGTAAAAGTAGCAGACGTTAACACAATGATTTATGCTCCGAAGGTTTCTTCGAAATACACTAAAAAAGGTCTTCAAGTAGGAAAGACAAACAAATTGAAAAAAGCGGTAATCAAGCTTGTTGAAGGTGAGGTTATCGATATTTTTGCTGTAAATTAATTATTAATTATAAATAATAGTAATGTCTGTTAGAAAATTAAAACCTATCACCCCGGGACAGAGATTCAGAGTTGTAAACAATTTTGAGGAAATTACTACCAACAAACCAGAGAAGTCTCTAACAGTTGGTATTAAAAAGTCAGGTGGACGTAACCAAACAGGTAAAATGACCATGCGTTACACCGGAGGTGGACACAAAAAGAAATACAGAATTATTGACTTCAAAAGAAACAAAGCAAACGTTGAAGCAACTGTAAAATCTGTAGAATACGATCCAAACAGAACTGCATTTATCGCTTTATTAGAGTATGCTGACGGAGAGAAGAGATATATCATCGCTCCAAACGGTATCAAAGTAGATCAGAAAGTAGTGTCAGGAGAAAGCGTTGAACCAAACGTAGGTAACGCAATGAAATTGAAAAATATTCCATTGGGTACTGTAATTTCTTGTGTTGAAATGAAGCCTGGTCAAGGTGCTATTTTAGCAAGAAGTGCTGGTTCTTCAGCTCAATTAACTTCAAGAGACGGAAAATATGCTATCATTAAATTGCCTTCAGGAGAATCTAGAATGATCCTTACTGAATGTATGGCAATGATTGGTTCAGTTTCCAACTCTGATCACCAATTAACTGTATCAGGTAAGGCTGGTAGAAGCAGATGGTTAGGTAGAAGACCAAGAACAAGACCGGTAGTAATGAACCCTGTAGATCACCCAATGGGAGGTGGTGAAGGACGTTCTTCTGGAGGTCACCCAAGATCTAGAAACGGTATGCCGGCTAAAGGTTACAAAACTAGAAAGAAAAACAAAGTGTCTAACCGTTACATCGTATCTAAAAGAAAATAATTATGGCAAGATCACTTAAGAAAGGACCGTTCATTCATCATACTTTAGATAAGAAGGTTCAGGCAAATATAGAGTCTGGTAAGAAGACAGTTATCAAAACTTGGTCTAGAGCATCGATGATCTCTCCGGACTTCGTAGGACAAACTATCGCTGTACACAATGGGAAATCTTTTATCCCTGTATATGTTACAGAAAACATGGTAGGTCACAAGTTAGGCGAATTTTCTCCAACAAGATCTTTCAGAGGTCATGGTGGTAACAAAAACAAAGGAAGCAGATAATCATGGGATCAAGAAAACAAGATAGCGCAATCGCAAGAAAAGAAGCTAACAAAGACGTTGTAAAAGCTTCATTAAATGACTGCCCATCATCTCCAAGAAAAATGAGATTAGTTGCTGATATCATTAGAGGAGAGCAGGTAGATAAAGCTCTTTATATCCTAAAATATTCTAAAAAAGAAGCCTCTAGCAAATTAGAGAAATTACTTCTTTCTGCTATGGCAAACTGGCAGACTAAAAACGAAGGTGCTGATATTGAAGAAGCAAACCTTATCGTTAAAGAAATCTTCGTGGATAGTGCAAGACAATTGAAGAGACTAAGACCAGCTCCACAAGGAAGAGGGTACAGAATCAGAAAAAGATCTAACCACGTTACATTAATCTTAGGTAATAAAGAAAATTAATCAAGGTATGGGACAGAAGACAAATCCAATTGGTAATAGATTAGGTATCATCAGAGGATGGGATTCTAACTGGTTTGGTGGAAACGATTATGGAGACAGAATCGCTGAAGACTACAAAATCAGAAGATACCTTGAAGCTAGATTATCTAAAGGTGGTATTTCAAAAATTTATATTGAAAGAACATTAAAATTAGTTACAGTTACAATTACTACTGCTAGACCGGGACTTATCATCGGTAAAGGAGGTCAGGAAGTTGATAAATTAAAAGAAGAATTGAAGAAACTTACAGGTAAGGATATTCAAATCAACATCTTTGAAATCAAAAGACCTGAACTAGATGCAGTTTTAGTTGCTGATAGTATTTCTAAGCAAATTGAAAACAGAATCTCTTACAGAAGAGCTGTTAAAATGGCAATGGCTAGTACTATGAGAATGGGTGCTGAAGGTATCAAAGTTCAAATCTCTGGAAGATTGAACGGTGCTGAAATGGCAAGAAGCGAATCTTTCAAAGACGGAAGAATTCCATTGTCTACTTTCAGAGCTGATATCGATTATCACTGGGCTGAAGCTCACACTACTTATGGTAGACTAGGTGTAAAAGTTTGGATTATGAAAGGTGAAGTTTATGGTAAAAGAGAACTTTCCCCGTTAGTAGGACAACAGAAGAAAGGTGGTCAGTCAGGAGATAGAAACAGAGGAGGAGACAGAGACAACAGAAGACCTAGAAAAAATAATAACAATAATAACAATAATAATTAAAAATTTTAGATTAGACATTTTGAATTTTAAATTACCGTTACTTTTTTAAAATAAAAAAAATCTAAAATCTAAAATCTAAAATCTAAAATTTAGAAATTATGTTACAACCAAAAAGAACCAAATTCCGTAGAGTTCATAAAATGAAGATGAAGGGGATTGCTCAAAGAGGTAATCAACTTGCTTACGGAACTTTCGGGATTAAAGCTACGGAAGGAGCTTGGATCACAGCTAGACAAATTGAAGCTGCACGTATTGCTGCAACTAGATATATGAAGAGAGAAGGTCAGCTATGGATCAAAATCTTCCCAGATAAGCCAATTACTAAGAAACCAGCCGAAGTAAGGATGGGTAAAGGTAAGGGTGCTGTTGAATATTGGGTGGCTGTAGTAAAACCAGGTAAAATCATGTTCGAAGTAGGAGGTGTTCCTTACGAAGTTGCGAAAGAAGCTCTTAGACTTGCGGCACAGAAATTACCAGTAGTTACTAAATTCATCGTTGCTAACGATTTTGTTAAACCTCTATAATCTTTGAATACAATGAAAAATGCTGATATTAAAAATTTAAGCGCGGGTGATATTCAAGCTCAATTAACTGAAGCAAAAGCTCAATATTCTAAATTGAAATTGGCTCATGCAATCAGCCCAATTGAAAACCCGATTCAAATCAAAGATTTGAGAAGAACAATCGCAAGACTAAACACTGAGTTAACTAACAAACAATAATTTCATTTTACAATGGATAGAAATTTAAGAAAAGAAAGAATCGGAGTGGTTTCCAGTAATAAAATGGAAAAAACTATTGTTGTTAGTGAAACTACAAGAGTAAAGCACCCGATGTACGGTAAATTCGTTTTGAAAACGAAAAAATATACTGCACACGACGAGAACAACGAATGCACAGAAGGTGATACAGTTCTGATCCAGGAAACTAGACCTTTGAGCAAGAGCAAGAGATGGAGATTAGTAAGAATCATTGAAAAAGCTAAGTAATAATGTTACAAACAGAATCAAGATTAAAAGTTGCTGATAACACAGGTGCTAAAGAAGTATTGGTTATCAGAGTTCTGGGAGGAACCAGAAGAAGATATGCTTCAGTTGGTGATAAAATCGTTGTTACTATCAAGGATTCTACACCATCAGGAAACGCTAAGAAAGGTCAGGTATCTAAAGCTGTAGTAGTAAGAACTAAAAAAGCAGTAAGAAGAAAAGATGGTTCATACATCAAATTCGACGACAATGCTTGTGTATTACTAAACGCAGCAGGAGAAATGAGAGGAACACGTGTTTTCGGACCAGTTGCTCGTGAGTTGAGAGACAAAGAATATATGAAAATCATTTCATTAGCTCCTGAAGTACTTTAATTTTTAAAATTTTTAAAAGAAAATGTCAAAGTTAAAAATAAAAAGAGGAGATAACGTAATCATTACTACTGGTAAGAAAGATATCAAAGGTAAAACTGGTGAAGTTATTGAAGTGATCAAGAAAGAAGGAAGAGACCCTAGAGTAATCGTTGCAGGACTTAATATCGTTAAGAAACACGTTAAGCCTTCAGCTTCTAATCCTCAAGGAGGAATTACTGAGAAGGAAGCTTCTATTCATATCTCTAACGTAGCTTTAGTTGGTAAAGACGGAAAAGCTATCAAAATCGGTTACAAAATCGAAGGAGATAAGAAAGTAAGAATTAACAAAAAAACGGGGGAAACTTTATAATTTGAATTAACACATGGAATTTATAGCAAGACCCAAAAAAGCATACAAAGAGCAAATTGTTCCTGCAATGATGGAAGAATTTGGGTACAAGTCAATCATGCAAGTACCTAGATTAGAGAAAATCGTTGTATCACAAGGTTTAGGAGATGCTACTGCAGATAAGAAAATCATTGATTATGCTGTAGAAGAACTTACAAACATCACAGGTCAGAAAGCAGTAGGTACGATCTCTAAGAAAGACGAAGCTGCATTCAAACTAAGAAAAGGAATGCCTGTAGGTGCTAGAGTAACTTTGAGAGCTCACAGAATGTATGAGTTCTTAGACAGACTTACTTCTTCTGCTTTACCACGTATTAGAGATTTCTCTGGTATCAAGGCAGATGGTTTCGATGGTAGAGGTAACTACAACTTAGGTATTACTGAGCAAATTATCTTCCCTGAAATCGTAATTGACAAAGTGAAAAAAATCCAAGGGATGGACATCACTTTCGTTACTACTGCGAAGACAGATAAAGAAGCTAAAGCATTATTAACTCACTTCGGTTTACCATTTAAAAAGAACTAAGAAATGGCTAAAGAATCAATGAAAGCGCGTGAGCGCAAAAGAGAAGCACTTGTTGCTAAATACGCTGACAAAAGAAAAGCTTTAAAAGAAGCAGGTGATTACGAAGGACTTCAAAAATTACCTAAAAATGCTTCTCCTGTAAGATTACACAACAGATGTAAACTAACAGGTAGACCAAGAGGATACATGAGAACGTTTGGTATTTCCAGAGTAACTTTCAGAGAAATGGCAAACAACGGTCTTATCCCAGGTGTAAGAAAAGCTAGTTGGTAATAATTACTAATTAAAATCGGGACAATTAAGTTGTCTAGATACTAAAGAATATAAATATCAGACCGAAGTTTTCTGAAGTCTGATATTTTCCTCTTCAAGTCTTTTCAATACTGATTGTCTTTAACCAATAATTTATAAAAGAAAAATGGTAACAGATCCAATTTCAGATTTCCTAACAAGAGTAAGGAACGCACAAAGCGCAGGCCACAAAGTGGTGGAAATTCCTGCATCGAAAATCAAAAAGGAGATTACTAAGATCCTATTTGATCAAGGGTATATCTTAAACTACAAGTTTGAAGATAACGCTGTTCAAGGAGTGATCAAAATCGCTTTAAAGTACGATAAGCAAACTAACAAACCTGCTATCAAGTCTATTCAAAGAGCTTCTAGACCAGGTTTGAGACAGTACAAAGGTTCTACTGAACTTCCAAGAGTACTAAACGGTTTGGGTATTTCTATCATCTCTACTTCTAAAGGAGTAATGACTGACAAGAAAGCTAGAGAAGAGAAAGTAGGCGGTGAAGTAATCTGCTATGTTTATTAATTTTTAATCAGAGGAAAATGTCAAGAATTGGTAAAGCAATTATAACAATTCCAGCTGGAGTTACAATCACTGAAAATAACGGTGTAGTAACTGTAAAAGGAGCGAAAGGAGAACTTTCTCAAGAGCTTACAGCAGGAATTACTTTAGAACAAAAAGATGGTGAACTTAATGTAAACAGACCATCTGATTCTAAGCAACACAAAGCGCTTCACGGTTTATACAGAGCGTTGATCGCCAACATGATCGTTGGGGTATCAGAAGGTTTCGAAAAGAAACTAGAACTAGTAGGGGTAGGATATAGAGCTTCTCACACAGGTCAAAAACTTGAGTTAGCTTTAGGATTCTCTCACGGTATCGTATTAGAACTTCCAAGTGAAGTAAAAGTTGATACATTGACTGAAAAAGGTAAAAACCCAATTATTACTTTAGCGTCTCACGACAAGCAACTTCTAGGAATGGTGACTGCAAAGATCCGTTCTTTCAGAAAGCCTGAGCCATACAAAGGAAAAGGTGTAAGATTCGTAGGAGAAATTGTTAGACGTAAAGCTGGTAAATCTGCTTAATAAATTATAAGTATTATGGCATTAAGTAAATTAGAAAAAAGAATAAGAATCAAAAGAAGAGTAAGAGGGAAAATCTCTGGTTCTTCTGAATTGCCAAGATTATCTGTATATAAAAGTAATAAGGAAATTTACGCTCAGTTAATCGACGATAAAAATGGTAAAACTTTAGCATCAGCTTCTTCTAGAGAGAAAGGTGTAGACGCTAAAGGTACTAAGACTGAAATTTCTGCTGCTGTAGGTAAAGCTATCGCTGCTAAAGCGGTTGCTGCAGGAATCGAAAGTATTGTATTTGACAGAAACGGTTTCGTATACCATGGAAGAGTGAAAGCTCTAGCTGATGGTGCGAGAGAAGGTGGACTTAAATTCTAATCATTAAATTTCGGAAAATATGTTAGGACTAGATAATATAGAAAGAGTAAAACCGGGAGGATTAGAATTAAAAGATCGTCTCGTAGCTGTTAACAGAGTAACAAAAGTAACTAAAGGGGGTAGAGCTTTCGGATTTTCTGCTATTGTTGTAGTAGGAAACGAAGAAGGTGTTATCGGTTTTGGTTTAGGAAAATCTAAAGAGGTTGCTTCTGCAATTGCTAAGGCAGTGGAAGATGCTAAGAAAAACCTTGTTAAAGTTCCTGTAATGAACCACACTATTCCTCACCAAACTACTGCTAGATACGGTGGTGCAGATATCTTCTTAAGACCTGCTTCTCACGGTACAGGACTTATCGCCGGTGGTGCGGTAAGAGCGGTATTGGAATCTGCTGGTATTCACGATATCCTTTCAAAATCTAAAGGATCTTCTAACCCTCACAACGTAGTGAAAGCTACTTTTAAAGCGTTATTAGATATCAGAAGACCTGAGGAGATCGCTAGAATGAGAGGAGTTTCTCTAAGTAAAGTGTTTAACGGTTAATATTAGAACAATGGCAACAATTAAAGTAAAGCAAGTAAGAAGCGCTATTGGTAGAACAAAAACCCAAAAGAGAACGCTTGAAGCATTAGGATTAAAGAAACTTCACCAAGTTGTAGAACATGAAGCTACTCCTTCTATCTTAGGAATGATAGCTGCAGTTAGTCATTTACTTGAAGTTCAAAAATAATTTTTAAAAAAGAAATTAAAATGAATTTAAATAACATAAAACCTGCTGCAGGATCTACTTTCAATTCAAAAAGAATTGGTAGAGGTCAAGGTAGTGGAAAAGGAGGTACTGCTACAAAAGGACATAAAGGACAGAAAGCAAGAGCTGGTTATTCTCAGAAAATCGGTTTTGAAGGAGGTCAGATGCCTTTACAAAGAAGATTACCTAAATTCGGATTCAAAAACGTAAACAGAAAAGAGTTTAGAGGAGTTAACCTTGATACTATCCAGACTTTAATCGAGAACAAATCCATCACTGGAGATATCACGAAAGAAGTTTTAGTAGCAAATGGAGTAGTTTCTAAAAACGAATTAGTGAAAATTATGGGTAGAGGAGAATTGAAATCTGCGGTTTCAATCTCTGCTGACAAGTTCACTAAATCTGCTGAAGAGCTTATTGCTAAGGCAGGTGGAAAAGCAATTACCTTATAATACTTACTAATGAAAGAATTTATACAAACACTTAAAAATATTTGGAGCCTAAAGGAATTAAGAGATAAAATTCTCTTTACGTTAGGTATTATCCTTGTGTATAGATTCGCATCTTATATTTCACTTCCTGCAATTAACCTTGCAGAGGTGGGAGATCTCTTAGAGCATTATAAAAATCAAGGCGGTAACAAGCAAGGAGCAGGTCTCCTTGGCTTGCTTTCGTCGTTTACGGGGGGAGCTTTCAGCCACGCTTCCGTAATGGCGTTAGGAATCATGCCTTATATTTCTGCTTCTATTATTGTTCAGTTGATGGGAATGGCTATTCCTTATCTTCAGAAGCTTCAGAAAGATGGAGAGTCAGGTAGAAATACATTGAACCAAATTACAAGATGGTTAACAATCGGAGTTTGTCTGGTACAGGCACCTTCTTACTTAACTTCTATTACTCAATTATTCTTACCGTATGCTCAATTCCAATCTGCATATTATGTAGAGCCAAATTCTATTATGTTCTGGTTACCAAGTATTGTAATCTTGGTAGGTGGTTCAGTATTCGCAATGTGGTTAGGTGAGAAAATCACCGACAAAGGTATCGGAAACGGTATCTCTATCCTTATTATGGTGGGGATCCTTTCAAGATTACCTGAAGCATTCGTTCAGGAGATGGCCGTGCAGAACGGAAAAGGAGGAATGGGATCTATTATGATCCTTATTGAAGTATTATTCTGGATGGTGGTGGTTCTTTTAGCAGTAATACTATCCGTAGCTGTTAGAAAAATACCAATTCAGTATGTAAGCAGAGCTCAAGCAAGAGGAGGTGTAAACAGAAATCTTATGCAGGGAGCAAGACAATGGATTCCATTGAAAGTAAATGCTGCTGGTGTAATGCCGATTATCTTTGCTCAGGCATTGATGTTCGTACCAGGACTATTAACAAAATTCGATGAGTCTAACACTTTTCTTGCAGGTTTCAAGAATGTTTTTAGCTGGCAGTACAATGTATTGTTTGCGCTATTAATTATTATCTTCTCGTTTTTCTATACTGCAATTACAATTCCGGTGAACCAGATGGCCGATGATTTGAAGAGAAATGGAGGTTTAGTACCGAAAGTAAGACCCGGTAAAGAGACAGCTGATTATTTAGATGATATTTTATCAAAAATTACCTTGCCAGGTGCAATTTTTTTATCTATCTTTGCAGTCCTTCCAGCAATTGTGCATGGAAGCTTTGTTCAGACAGATGCGTTTGCCCTATTTTTCGGGGGAACGTCATTATTGATTATGGTGGGAGTAATTTTAGATACTGTTCAACAGATTAATACATATCTGCTGAACCATCACTATGATGGTTTAATGCAGTCTAAACTGTCTAGAACGACTGGATATTAATTTATGGCAAAACAAAAACATATTGAACAAGACGGCGTTATAACGGAAGCACTTTCGAACGCTCAGTTCCGTGTAGAACTTGAAAATGGGCATATACTTATTGCTCATATTTCTGGTAAAATGCGAATGCACTATATTAAACTTTTACCTGGTGATAAGGTAAAACTAGAAATGTCTCCCTATGATTTAACGAAAGGGAGAATTACATTTAGATATTAAACAAAATAGCCAAATGGAATAAACATTCCATTTGGCATTTGTTAAAAAATAAATACTATCAAAATGAAAGTAAGAGCATCAATTAAAAAAAGAAGCGCTGATTGCAAAATTGTACGCAGAAAAGGTGTCCTATTTGTAATCAACAAGAAGAACCCAAAATTTAAACAAAGACAAGGCTAACATTAAATTATGGCGAGAATTGCAGGTATTGATTTACCAAAAAACAAAAGAGGTGTTATCGGTTTAACTTACATCTATGGAGTAGGAAGAAGTACTTCTTCTGAAATCCTTAAAGCTGCCGGTATCAGCGAAGACAAGAAAGTCAACGAATGGAATGACGATGAATTGGCTGCAATCAGAACATATATCTCTGACAACGTAAAAGTAGAAGGAGAATTAAGATCTGAAGTGCAATTGAACATCAAGAGATTGATGGACATAGGATGCCAACGAGGAATACGTCACAGACTAGGATTACCTTTAAGAGGCCAGAGAACGAAAAACAACTCTAGAACCCGTAAAGGAAAGAGAAAAACAGTTGCTAACAAGAAAAAGGCAAGTAAATAATCGTTAGGAATTATGGCAAAACAAAGTAAAGTAGTTAAAAAAAGAAAAGTAAAAGTTGAAGCTATTGGTGAAGCACATATTCAAGCTTCTTTCAATAACATCATCATTTCTTTAACAAATAAAAGTGGAGAGGTTATCTCTTGGGCGTCTGCCGGTAAAATGGGATTCAGAGGTTCTAAAAAGAACACTCCTTTTGCTGCTCAAATGGCAGCTGAAAATTGCTCTAATGTTGCTCACGAAGCTGGATTAAGAAGAGTAAAGGTGTATGTGAAAGGTCCTGGTGCAGGTAGAGAATCTGCTATCAGAACGATTCACAATTCAGGAATTGAAGTTAGCGAAATCGTTGATGTGACGCCAATGCCACACAATGGATGTAGACCACCTAAAAGAAGAAGAGTTTAATTTTTAGAATTTACCCATTATGGCAAGATATATTGGACCTAAAACTAAGATTGCTAGAAAGTTTGGAGCTGCAATCTACGGAGATGATAAGAACTTCGAAAAGAGAAAAAACCAACCGCCAGGACAACACGGTCCTAACAAAAGAAGAGGTGCTAAAAAATCAGAATATGCAGTTCAGTTAGCTGAAAAACAAAAAGCTAAATATACTTACGGTATTTTAGAAAGACAGTTTGCTAACCTATTTGAAAAAGCACACAGAAGCAAAGGAGTAACAGGTGAAGTTCTTTTACAACTTTGTGAATCAAGATTGGATAACGTAGTATACAGATTAGGTTTTGCTAAAACTAGATCTGGTGCTAGACAACTAGTTTCTCACAGACACATTACTGTGAATGGAGAAATTCTTAACATCCCTTCGTATTTGGTAAAAGCTGGTGATGTAATCGCTGTAAGAGAGAAATCTAAATCTCTTGACGTGGTAACAAATGCATTAGCTTCTAAAGCAAATTATGAGTGGTTACAATTCAACGATGAGAAGAAAGAAGGTACCTTCATTTCTGCTCCTGAAAGAATCCAAATTCCGGAAGACATCAAGGAGAACCTTATCGTCGAACTTTACTCTAAATAATTTTTTAATCAAATTTTTGCTCAACCCAATAATATGGCAATTTTACAATTCATAAAACCCGATAAAGTAATTTTACTTAACTCTGATGAATTTAAAGGTCAATTTGAATTCAGACCTTTAGAACCAGGTTTCGGGCTTACAATAGGTAATGCTTTGAGAAGAGTGTTACTTTCTTCTCTGGAAGGATACGCTATTTCATCTATCAAAATAGAAGGTGTAGAGCACGAATTTTCAACTATTCCAGGAGTAATCGAAGATGTTACCGAAATTATTCTTAACCTTAAGCAGGTGAGATTAAAAGCTACAGCAGAAGGCCAGGCTAACGAGCAGGTTGTTGCTAAAGTTTCAGGTCAAACGGTTATTACTGCTGGTGATTTAGGAAAGTCTATCAACGGATTTGAGGTTCTAAACCCAGATTTAATGATCTGCAACCTAAACAGTGATGTAACTTTCGAAATTACTTTCAATATTGAAAAAGGTAGAGGGTATGTTCCTTCAGAACAAAATAAGTCAAACAATGCACCTATTGGTACTATTGCTATTGACTCTATTTTCACGCCAATCAAGAAAGTACAATACAGCATTGAAAATTATCGTGTAGAGCAAAAAACAGACTACGAAAAACTTGTATTAGATATAGAAACTGATGGTTCCATCAGTCCTCAAAATGCTTTAACAGAAGCTTCTAAGATATTAATTTATCACTTCATGTTATTCTCTGATGAGAGAATCACTCTTGAAACTGAAGCTGTAAAAGCATCTATCCAATACGATGAAGAAACTCTTCATACAAGACAACTTCTTAAGTCTAAATTAGCAGATATGGATCTTTCTGTAAGAGCCCTTAACTGTCTGAAAGCAGCTGAAGTAGAAACTCTTGGAGAACTTGTTTCTTACAGTAAGTCTGATTTGATGAAATTCAGAAATTTTGGTAAAAAATCTTTGACAGAACTAGAAGAATTAGTGCATTCAAAAGGTCTTAACTTCGGTTTCGACGTTGCAAAATATAAGTTAGACGCTGATAAATAATTAATAATGAGACACGGTAAAAAATTCAATCACTTAGGAAGAACAGCTTCTCACAGAAGTGCTTTACTTTCTAATATGGCTTGTTCTCTAATTGAGCATAAAAGAATCAACACTACTGTAGCTAAAGCTAAGGCTTTAAGAGTATATGTTGAGCCTCTATTAACAAAAGCAAAAGAAGATACTACACATAACAGAAGAGTAGTATTCTCTTACCTTCAAAATAAATTTGCGGTTGCTGAATTATTCAGAACTGTAGCTCCTAAAATCGCTGAAAGAAACGGTGGTTATACAAGAATCATTAAGACAGGTTTCAGACCAGGTGATGCTGCTGATATGGCTCTTATCGAATTGGTAGATTTCAACGAGCTTTACAACCCTAATGCTGAAGAGAAAAAAGCTACAAGAAGAAGCAGAAGAGCTACTACATCTAAAAAAGTTGAAGCAGTAGTTGCTGATGCTCCAGTAGTAGAAGAAAAAGTAGAAGAAGCAAAAGCTGATACTACTGAAGAAAAAACTGAGGAATAATATTCATTCAGATATAAATTGAAAACCATCCGGACTCCGGATGGTTTTTTTATTGGTAGTCTATTGGGATAATAGATAGCCCCAAATCCGAAACCGGATTCCAACTTAAATCTTTGTTCTTTTCAGTTCAATAATATTATTGCCTTGCTCAAGGTGGAGGCTGTCTCCTTTTACCCTGGCTGTCATATCATCTTTTTTATAAATGGTTTCACCATCTTTGGTTTCCGTTTTAGGTAACGTGAATGTTTTCTTATTGCTGGTAATAGCTACTGTATTTTCCTTAGGATCATTTTTGAAAACTACTTTTACCAATGTTCCGTCTGTTGCTTTATAAACAAAATCGGTTTTTTCAGTTTTTTGACCATTGACCTCTATGGTCGATGAACTTTGTGTTACTGAATCAACTTTTCCATTAGTATCAGTCACTAAGGTTTCCGAACTGTCTGCTTTGATAACGCTTTTGTTTCCGCTTTCACTTTTCTTGCAGCTTATTGCTGTTAATGTAAGTACTGCACCCAGTACCAAAATGCTTTTTTTCATGATTATTTTTTTGATATTCAAATTGATTTTTTTGTAATTTAATTTTACAAAAATCATGCCCTATACTATGAAGAATTTCAACAAATATATATGTATTGTTCTGTTCATTCTCTCCACAAATTTAGCATTTTCTCAGAAAGGAAATTTCGAAATTAAAGGGGGGCAGTTTTTATTGAATGGAAAGCCATTCACCATTTATTCGGGTGAAATGCATTACCCGAGAGTTCCGTCACCCTATTGGAAGCATCGTCTTCAAATGATGAAAGCCATGGGGCTGAATACTGTTACTACATATGTCTTTTGGAATTACCACGAAGAAGCCCCCGGCAAATGGAATTTTTCCGGTGAGAAGGATTTACAGAAATTCATTAAAACAGCCAAAGAAGTAGGCTTATATGTTATTATTCGTCCCGGCCCCTATGTTTGTGCAGAATGGGAGTTTGGCGGATATCCCTGGTGGCTGCAAAAGAATAAGGAACTCGAAATAAGGACTGATAATAAAGCTTTTTTAGAGGAATGTGAAAAATACATCAACCAGCTAGCTCAACAAATTGTTCCTTTACAGATTAATAACGGTGGTCCTGTGATTATGGTTCAGGCAGAAAATGAATTTGGATCATATGTTGCCCAAAGAAAAGATATTCCTTTGGAGCAACACCGCCAATACAGCCATAAAATAAAAGATATGCTTTTGAAGGCTGGGATTTCCACCCCTTTATTTACTTCTGACGGAAGCTCACTTTTCAAAGGAGGATCTATTGAAGGAGCTTTGCCCACTGCAAATGGGGAAAGTGATATTGATGTTTTAAAGAAAAGCATTAATGAATACAATAACGGAAAAGGACCGTATATGGTTGCGGAATATTATCCGGGCTGGTTGGATCATTGGGCTGAACCATTTGTAAAAGTTTCCACGGAAGAGGTCCTGAAACAGACCGAGCTGTACATAAAAAATGGAATCTCCTTTAATTATTATATGATCCATGGCGGGACAAATTTTGGTTTTACAAACGGAGCCAATTATGATAAAGACCACGATATTCAGCCCGATCTTACAAGTTATGATTACGATGCCCCTATCAATGAGGCGGGCTGGGCTACCCCGAAATATATTGCTTTAAGGAAAGCATTTCAAAAAATCAATCCAGATCCTCTTCCGCAAGTACCCAATCCCATTAAAGTAATTACCATTCCTGAAATTAAGTTTTCAAAGACTAACAGTCTGTTTGATATCACGGATCAGCAGAAACCTGTTGTTAATAATCAGCCGCTCACTTTTGAAGATCTAAATACCGGACATGGGTACGTTTTGTATAGAAGAAAATTCGACAAAGATCAGAAAGGTATACTGGAGATAAAAGGATTGAGAGATTATGCCAATATCTATGTAAATGGTATTTGGAAAGGAGAACTTAACAGAGTTAATAAAAAATATGATATCGATATTGAAATCAAAGCCGGAAACCGCCTGGTGATTTTGGTAGAAAATATGGGCCGGATTAATTACGGAGCTGATATTGTTCACAATGTAAAAGGAATTATCAGCCCGGTAAAAATAAACGGTATTGAAGTTTCCGGAAATTGGGAAATGCTTCCCTTACCTTTTGATACATTTCCCAAGCTTTCCGATAAAATGAAAAATATAGCGTCCCATTCCCCCGTGGTTCAGGAAGCTGAATTTATTCTTAATGAAACAGGAGATACTTTTCTTGATATGCGGAAGCTGGGGAAAGGAATCGTTTTTATCAACGGAAAAAATATAGGACGCTATTGGAGTAAGGTGGGTCCTCAACAAACCTTATATATTCCCGGAGCGTGGCTGAAGAAAGGAAGCAATAAGATTCAGATATTTGAACAGATTTTTGAAAATAACACTTCAATCAGCAGTATTGACCATCCGATTCTGGATGAGCTTGTGAAATAACTTCTGATCTTTCACTATGAAATTATTATTAATTCAATGTTAAGTTTATTTATTTCAAAATAATTTCAAATAATATATTTTTTGAAGCGAAAAATTAGTTAAATTTAATAAAACTAAAGACTGAACCATAAATGTAAACTCTGATTTTAAAATTACCCAAAGGGGTAATTGATTCGGCTTTGTTTTCTATTGAAATTTGTTTCAAACAAAAAGGACATGAGTATTTCTATAGCCATAGTAGAAGACGAGAAGAACTACAACAATGCGTTGAAGAAGGTAATCAATTATCAACAGGACATGAAAGTAATTGCTCAGTTCTTTGATGGCAATGATGCCCTGAATAATCTCGCCAGTATTTCTCCGGATGTTGTGATGATGGATATTCAGTTACAGGATATGTTGGGAATTGAAATCATACTCAAATTGCGGAAAGATATGCCCAATACCCAGTTTATTATGTGTACAAGCTTTGAAGAGGATGAAAAAATCTTCAATTCCTTAAAAGCAGGTGCTATGGGATATCTTGTAAAGGGAGAAAGTATGGATAAAATTCTTTCCTCTATCCGGGACGTACACAACGGAGGCGCTCCCATGAGTTTCTCTATCGCCCGCAAAGTTCTCCATCATTTTGAAAAAGAAGCTCCTGAGGTTAAAGGCTTTGATGAACTTACCGAGCGCGAAAAAGAAATCCTGGAACTCCTCTCACAGGGGCTTCTGTACAAAGAAATTGCCGATAAAAAATTCATCAGCATGGATACGGTAAAAAAACATGTTGGAAATATCTACAGAAAACTTCACGTCAATAATAAAGTGGAGGCCATCAATAAACTCAACCAAACTAAAAACTAAGAAACCATGAAAACTATTAAATTCTTAAAGATTATTCCGTTACTAACACTACCGCTGTTTTTAATAACCTGTAAAAAGTCGGGAGATACCGGTAAGGTAGGAGCAAATACAGATAAGAATGGATCCGTAAATAAAAAAGGAAATTTTCATATCGATTTTCTGGACAGGATTTCCAATGAAGAAATAATAAAAGGTAAAGAGAATTTTAAAAACCTGAATCTGAAATCTCATCTTAAAATTAATTTAAACTATAATGATTTTGAAAAAATGATCAATAGTGCTAATAAAAAAAATGCAAAGTTTTTTTTCCTTTCAGATGCAAACGACTCTCTATCTTTAGGAATGGCCCTGTCAGATGACAATATTTTGAACTATGATAAAGATGCTCTCTATATTTTGTCAGGTGATCATTTCGTGCCGGATTCGAATGGTATATTTAAAGATAAAAAGAAAAAATTTGACGCTTTCAAAAGTAAGCTGGTAGATAGTGTGAGTAAAAATGATCCTTGTGATATGATTATATATACCCTTGATGATATAAAAAGGTATCTTCAAATGACACGTGATATTGAAGCAATGACTCTACACAAAATTATTGATCTTCAGTTTGAATACATTCAGTTTAAAGATTTTACTAGAAAAGACGGTACTTTAATAGACTACACCAAAAATAAAGATTCAAGAATTTCATTTGCTGTAAAAACGAATTACGATGATACAAGTGCGGCAAGGGATGTGAATATATCAAGTGATATTATCAACTTTTATTATGATGCAGGTGACTTAAAACCCTAATCAAAATGCTGATAGGAATTATATATAAGATACTATTATTATTTCCTTTAATAAAATCTTTTTATCTGGGTAGAAAATATTCTTTCTCTGCCCAGAATTATCTTTTTGTTTATTTTCTCATCACTTTTATGAACGAGTGGCTTTCCTTCACAAGAGACCAGTGTAATCCCGATGTGAAGGTAGGACTGCAGTATAACCTTTATTTTATCTTTTGTATTGTATTCTTTTATTTTTACTACTCGTTGCTTTTTAAAGGCATTATAAAAAAAATAGCCCTGTTGAGTACAGTCCTATCATTAGGCTATATATTTTTTTGTACTCATTTTTTAGAAAATGATTTTGATAAGAGAATAGGAATAACAATTACCTTATTTTACATCATGAATGCGATGCTCTGGTTTTATCAGAAAATATCCTTTTTTGATGAGCATAAAATTACAAATGATCCTGTTTTCTGGATCTCTACTGCATTGTTGATGTGGAGTTGTTTTTTTATTTTCAGGGTTACCCCAATGTTTTTTTTCGCAGAGAATGATAACGAATTTCTGCAGTTTTTAAAAGTTGGACAGAATATTATTAATATTATGATGTATAGTATGTTTTATATGGCACTAATTAAATATGAAAGACAATCAACTCTATGACCCATATTCAGGATGATATCAAATTGGCTTATATTATTGCAATCTCAATAATGATGTTGTTTGTCTGTTTTATTGTTTTTGTTGTGTTAATGTATAATAAGAGACAGCTTTTATACCTTAAGGAGAAACAACTCAAAGAGGTCGAGCATCAAAACCAGCTTCTCCAAAAAGAACTTGAAAAACAAAAATCAATAGAGCAGGAACGGGAACGTATTTCCCATGATATGCATGATGATCTTGGAGCAGGCATTTCAGCCCTTAAGCTTCAGGCTGAATTCCTAAAACAGAAAGTAGAAAAAGATGACGTGCAGGATGATATCAATGAATTACTGAAAACGTCTGAAGAAATGAATATCTCCATGCGGGAAATGCTTTGGAGCCTGAATTCAGAAAATGATACGTTGGGTAGCTTTATAGACTATGTAATCCAATATGCTGATCATTTTCTGAAAAAGACCCAAATAAAACTATGGTCAGAAAGCATAGATATTGTATCAGAAATTCCTATCTCTACAGAACTGAGACGGAATCTTTTTTTATGTTTGAAAGAAGCGGTTAATAATGGGTATAAGCATAGCCGCGCAGATGAACTAAAACTTTCATTTTCCCAGGAAAAAAATGTCTTTACTATGAAAATATCAGATAACGGGATTGGAATCTCCGAAGGGCAGCGGGAAGGGAATGGCTTTCGGAATATGAGAAGAAGGATGAATGAACAAGGCGGTGAGTTTGAACAGTCCTCCGGAGATTCGGGAACCTGCTTACTCTTTAAGATAACACTGTAAATAATTATTAGTTTTTTTGAACAGCATCATTTTTTTAATGGTGCTGCTTTGTTTTTATAATCACCCGTTTGTGTAATTGACAGGCGTGGTTTTTAGATGGAAATTTGATCTATAAAACAAATAGCCATGAAAACTTTAATTAATGACAGTATTGGAGATCTGGAGATTGCTTTAAAAAACAATACTGATCTCCAGGAGAAATTTAAACTCAATCCTGTAGAAGCATTAAAAAATGTGGAAATAAGAAATCCAAAAGACACAGATTACTGGATCTACAGAATTATAGTGATTATGCTTGGATTAGCTGTTCTGGGTATCATAACAGGACTCATCCTTATTACAATGAATAATCTCCGTTTCGATACCCAGTTGATTACCATTTTTACAGCTATTTCATCAGGGGCAATAGGCGCGCTAGCCGGACTTTTAGCCCCTTCACCCAATAAACAATAATTTAAAAACTAAGATCATGAAAAAGTTAACCATTCAAGGAACATGTACAGGTGTAAACAACATGGCAATAATTGATGTATTCAGTTCTAACGCCACCAATAAACCCTATGATTTACGAAAAGTATTCTACAAAAGTTTCATTTTTGAACTTGATGACCTGGAACCAGGGACCTCATATATTGTAGATGTTACAGGATTTACGTTTGGAACATTTGAGGTAAGCATCACAGGCGAAATTACAAAACCTGTTCAGGCTGCATTCTCAAATACAGATTTTTCACCAGGATATATCATAAAAACAAAGAAATGAAAACAATAGGTAACATTATAGTATTTGTGTTTTTATGTCTCAGTTGCTATATAAAAGCACAACAGGATGAAAGTATGAAATTGCCAGTAAATAAAGCTGAGATCAATAAAGCGACCAACCTTTATAAGACAGATAATACCAAAGAAATCCTGACAACATTTCTTAGAACGGCATTGAATAATATTACAAGCAAAGAGAAATCATTCAGTCTTAATACAACACTATATGCCATTGATTCCTTATTCCATCTTTCAAAAGGTAATCCAAGTGATTTTATCAAGCAGACTTCATTTGATTTTAAGCTAAAAGCCAATGAACAAAATTCTATATCAAGTATTTATTTTGGATTTACAACCGCGATTGTTAATAATAAAGATTTGAAAAAAGACAGCCTGGATTCTAAAGATTTTGCAGCCCTTGAAAAGAATGTGTTTATACAGGCCGATATTAAAAAATCACTGCATGCTTTACGAATAAAAAAAGAAGAGATCAGCAATCAGAAAATTGATTCGGCAAAAACACAGATCAATTCAATATTGCAATCATTAAATAAGAGCTCAAAATATGAGGATCCATGCTTTACCCAGATAAAAATCAACAAACGATTACGGGCTTTATTTTCAAAGGTGAATTTAAGTCCTGATGAAAGTCATTTGAAACAAATAGGATTTGACAAAGTACTGGAGGGTTTAGAGGATAAGGAAATAAATGAAGTACAGACAGATATAGATGGGGAACTTGAAGCACTAAAAGACTATATCAATACTAAAGAACTGGAAGCTCTAAACAAAAAATGGGACGATGCCAAAAAAGAAGGTAATTTTATGATGCTTACAAATGACATTAATCAAATCAATTTTGATCGTGACGTTTTTAGAGGAACAGATGATGAAGATTATAAGAGAATTGTAAAAAGCTACCGGGAAGGAAAAGACCCTCTTAAAATGCTGTATAAAGAAGTTGCTGAAACTTATTCAAGAAGAATGCTCTGGACCATTTCCCCGGCCATGGAGTATGACAGAGAAAATAAACAGGGAATTTATAACGTGGCAACAAAAATGACGGTAGGAATTTCTAATAAACTCCAAAGAAAACCTTGGGAAATAGAAGCTAATGCCTCATTTAAAGTTTCCAAAGATACATTGAAGCCCGCTACAAATTATGATAATCAGGTAGGTTTGATCAATTTTGGAGTGAATAAAGTCTTGCTTGAGAATAAAGATAATGAGCCCAAGATGGAGTTTAAATTCTTTACCCAGCTGGAACATCAGTTTGGAAAAACCTCCATTTTTCCAAAGAGTATTTTCAGTCTCAATTCTACTTTAAGAATAAACCTCTTCAAAACAATCTGGCTGCCAATAACCGTGAAATATGATCCGGATAACGGTAATCTTTTTGGCTTTTTTTCCATAGCAGCGAATTTGTCTGACTGATAGCCATTAATACCTTTTAAGTTTATCCTAAATAGGGTAGGTTTAAGTATGATAAAACCTTTTTTGAAACAAATCAAAGAAGGTTTTTTTCCTGTATGAAATGATATAGACAACAAAATGAAGAGATGGATGTTTCATTTTTGAATTCTTACTTATCATAATATTAAAATTAACTAAAATTTAACTCTGAAATTATTCTAAAAGATGACACTTAATACCCCCAAAAAGTTAAATTTTGATTAAATTTGTATAAACTAAAAAAAATAAAAAATGAGTGCAATTTCTTACATAGAAGCAAGACAAATTTTAGATTCCAGAGGTAATCCTACCATTGAAGTGGATGTGTTTACAGAAAGCGGAGCAATGGGACGTGCAGCTGTACCTTCGGGAGCATCTACAGGAGAACATGAAGCAGTAGAGCTACGTGACGGTGGTTCAGAGTATCTAGGAAAAGGAGTTCTGAAAGCTGTTGAAAATGTAAAAGAAGTAATTGCCGAAAATTTAGTTGGACAGCCGGTTTTTGAACAAAACTATATCGATCAGATCATGATTGATCTTGATGGAACTCCAAACAAAGGAAACCTGGGAGCTAACGCTATTTTAGGAGTTTCCTTAGCCGTAGCAAAAGCTGCTGCTGCAGAATTGGGAATGCCTTTATATAAATATGTAGGAGGAGTCAATGCAAACACACTTCCTGTTCCTATGATGAACGTAATCAATGGTGGATCTCACTCAGATGCTCCTATTGCGTTCCAGGAATTTATGGTAATGCCGGTAAAAGCAGATTCTTTCTCTCATGCATTGAGAAAAGGAACTGAGATTTTCCATAACCTTAAATCTATCCTTCATTCAAGAGGTTTATCTACGGCAGTAGGTGATGAAGGTGGTTTCGCACCTACTTTCAAAGGAACTGAAGATGCTTTGGATACTTTACTTCAGGCTATTGAAAAAGCTGGATATAAGCCAGGTGATGATGTAATGTTAGCATTAGACTGTGCTGCTTCAGAATTTTACAAAGATGGAGTATACGATTACAGAAAATTCCAAACTCCGGATGCTGCTCAGTTCTCAAGCAGTGAGCAGGTTTCTTACTTAGCAGAATTGGCCGCTAAATATCCTATTATTTCTATCGAAGATGGTATGCAGGAAAATGACTGGGAAGGATGGAAAATGTTAACGGATAAAATTGGTGACAGAGTACAATTGGTAGGTGACGATTTATTCGTAACAAACGTAGAAAGATTATCAAGAGGAGTAAAAGAAGGAATTGCCAACTCAATTCTTGTAAAAGTAAACCAGATTGGATCTCTTTCTGAAACAATGGCTGCAGTACAAATGGCTCAGAATAACAAATTCACTTCAGTAATGTCTCACAGATCAGGAGAAACAGAAGATGCTACTATCGCTGATTTAGCTGTAGCTATGAACTGTGGACAGATCAAAACCGGGTCTGCTTCAAGATCAGACAGAATGGCAAAATATAACCAACTGTTGAGAATCGAAGAGGCTTTAGGAGAAACAGCAATTTTCCCAGGATTAGAGGCTTTTAAAATTAAAAGATAATTGAATTTATAAATGACGGCAAGCGATAATTTTTGTTTGCCGTATTTTATGGAAAGTGGTATATTTAAAAAAAATAAATAAATAATGTCAGACAACAAAGTAATATTGAATTACGACGGTAATTCATATGAATATCCTATCGTGGATAGTACTATCGGAGACAGAGGGATTGATATTTCAAAATTAAGAGACCAGACAGGTTTAATCACTCTGGATTTAGGTTACAAAAATACAGGAGCTACTATTAGCGACATCACTTACTTAGACGGAGATAAAGGAGAATTATTCTACAGAGGTTATCCAATCGAGCAGATTGCTGAGAAATCTAACTTCACAGAAGTAATGTACCTTTTATTACATGGAGAATTACCTACTCAGGATCAATTTACTTCTTTCGACAACAATATTAAAAAATATAACTTCATCGCAGATGAGATGAAAAAGATCATTGATGTTTTTCCTCGTTCTGCTCACCCTATGGGAGTTCTTTCTTCTATGACGTCTGCATTGACTGCTTTTAACCCTAAAGCTGTTAACGTAAACTCTAAAGAAGAAATGGATCACGCTGCTGAGTTGATGATTGCTAAATTCTCTCACCTTTGTGCGTGGACTTACAGAAAAACTCAAGGTTTACCATTAAACCACGGTGATAACAACCTAAGCTATGTAGAGAACTTCTACAAAATGGCATTCAGATTACCAAACGCTGATTTCGAAATCGATCCGGTAGTAGTTAATGCATTAGATAAATTATTAATACTTCACGCTGACCACGAACAAAACTGTTCTACTTCTACAGTAAGAATGGTAGGTTCTGCACATACAGGTCTTTTCGCTTCTATCTCTGCTGGAGTATCTGCACTTTGGGGACCTCTTCACGGGGGTGCTAACCAGGCAGTAATCGAAATGCTTGAGCTGATCGAGAAAGATGGTGGTGACGTATCTAAATATGTGGCTAAAGCTAAAGATAAAAATGATAACTTCCGTCTAATGGGCTTCGGACACAGAGTTTACAAAAACTTCGACCCAAGAGCGAAAATCATTAAAAAAGCAGCTGACGATATCCTTACGGCACTTGGTATCCAGGACAAAGCTCTTGACATTGCTATGCAGTTAGAAAGAGTAGCCCTTGAGGACGAGTACTTCATTGAAAGAAAATTATATCCAAACGTAGACTTCTACTCAGGTATTATCTACAGAGCATTAGGAATTCCTACAGAAATGTTTACAGTAATGTTTGCATTAGGAAGACTTCCGGGATGGATTTCTCAATGGAAAGAGATGAGACTGAAAGGAGATCCAATTGGAAGACCAAGACAGGTTTACCAAGGAGCTCAGGAAAGAAACTATATCGATATTGCAAGCAGATAATCTTTCATTTTATCATAACAAAATCCCAAAGTACGCTTTGGGATTTTTTGTTTTTCAGGATCAGAAGCTATTTCCCACTATCCACTCATACTCCTCACGCCAATACCCTGCCATCCCAAAATCCTCAGGCTTTCCAGCTTGTGTTGCGGGGTAGCCGTTACTATCGGGGCTAGGAGTATAGGAGTGGGTAGTGAGTGATCAAGTAATGAATACAACTATTCTCATTATGACCCTTAGCCGTTGTTTACAGTATATCTTTGCCAACCCAAGGATCCAAATAATGTTTTATCCACAACGCTTATTATTCAATAGGAAAGGGCTTTAGCCCGTTTGGAAATAAACAAAAATTCCATGGGCTTTAGCCAAACCCAAAAAAATATTTATCTATTTGAATTTCAATTCAATAATTTATTAAATTTACTTTTGCAGAATATAGGTTTTGACTCAAGCCAAATGAATAAACTTTATGACGTAAAACAAACTAAAAATTTGTTTCTATGGGTGCCTTCATAACGTATTTCTGTTAAAAAATAAAAATTAGTAAATCATGACCTTAGGACAACAGTTGTTATTTTTTTTCAGTGCAGTAGGAGCTTTCAATGGGCTTTTGCTGGGGATTTATCTGTTGTTTGTCAAAAAACTGAAATATGTACCCGATTTTTTCCTGGGGCTTCTGCTGCTGATGTTAAGTTTAAGAGTGGGGGTGTCAGTAGGTATGTATTTCTATCCGGAAATACCGAGGATTATTCCACATTTGGGGTTCTCAGCATTATTTTTTACAGGTCCGGCTTTATTTTATTACATTAAATCTTCTTTTCAGCAGGAAGACTTTGATTGGAGAAGCTGCCGACGGATGTTTGGAATATTAACCCTTATTTTAGGAGCTGTTGGACTGCTTTATTTATTTTTTCCGGTTACCTGGGATCATTATTTTGGAACTTTTATTTATACAGTCTGGTCGGTATTCGTATTTCTTGCCGTATACCAGTATTATATATTTTCAAAGCAGAATATTAAAATTGCCAATAAATTTGTTCTTCCTGTACTCCTCAGTAATGTAATTATCTTTTTGACATATCAGCTGATCTCGACAGGTTGGGTGGCAATCTACTGTGCAGGGGGAAGCTTGGTATTCTCATTTGTATTGTATGCTAATTTTCTGATTTTCTTCAACAAAAAATATCAGCAGGTTATCACGAAAGAGCCTAATAAATATTCTAATAAGAAAATCTCTGGAGAACGGGCGGACAGTTTTGTTTCAAAGCTGGAACGATTGATGAAGTCAGAAGAACTGTATAAGAATCCAAATCTGAAATTAAGTGATCTCGCTTCCAGAATGAATATGTCTGCCCATCAGCTTTCTCAGTTGCTGAATGATAATTTAGGTAAAAGTTTTTCCACATACATCAATGAATACAGAATTGATGAAGCCTGTGAAAAAATTGAAAACGGTTCCTGTTTAAAGATTGAAGAGATAGGATACGAGGTTGGATTCAATTCCAAGTCTACATTTTTTTCTACATTTAAGAGATTTAAAAATACAACACCTCTTTTGTACAAACAACTGCAAACTCCCGCAGAATCTAAGTTTCAGAGTTCAAATTTATAATTTCGTACTGCGGAATTTAAACTTTAAAACCCTATTCTTACCTCAAGCCGATACTTTTGATTCATAAAATTTAAAATTTATGATGATTAAATTAGGGCTGTTCATGTTGCTTTTGTTGTTGTCAACTTTTGGGAAAGCTCAGGATGTTTTAAAAAGAAAAGTTTCAGATTCTCTTACCGATGGCAAATCTGAAACAACAGCGATTTCAGAAGTGATTATTCAGTCTGCTTCACGTAGTATCAAGTTGAATGATGGAAATGTGGTGATGGCTGTTTCCGGTAATAAAGATTTTAGAACATCAACGAACCTTTTTGAAGTCCTTAGAAAAACCCCTGGAGTTGCCATAGACCAGGAGGGTGGGATTTTTATCGGGGGAAGAGTGACTCCGGCAATATTTATTGATGGAAAACCTGTGGTGATGACTAATCAGGAGCTACAGGCATATTTACGGTCTTTGCCGCCAGAAATGGTGGAGTCTCTAGAAGTGAATTCCAATCCTTCTTCAAAGTATGATGCAGAATTCAAGGGGATTATTGATATTAAACTAAAAAAGAATACCAACCTTGGTTGGAAAGGAAGCTATAATGGAAATCTCTATATAAACAAATTCAGTACCCGGGAGAATTCTCTGAATTTAACATATAATACAGGAAAGGTTGCTTATAGTATACAGGCAGGATACAATGATGGAATTTCAACTTACCGTTATCACGCACTGCAGCGGCTAGCCAATACGAATGTTATGCGAACCAAAACCTATCAGGAAGATAGGGGAGCCGTTTATAGTATCCAAACCGGAGTAGATTTCAGAGTGAATGATAAAAACCGGGTGAGTATAAATCTAAGAGGTAACTTCCGGGAAAATGACCGTATCCGCTCAGGATCTCTATATACAACTGACAAAAGTGAAACGAAACTTGTTTCCCATACCGAAAGTGAAAATCCTATTTCTTATTCGCAGGATAATTATGGGATGACGGCCAATTATTCTTTCCAGAATAAAGGATTTAAAATTGACTTTTTGGGTAATTATCTCTCCGTTAAAAACAAACAACAGGACGATTTTATCAATAGAAATAAAGGCTCATCAGCATTATTATCCTACTGGAAATCTGATCTTTTTAATAAAATTAGCATTTATACGGGCCAAATTGATGCTTCCCAAAAGATTGGAAACGCAGATATGGAAGTAGGAATTAAATACAGCCAGTCAGATACCCATAATAATATCAGGTATGATACCTTATCAGCAGCAGGGCAGTTTGTATTTGATCCGGCAAGAAGCAATATATTTTCCTATAAAGAGAAAATATGGGCAGGCTATCTAGCGTACAGGCAAAAGTTGGGAAAACTTCAGATCAATGCAGGAATAAGATTTGAAAATACAAACAGTATTTCCAATGCCATTACCGTAGACTCTCTGGTTTCAAGAAATTATCTGGAATGGCTACCCGCTTTCAGTGCAAGTTATACCATTAATCCATCTAACGAGCTGTCTTTCTCCTACAGCAGGAAAATAACCAGGCCTGTTTTTTCACAGCTTAACCCCTTCCGGTTTTATTTTAGTCCTTTGAATTACTGGATAGGAAACCCTTATCTGCTACCTTCTTTTACCAGCCAGATCAAAGCTACTTATCGCTACAAGAACTGGATTACAAGTTTTACCCTGGGAAAAGAAAAAGATGTAATGACCCGTTATCCAATCTATAATCCTGAAACGAATGTGCTGGAGTATCTGGGAACCAATCTTCCCTACCGGAAATTTGCCGTTCTGGAAACCAGCTTTCCCCTGAAAATCAAGAAATGGTGGACTGTAACCAGCCAGTTTGCAGGATATTATAATTATGAATTCAGACCTTATCTTGACGATGTTTTTGCATTGAAAATTTATAATTACGAAATCAGGTTAAACCAGGTTTTCACTCTGCCAAAAGGATATACTATTAATCTGTTTGCGAATTATGAATCCAAAAGCGGGAACAGCCTTTACATCATCAAACCGCGTTACACGGTAGATCTTTCAGTACAGAAGTTTTGGTTGGATAATAAGCTGAATACCAAAATTGGGTATAATAATATTTTTGATTCATATGACCAACGCCTGGAATTCCGGCATAAACAGATTATGGATAATCGTTTTACCCATTGGTGGGACAGCAGCCGGTTCTTTCTTTCATTAAGCTATAATTTCGGTAGTTCAAAATACCAGGCTAAAGAAATTCAGAAGACCGAAGAGGAGAACAGGACAAGATAAAAGAAAACCTGCTTGAAAAAGCAGGTTCTTAATTTATTTATGGACAATGACATCTGTCACATGTCCAGATATAGCATACTCCATTTTCATCCCACTCACAGCATCTTCTGCCAGTTGAGATAGGAGCTCCTCCCATAACGGATTTCTGTTGATCTCTCCCTAATTTTCGTGCATTTTTCAGCACTGGATTGTTCTTGTTCATGATTTTGTTGTTTTGATGTTAAGTAGTTAAGTTTTAGTTATAATTTCGCGAAAATTATATCACTAAAGTATGAAAATATTCTATAATAATGCTATTTTTTTTCATCCTTATGTAGATGAAATATAGTAGGTTGTAGATCATGGATGATAAGAAATTTTGATTTTATTCCGGAAAATGGGGCGAAATATTAAGAAGGAAGTGAAAATTCCAGGTGGAGTTATTGTATAAATAAATTCAAAATTGCCGGATAAAATAATGCAAAAGTTTTGCAGGTAGAGTCCTTTACTTATATTTGTAGTATTGCATAAATCTTTATGAGACTAAACATTAAAAACGAAACGGGAAGGCTGAAGTCAGTAGTTCTAGGCCAGCCTAATTCTTTGGGACCAGTTCCCACATTAGAAGAAAGTTATGACGCCAAGTCATATTACTCAATCGAACACAATATCTATCCTAAAGAGGTGGATATTATCAATGAAATGAATGCTTTTGAGGCAGTATTAAAGAAATATGATGTTGAGGTGCTTCGCCCTAGCATTATCAAAGATTACAATCAGGTTTTTTCACGAGATGTAGCCTTTGTCATTGATGATAAAATGATTATTTCCAATGTGATTGCTGACAGAGCAGATGAACAGGAAGCATATAAGAGCGTTTTTGAAAAGGTAGCCTGGAGAAAAATTATCAATCTTCCGGAAACAGCACATATTGAAGGTGGTGATGTAATTGTCTGGAATGATTTTCTTTTTATAGGAACTTGTTTCAGCGAAGATTACAGAAATTATAAAACGGCAAGAACAAACGAATATGCCATAGAAATTTTAAAAGAATATTTTCCAAAGAAAAGAATCATTGATCTCGAATTGAAGAAAAATGATAAAGTTCCATTTGAAGGAATTCTGCATTTAGACTGTACCTTTAACCCCATTGGAGAAGACAAATGTATCATCTATAAAAACGGATTTGTAGATGAGAGCGATTACCGCTTAATCATCGATATTTTTGGAGAAGAAAACTGTTTCCATATTAATGACGATGAGATGTTTGAAATGTTCCCGAATATTTTCTCTATTTCACCGGAAATTGTAGTGTCTGATAAGGCTTTTACCAGAATGAATAACCATTTGAGAAATGAATGGGGAATGACCGTAGAAGAAATACCTTACAGAGAGATCTCTAAAATGGGTGGTTTATTGAGATGTTCTACCATGCCTCTTGTGAGAGAGTAATTGAATGGGAGAGTAGTAGAGTAGGACCATTGGAGTGTTTAAGTGAATTATTAATCTTAAATAATCAAATTATGTCAACGATTAAATTTCACCAGGATTTGAAGGTTTTTAAAAAGTCTTTTGATATGGCACAGCAAATTTATGACCTCTCAAAATCTTTCCCAAAAGAAGAACACTATTCCCTTACGGATCAGATCAGAAGATCATCAAGATCCGTTTTCAGCCAATATTAGTGAGGCTTGGGGAAAAAGAAAATATGAAAGATCCTTTATTGCTAAACTCACAGATTCTGAAGGGGAGGCAAGGGAGACCCAAACATGGCTTCAGTTTGCTTTGGCTTGTGAGTATATCAATACTGAAGAGTTTGGAAAATTAAATAATGAGTATAATCAAATTATTGGAATGTTAGTTATTATGATGGGGCAATCAGAAAAATGGTGTTCATTCTCTTCGCTCGATACAGAACAGAAAGATTGAAAAATATGACTGATAACTCACAAACCCTCATACACTAACACCCTCAAACTTAAAAGAAATGCAGACAACAGATACCGTATTAATGATAGAGCCGATCGCATTCGGTTATAACGCAGAAACTGCGAAAAACAATTATTTCCAGGTTGAGCAGACAGGAGCTGATATTCAGTCTAAGGCTTTGGCTGAATTCAATACTTTTGTCGGAAAACTGAGAAACAAAGGAATCAATGTGATCTCCATAAAAGATACCCTGGATCCTCATACACCGGATTCTATATTCCCTAATAACTGGGTGAGCTTCCATAAGGACGGGAAAGTGGTTTTATACCCCATGTTCGCGTCCAACAGACGGGTGGAAAGAAGAGAAGATATTATTGAAAGCATCAAGGATCAAGGATTTGATGTTGCTGAAATTGATGACTGGTCATTTTCTGAAACTCAGGGACATTTTCTGGAGGGAACAGGAAGTATGATTTTCGATCATGATAACAAAATTGCTTACGGATCTGTTTCTCTAAGATTGGATGAACAGCTATTCAGAGATTTCTGTGCAAAATATGGTTTCACACCGATTGTTTTTCATTCTTATCAAACAGTAGGTACAGAAAGACTTCCTATTTATCACACCAATGTAATGATGTGTGTGGCAGATAAGTTTGTGGTAATCTGTCTCGATTGTATTGATGATGAGCTGGAAAGAGAAAAAGTAATTGAAACGATCAAAAATTCCGGAAAAGAGATTGTAGAAATTTCTGAGGAACAAATGCAGCAGTTTGCAGGAAATATGCTTCAGGTTCAAAATAAAGATGGAGAAAAGTTCCTGGTAATGAGCCAGACAGCTTATCAGTCTTTGAGTCCTGAGCAGGTAGCAGCCATTGAAAAATATTGTGAAATTATCTATTCAGATCTTACTACTATTGAAGTAAATGGTGGTGGAAGTGCAAGATGTATGCTTGCTGAAGTATTTCTGCCAAAAAAATAATATATTTACGAAAAAAATTAATTGAAACCATTATCAAGTAAAGGTTTACATATTCTTCTGACTTTGGAAACAGAGTCAGAAGATTTGTTATTAGACAGCAAGGGTTTTCTGGAATTTACAGAAGGTATCCTGGCCACTAAAGATGTGGAAATTGTAGGAATTACCAATCACATTTTTGACAATCAGAGCTTCACAGCCGCTGTATGTCTCAAGGAGTCTCATCTTTGTATCCATACCTGGCCTGAATTTAAACAGCTTACTTTTGACGTTTTTCTTTGTAACTATACCCAGGACAATACTTCAAAGGTAGAACAGATTGCAGATGAGGTAGTTCAATATTTTAAAGCTAATACCATTCAAAAACACAAAATTTACAGATAAAAATGCATTATGTCTGCCCTGCATGTGATTCAGAAAATAAATTAGACCTTACGTTTCCCGTCAAAGAATACGTTTGTCAAACTTGTTCTCACCTCATTGAGTTAACGACCAATAAATCTTCAAAACACCTGAATGTTCCCACAGAAAATGTAGTGTTGGACGTTGGGCAAAAAGGAAAAATTGAAAATGTAGAATATACGGTCGTGGCCATTATCGTCCGAAAATATGGAGCAAATATTTTTTGGCGTGAATATTACCTGAAAGATCAGAAGGGAGACGATGCTTTCCTTAGTGAAAGTGACGGCCACTGGGTCTTCCTTACTTCCATGCATCCTAATGACTTTAAGAGTAAGAATGCTAAACTGGCCACTTATCTTGGTAAAAACTATCGCTGGTACGAAACGTCTCAATGCAGTATTCATGCAGCAACAGGTTTTTTTGAAGATAAACTTGATTTCACCTTGGCCACTTACAAAGAATATGTAAATGGAACTCATATGATTTCCCAGGAGCATTCAGGAGGCCAAACAAACTACTTTTACGGAACTCATATTTCAAAGCATACCATTAAAAGAGCCTTCAGACTTTCCCATATGCCGAACTATTCAGGTATTGGAATCGTCCAGCCCTATTATGTGAATATGAGGGAAGCAATCAATATCTTTTGCGTAGCGGGACTTTTAATATGCTTGTTCCAGCTGTATGTGTATACTTCCAGAACCAATGAGACGGTTATAGAGCAGACGGTCAATTTTTCAGATGTTCGGGATAAAGAACTCATCAGTAAAAGCTTTACACTTTCAGGTGGTTCAGCCCCCCTAAAGGTGAATGTTTTCTCGAATGTTGATAACTCGTGGGCCAATGTTCAGCTGAGCCTGGTCAATGAAAATACCAATGAAGCTGTATATACTTCAAAAGATATAGAACAGTATCATGGTTATGAAGATGGTGAAAGTTGGTCTGAAGGAAGCCAGTCTGAAGAATTCAACCTTTGTGGAGTAGGAGCAGGGAAATACCATTTTGTGATTTCAGCAGAAAATGAAGGGTCTTACCCTGTTTTAACCAATTTCCAGTCACCGGATTCAAAGGTGACAATCTCTCGTGATAGAATGGGAGCTATAGGGGTTACTGACAATTTTAAAGGACTGTCAACCACTTTTACAGACGGAAAAACACTGGATAAAGATTCATCGGAAACAGCTAAGCTGATGAGAGAATCTTTTGGAACCCAAAAACTGGATTCTTTAATTAATGCTGAAGCCATCAGGTCTTCCGCCGGCTTATCTTCAGATAATTCTTCCATCCAGATCAAGGCCACATGGCTTCCTGTTTCATTCTGGAATTTTACGTTTATATTAATCGTCATGATTATTCTTTACATACTCATGCGCGTCGGAAATTATTATTTTAATTTTAATAAGTGGAAAAATAGTTCAAACTCACCTTATCAAGCATGATCACAAATATTTTTAACTATATACGAGAAAATTGGCTCCTTTCCCTGGTAGGAGGGCTTTTCCTGAGTTGGTTTGTATACCTTACTTATCAGGGAAATCAGGTCTGTGACTGCCAGAAAACAGAAACGTACCGTGACGGAACTACCAGAACCCATTCTACGGGAAGAGGATTTTACAGATACTATCACAAATAAATTATAAACTATGGACAACTTCAACGTATTACCCATATTCAATTCGGTTCTCTATTCATTTTTAGGAATCGCTATTTTACTGGTGTGTTATTTCATTATAGAAAAACTGACCCCTGAAAAAACATGGCATGAGATCTCTCAAAATAAGAATATCGCTTTGGCGATTGTATTCGGAGCATTTATCATCGGAATTTCAATGATTATAAGCGCCGCAATTCATGGATAAAAAGAGAATCTCTCTTGAACTATTGTTACTGTTTTCTGTATTTGTCATTGCTACCTGCGGACTGATTTACGAATTGGTTGCCGGGGCTTTGGCAAGTTATCTTTTGGGAGATTCTGTTAAGCAGTTTTCTTTCATCATCGGAGTCTACCTGTTTTCAATGGGGGTAGGTTCCTATCTTGCTAAATTTGTAAAAGGAAATCTCATCGATAAATTCATTGAGATTGAAATTTTGGTGGGAATCATTGGTGGAATAAGCTCTGTCGTATTGTTTGTTCTCTTCAATACATTAGCCCACTTTGAAAGTGTTTTATATCTTTTTGTCTTTTTTACCGGATGTTTAGTGGGCGTGGAAATTCCCCTGCTCATGAATATTTTAAAAGACAGGGTTAAATTCAAAGATTTAGTTTCAAACGTTTTTGCCTTCGATTATATTGGTGCTTTACTGGCATCAATCCTTTTCCCTTTAGTCTTAATTCCAAAGTTGGGAATTGTAAAAACCCCTTTGTTTTTTGGACTGATTAATATTTCTATTGCTATTTTTTTATGCTTTTATCTTAAAAAAGAATTATCAAAACCGATTTCTTTAAGGATAAAATCAATAGCAGCATTTGCTTTATTGGTGGGGCTTTTCATTTTTTCAGATGCCATTTTATCCTATTCTGAAGAGAAGTTATATGGTGAAAATGTGGTCTACACCAAAAGCTCACCTTACCAGAGAATTGTTTTAACCAGAAATAACCACGAGTTTCGGTTATATTTAAATAATAACTTACAGTTTTCTTCCACAGATGAGTACCGCTATCATGAAGCACTGGTACATCCTGCGATGTCTATGGCGAAAAATATTGATAACATCCTGGTGCTGGGAGGAGGCGATGGCTTTGCAGTCCGTGAAATACTGAAATATAAAGAAGTAAAAAAAATTAGTCTTGTAGATCTTGATGGGGAGATGACTCATTTCTTCAAAACCAATGAAACCATGCGCAGGCTCAATCAAAGCTCCTTATCCAATCCTAAGGTAGAAGTGATTAATAAAGATGCTTACATATGGGTAAAAGACAGCAAAAAGAAGTTTGACGTTGTGATCATTGATTTTCCTGATCCATCTAATTATAGCCTGGGGAAACTCTATTCCTTACAGTTTTATAAAGAACTTGAAAGACTGACAAAACCGGAGACTAAAATTGTAGTGCAGACAACATCACCGTATTTTGCTCCCAAATCTTTCTGGTGTATAGAGAAAACAATGAATCAGATATTCCCTTTCACTGCTGCTTACCATACCTATGTTCCTTCATTTGGAGAGTGGGGATTTTCAATGGCTTCCTATGAACCGGTACATAACAGGATCTACAGAAAGCTTCCCAATTTAAAATATTATGACTATAATTTTTCACAGTTATCCTACTTTAATAAGGATATGAAGGTGAAAGAGGTAGAAGTTAACCGTCTGGATAACCAGATTTTAGTTCGTTATTTCGATGAAGAGTGGGGGAAGGTTCAGTAGGAAGGAATTTCTTACAACAGTATTGCTGGGCAGTTTAATGCTTCCTTTTCTGCAGTATTGTAGTAAGAAGGTAAAGGCGGTTTTGCTTCGTATTACCGGGACCAATCATATTTTGGGGCATAAATTATGGGCAAAAGATTTTCCACAGTTTTCCGAAGTTATCCACACAAAATACCTTATTGTGGGTGGTGGAATCTCCGGACTTTCAGCCTGCCGGTTTTTCAGCCAGAATAATGAGAACGATTATCTCGTTTTAGAAATGGAAAATCACGCAGGGGGTAATTCTTCCAACGGGCAGAATAGATTCTCCAAATTCCCTTTAGGAGCCCATTATCTACCCTTGCCCAACAAAGAAAATATTGAAATCATTGATTTCCTTGAGGAATGTAAGATATATCTGGGCACAGATGAGCATGGCGAGCCTGTCCTTGATGAATACCAGATGACTTTTCCACAGCAGGAGAGATTGTTTTTCAAAAACTCATGGCAGAATGATATTGTCCCGCAAAAAGGAATTTCAGCAGATACCCAGAAAGAACTTGACCGTTTTTTCAAAATGATGGATGCATTCCGTTTGAAGAAAGATGCTCTTGGAAAGTATTGGTTTGCCATTCCTGTTCATGATTCAAGCAGGGAAGATGAGGTGTTAAGGCTGGAAAAAATGCTGTTTAAAGACTGGTTGAAGGAACATCATTTTCAGTCGGAAGAACTTGTATGGTTACTGGACTATTCATGCAAAGATGACTACGGCTTAGGGATTGAATTTGTTTCTGCGTGGGCGGGAATTCATTATTTTGCAGGCAGAAAAAATAACTGGAGCAAAAGATATAAAGATCAGGTCTTCACCTGGCCGGAGGGAAATGCCAGGCTGGTACAGCATTTTTCCAACTATACCAAAGGAAAATTATTACCGAAAAATTTAGTTTTTGATATTAAAATAGGTGAAACCGTTGAAGTGCTGAGCTTTGATAATGTGGAGAAGAAAACTAAAAAGATCATTGCTGAAAAGGTTTTATGTACAGTCCCTCAATTTGTAAATGAAAGAATTTTCAATCATAAAAAAGCATCATCATTTAACTATGTTCCCTGGTTACTTACTACGATTATATTGAGAAATGAATTTGGAGGGGATGAAGAACTGGCCTGGGATAATGTGATTTATGGATCAGCTGGTCTGGGTTATATTTATGATCAACATCAGAATGTTAATCAAATTATGGGTGAAAAAGTGATCACCTACTACAAAAGCTTCTCTACCAATGACTGCAGAAAAGCCAGAAAGAAACTGTACAGAATGAAAGAAGATGAGCTTAAAGCTTCTGTACTGGAAGATTTAAAGAAAGCCCATCCGCTGATAGAAGACTTTATTCTGGAAATGCAGTTTCATAAAATAGGACATGCTATGATTGCCCCTGTTCCCGATCAGATTTTTGGTGAGGCTGCCCAAACAGCGAAAGAACCTATAGATGCTAAAGTTTTCTTTGCCCATTCCGATCTTTCGGGAATATCTATTTTTGAAGAAGCTTTTTATCAAGGAAGAAGAACTGCAGAGCAAATGATTTGAAATTACTTTTGACTGATAGAATTTCAGGACAAATGACAATACTGAGATGGTAAATGACTATTAAAAACAAATTAATATCCACATGAAACAGCCCTGGATACACAATGCAAAGACAGACTGGTGGCTTATTTTATCCCCACCATTCCTTATTCTGCTGATTATCTTTCTTTTTCAAAAGCAGATTCAGGAACTGGAAAGTAGCTATTCTTTCTATACCTGGCTCTTCCTTATTGTTTTTGTGGATGTTGCCCATGTTTATTCCACCTTATTCAAAACATATCTGGTAAAAGGCCAGGTTCAAAAAAGGAAGCTGCTGTATTGGGGGATTCCGATACTAAGCTGGTTGTTGGGGATTGCTTTATTTCAGTTTGGCAATCTGACGTTTTGGTCGGTGTTAGCATTAGTAGCTGTTTTTCACTTTATTCGCCAGCAGTATGGTTTTATGAGAATTTATGCCCGCTTTGAACCTGATAATTGGAGTAAAAGAATAGATGAGGTTGCGGTATATGCCGCCACCATATATCCAATGCTGTTTTGGTTTAAAACACCACGTGCTTTCACTTGGTTTGTCAGTAATGAATTCGATGGTTTTAAAAAACTTCCGGATTATACAGGCTTTATAACTGTTTTATATGTTGTTATACTGATCATATGGATTTCAAAGACTGTTTTTGATGTGGTGAAAAACAGAAAGCTGAACATCCCTAAAATATCTCTTATTACCGGAACCTATCTTTCATGGTATTTTGGGATCGTTTATTTTAATGATGATCTTATTTTTACTTTTCTAAATGTTATCTCCCATGGAATCCCATACATTGCATTGATCTATATCCGTGAAATCAAACAGAAAGATAACGAGCAGTTGAATAGATTGCTGATCTTTAAATCTGTAACAGGAATTTTTTTATTTGTAGGAGTAATTTTGGCTTTCGCTTTCTTTGAAGAGTTTTTGTGGGAAACGTTAGTATGGAAAGAACACTTTTCCCTGAACTTTACAATATCAGAAACTATTCTTCCATTTTTGATCCCGTTGCTGGCAGTACCACAGCTCACCCATTATCTGCTGGATGGCTTTATCTGGAGAACACCGAAAAATAAATAACAGCTGAAAAATTAAATCATCTGGATTTCCCGTAAGCCATATTCCTAGTTAACACGCTTTAAAAATTTCTCAATTTTCTCCATGAGAAAAATACTGTTAGGTTCCTTGTCCCAATCCAGATGCCCGCCATTGAACTCATAAGATTCATTCATCACATTATTTTTATTCAAAACAGAATCTAAAATCCTTTTCTGGCTCAAAGGAATGACACGGTCTGTTTTTCCATAGTAAGAAAGGGTAGGAGGGATATTGGGGGTAATCCATTGTACAGGGCTGGAAAAAATGTTGACAGCTATCCCTGCAGGAAGGATTTTAGGATCTATAAGATGTTTTTCCACAAATGAATACTCTTCGTAGGTTTTAAAACCTTCATCAGAAAGATCAGTAGGCCCTACGATGTTGATAACCGATTTTACATTTTTTAAAGGATCAAAATGATAGGCGTACATCATGGATAAATGTCCGCCGGCACTGTTTCCCAAAAGGATAAGTTGAGGAGCATAGTGTAATTTCTTTTTTAGGAATCCGGCTGCATTTTTAATATCCTCCATTTGATTAGGAATAGCATATTGGGTGGTAGAAGCTGGTCTGTAATTGATATTGGCAAAAATATGATCAGGAAATTTCTGCATCATGGAAAGGGTAAAGAAAGTCAGTTGAGATTTGTCTCCGCTCCGCCAGCCTCCACCATGTATAATGATAAAAGCAGCTCTTTTCTTTGAAGGGTTTTCATGCGGAAGATAGAGGTCCATAATCTGTTCAGGATCATTTCCATAATGGATATCTTCCTCTTTGTCAAAATGGATACCACCACCGAGACTTACCTTTTTTTCTTTGCAGTTCAGGAGCAGAAATAATATATGTAGACTTGCCACAATGAAAATTACCTTTTTTCTCATATGCTAAAGATAAAAAACCCGCTGATCAATCAACGGGTTATGATACAAAATAATTGAGTTGAATATGAAGAAAGATAATTTTTTATCTTGTCCTGCTTTTTATAGAGTCGGAAGCACCTTCAATGTCTCTTACCTTTTTCACTTTTTGATTTCCGAAGTTATAGGTAAGACTTACAGTTAGGCTTCTAGGGTATTGATTTTGATGAATGTAGTTGTAATTTCCGTTAGCCTGAAAGTCTTCAATCTTAACAATATTAGTTCTTAAAACATCATTTACGTTAACTGCAAACGTCCATTCATTCCATGTTTTCTTGATGCTGAGATCCAGGCTCATTAAACTTTTTAACATACCAAGTTCAATCTGCTGCTTATCTACGTAGAAGAAATTCACACCTAAAAACCAGGTTTTCTTTTTATCCAGACGGATGGTATTGTTGGTTTGAATCAAAAGACTTGTAGAGCTCGTTTTATTGGTATATACGATATAGTCTCCTTCCTTATTTTTGAATCGGTCCCCGGTTGTAGGGTCAGTATCTAGACTTCCGTTGTTAATATTATGCTGAACTCCAATATTGAAGTTGGTCGTCAAATATTGTTTGAAAAATGACTTCTGAATTCCTACCATGGCAGACATTTCCTGTTTATCCCCAAAATTGGTTCTGATATATCTTAATACAGGGTTTTCTCCAAGATTTCCATTAGGTGATTCAGGATATCCCTGTAATGGAACCTGGGTGATCGCATCTTTAAAAAATGAATGACTAAGAATCAGGAAGTAGGAATTTTTATACATATAGGTCAGTTCCTGATTATATGTTGAAGATGCCTTTACAAAAGGGTTGTTTTGCGTGTAATTATCATCTGTCAGGATATTTCTTACCGGATTTATTTCCCAGAAGCTCGGTCTTCTCATTCTGCTTGAAAAGGAATAGGAGAGGTTGTTTTTGTCATTAATAGCATAATTAAAACTTAGATAGGGAAGTATATTGTTATAATTTCTTTTTATCCTTTTAAGATCTTCTGTAGGTGCATTATCTGAAGTTCCCAGGCTATTGGTGATTTCATATCGGGTTCCTATTTTTCCTGAGAACTTATCCGAGAATTTTTTTTCTGCAGTAATATAAACACCATATATGTTTTCATCATAAATAAAATGATTAGGCGCTGATTTTGAACCTACGGGATCAAAAAAGTAAGTATCGCTTTTAGAATCGTTGTCTGTTTTGGTTTTATTATAATTTCCCCCTACTGAAATAGTAAGATCGTTTTTAAACTTCTGGATATAATCTACCATTCCGGAGAAATTATTAATGATCTGAGGGAGATCCTGAAATACCTGTGTAGTTTTATCTCCTATCTCTCCGTTGATACTAGAGGCATAGGTTCTGTTGTCCGTAAACTGAAATCTTTTATAATTCAGGTAAGCAGCATTTACATTTAATTTACTGCCCAGAGAATCGGTTTTTAACTCGTAATTTAAATTTAAAGAGTTGTTGTATGATCTCGCATCTTCTTTGTTTTTTGACCAGGTATATTTTGTTTTTCCTCCATTGGTTATGGTGTTGAACAAGCTTACTGTGGAGTTATAGCTTTTATTGGCCCAGGTATTCCATGAAAGAGCAAGATTACTGTTGTCCGTTAGCTGGTAATCAATATTGAGATAACCACCTATGTTTTTGTTTGGATCATCGATATTTCCGGTAGACTCATTGGAAGTGTCAACAGTTCCGTTTCTTAAGGTATAAGTCTGAGCCTGGATATTTTCCCCACCGTTGAGGTTGGCGCTGATGCCCAGTTTATTCTTTCTGTAATTGGCAGAAAAGCTGGTCTGGCTTGCATTATATTTACTTTGGGTATTTGAAAATCTCATATTCCCGCTGAGACCATCGCTCATCTTTTTCTTTAAAACAATATTAATGATCCCATCTGAAGATTCTACCTGATACTCACTTCCCGGAACCGTAATAACCTCTATTTTCTGAATATTCTCGGCAGGAGTGTTTTTAAGAAACTGGACCAATGATTCAGAATCCATATTGGTTTTTCTACCGTTGATGTAGATGAGCGCATTGTTTTTACCGGCTATCTTCAGTGTCTTATCATCTGTAGAAGACAACAGCGGAGTCTGCTTCAACAGATCAAAAGTAGTATTTCCCTTAGCAACAGGAGAAGCTGCAACATCATATACAAAACGGTCACTTTGCTTTTTAAAAACCTGTTTTGTTATGGTAACCCCTTCAATGCTTTTTGTCTTTGTCGTGTCGGTTTTCTTTTCCTGAGCAAAGGCAAAAGTTCCGAATATAAGTGCGATGGATAAGAGAGTGCGTTTCATGTTTGTTTTCTTTAAGAGTGAGTGATGTATGGTCGTGTTAAAAGCTTATGTTCTTGATTTTACAGCATCGTTCGCTGATTTCATTTCCCTTGCTTTTTTCAGTTTCTGATTCCCGAAATTGTAGGTAACCCCGATACTCAGTAGTCTTGGATAGTTGAAGTTGGTTATATTATTATATGTTCCGTTAGGTTGTATTCCGTTAACTCTATAAAAACTTTGGTTAAAAAGGTCATTGACTTCCGCTATAACAGTCCAGTCACCAATAATTTTCTTCAGACTGATATCGAAACTTTGTCTTGCCCCAATCACACCACCTTCCATTGCCACTTTACTTGCGAAAAAGTAATTGACACCTAAGAACCAGTCTTTTTTGGAAGAAAGGCGAACCGTATTATTAAGGGTAGCAGACATATTGTAGTTTTTAACATCAATAATGTAAGGTTCAAGGACTTCTGTTTCTTCAGGAGTCGGTGCCGATGTAGGATCTTCCAGTACTGCACCTTTATAAGTAACATAGCCTAAGTTGACAGAATAATTGGTCGTCCATATGTCTTTGAACCATGATTTGTTCATACCAAGGGTTAAGCTAAGCTCCCTGTTGCTTCCATAATTGGTTCTTATATATCTCAGGAATTTTGTGGTTTCCATGATCTTATTACCATTATTGTCATATATGATGTTACCATTTTCATCTTTTTTAGGAGCGGTGACCGTTCCCTGCAACGGAAGCAGATCAGAAGCAGAAGCATCTTCTACCATATTAAAACTCAAATTAGCATAGTAGGCATTCTTATACATATAATTCAGTTCCTGGTTATAGAACTTTGAAGCCAATATAAATGGATTGTTCTGGGTATAATTTGTAGGAGTGAAATATGTTCTGGAAGGGTTCAGTTCCCAGAATCTCGGTCTTCGGATTCTGCTGGAAAAAGTATAGCTTAGATTATGGTCCGAATTGATAGCATAATTTAAATTCAGATAAGGCAACAGGTTATTATAATTTCTTTCAAATCCTGTTTTGTCAAGGATATCTCCTGTACTTCTGGTCATTTCGTAACGGGCTCCCACTTTTCCGGATAACTTTTCAGTCAGCTTTCTTTCATAGTTTAAATAAATTCCTAAAATATTCTCTTTATAAATGAAATGATTGGTCTGTTTGGGATCTACTACAAAATCATCATTTTTTAGTCTTTCCTGTCTGGTATCATTATCCGTATTTGTGTGATTGTAGCTGATTCCCATCAACCAGGTTGCGCCTTTAGATGTTTTTTTCAGATAATCTATATTGGCTGCATAGTTGTTGATGATTTGCGGTACAGACTGATACAGGGCTGAATATTTGTTATCAGGATCACTGTCTAATGGGAAGCTTTCATTAAAGCTAGCTTTGTCTCTGTTGAACCAAAGATAAGATACATTAGAAGTAAGCTTACTGCCCAGAGAGTCTGTCTTTATTTCATAATTTAAATTAAACGTATGATTTCTGGTCTGCGCATCCTCATTATTTACAGTTCTGTTGGTTAAAGCCCCGTCCTGCCAATTGGTTATATCCAGAATAGAATGGAAACTTTTATTATATCTCATATTGTAAGAGAACCCGATGCTTTGTTTCTTATTGATCTCATAATCAACATTGAATCCTCCGCCGAAGTTTTTGTTGGGATCATCATTGTATCCGAAAGACTCATTTCTAAAACTAGGATCACCGTTAGACAAGGTATATTTTTGTCTCTCTGTCCAGCTTCCCATTCTGAAATTTGAGTTTCCGGACCACTTGCCCTGTCTGAAATTAAAAGAGGCACCGGCTGATGGATTATTGTAATACCCTTGTTCATTATTCATCTTCATGGTTCCGTTGTAGCCATTATTTTTATTCTTTTTCATGACAATATTGATCACTCCTTCCTTAGATTCTACCTGGAATTCACTTCCCGGAACAGTAATCACCTCAATTTTCTGAATATCTTCTGATGGAGTAGACTTCAGCATTTCAATCAATGCCTCGGAATCCATATTTGATTTTTTGTTGTTGATATAAATAATCGCATCAGACTTTCCTAAGATCTTCAGTGTTTTTCCGTCTATACTGGAAATCATTGGAGTTTGCTTCAAAAGATTGAAAGTATTGGTTCCTTTAGCAATTGGGGAAGATGCTACATCGTAAACAAGACGGTCTCCCTGTTTTTTGAAAACCTGCTTCTTGATATTGACCGCTTCAATATTCTTTACTTTCAGGCTATCCTTAGATTGCTGGGCACTAATGAATCCGCTGAAAAATAGGGCTGCAATTAGAATTTGAGTTTTCATGATCATTATTTTTTAATTGGTAATAGCTTGTATGGGTTATTATTTAACATTGCAAAGATATATAATAAAAACAGTATCATGCAATACAAAGTACTTAAAAATAATATTAAATAATTGTAAACAATTGATTGTCAGTTGATAAAATTTAAATTATTTTTTTTGTTGCTTCGCCTTTCTACATGATAAGACAACCATAACAATGATTTTGTTACAGGAAAATGTAAAATTTTATGAAAAATAAATTTATTCTCTGTCGAAACGGGCCAGCTTTTTGTCTATCCAAATCGTGGCAAAAGGAAAAAATGCGGCAATTAATGAGAAGACGCTGTCTTCATCATCCCATTCATATATTTTTCTTATGGCAGGTAAAAATATCAGGTACAGTGTAAAGAAAAATCCGTGAATACTGCCGATAGTACTGATGTACACAATTGGAAATACACCTTCGGGATCAATGCGTATCCAAGTCATTGCTGTGAATAGAAAAAACCATGAAATAGCTTCAGCCAGACAGATCTGCTTAAACCATCTGATTACTTTTTCCTGAGGATATTTTGAGAAAATTTTTTCGAGAAATTCCATGTCTTAAGATATGAGTGATGAATGATAAGTAATGGATGAAAGCCTGAGCTCTAATTCCTAAAACCTATTTCCTGAATTGCAAAATTACTTATAAAAACTGCTTCCGTCCAAATATTCAAAAACTTCAGGAGGCAGCATAGGTCTCACATTTTTTCCGTCTTTGAGCATATTTCGGATTTCTGTCGCCGAAAGTTCTATTACCGGAGCTTTGATCAGTGAAATATTTTCATGTTGCAGATACTCAGAATCTTTCTTTTCACCTTCAAAAACTCTTGGATAAACAATAATATGATGGTTTTTAATAAGGATATCAGAGTTTTTCCACTTGTGAAGGTTATCCAGATTATCCTCTCCCATAATAAGGCTGAAAGAATACTCCGGATACTTTTCATGAAGATAGGTAAGGGTATCAATGGTATAGCTTGGTTTGGGAAGAGAAAACTCAACATTAGAGGCTCTCATATTGGGGTAGTTTTTTACCGCAAGCTGTACCATATCCAGTCTGTTATGATCGTTCAGCAGAGATTTTTTGTCTTTAAAAGGGTTTTGGGGGCTTACCACAAACCATAATTCATCCATATCAGAATTTTCCAAAATGTAATTGGCCAGAATAAGATGTCCGATATGTATGGGATTAAAAGATCCGAAAAATAAACCGATTTTTTTCATTTTTTAAAGTAACAGGTCGCAGATAATAGGTTATAGTAATAGAATTATCAATATAATATTTAGACTCTTTTAGGCTTTGCAGGAAATTATTCTATTTTGGTTTCTGTTCCCTGATCATCTAATCCCTGCAACTTATTAGTCTCTAAACTTTACATCTTTTATATTCAGGTAATGGGTCACATTGCCTTTCCAGTGGTTTTCTTCCAACGTGAAGGCAAGGTCAAAATTTTTATGCTTAAAATCTTCTGCAAAAGGTCCCAACTTGAAGCCTACACATTCAATATTTCGGCCTGTGGTCTCTTGCTTGATATAAAACTTAAGGTGATTGTTATCTTTTCCCATAGTCTTTACATATCCGGCAAGTTTCTGATTGGTCAGGGTGAAAATAGGTTTCATATTATGAGGTCCAAAAGGAGCCAGTTTCCGGTGGAAATTGATAAACTCTCTGTTGATTTCATTAATGTTAATCTCACAATCAATACTAATGGAAGGCTCTTTTTGATGCTCCTGTATCTTTTCGGAAACAATTCTTTCAAATTTTTCCTTGAAAGCATCAAATTTATCTTTTTCCATAGAAAGTCCGGCTGCCGCATGATGGCCACCAAATTTCAGAAAATATTCAGAACACATATCAAGAGCTTCGTGGACATCAAAATCCGAAACAGATCTTGCTGAAGCTACCATTTCTCCATTGTTTCCGTTTGTAAATACCAAAGTCGGTTTATAGTAGGTTTCAATAAGCCTTGAAGCTACAATACCAATGACTCCCTTATTCCATTCAGGATGGTAAACAATGGTAGTATGTTTAGTTTCTTGCTGAGATTCAATAATTTGATTCAAAGCAGAAAGAGTAGAGTTCATATCCAGTTCACGCCTTTCATCGTTCAGATCCATAATATCACTGACAATTTGATTGGCGTGCTTCAGATTATCAGAAACCATAAGCTCTACTGCAGCTTTACCATGGGATATTCTCCCTGCAGCATTAATTTTAGGAGCAATTTCAAAAACAATATTTGAAATCTCAAAATGAGAAAGTTTATCTTCAGGAATGAGTAATCTTAACCCTAAATTTCTGGTTTTTCTGAGAATTTTTAGTCCCATTTTAGCCAGTACTCTGTTTTCTCCCGTCATAGATACTATGTCGGCAGCAATAGAAATAGCAAGAAGGTCAGTAAGTTCAAATAATTCTGCTTCCGGAAGTTTATAAATGGTGTTAAGCCCCTGGCAAAGCTTAAATCCTACACCACATCCTGAAAGTTCTTTGAACGGATACCTGCAGTCATTTCTCTTAGGATCCAGAACAGCTACAGCATTGGGAATTTCTTCACCGGGAAGGTGATGGTCACAAATGATAAAATCAATACCAAGATCTTTGGCATATTGTATCATATCAATAGCCTTGATCCCGCAGTCTAATGCAATAATCAATGAAAATCCATTCTCTTTGGCAAAGTCTATTCCCTCCGTAGAAATTCCATATCCTTCAGAATTTCTGTCCGGAATATAATAATCCAGGTATTTTTTCTCTACAATTTTGCTGAGGTAAAGATACATCAGAGCTACTGCTGTAGTTCCATCTACATCGTAGTCTCCATATACCAATATCTTTTCTCCATTCTCAATAGCGGTTGCAATACGCTCTACAGCTTTTTGCATATCTGCCATTAAAAAAGGATTGTGTATATCGTTAAGGTTCGGTTTGAAAAATTCTCTGGCCTTTTGATAATTGTCAATTCCTCTTAGAACAAGAAGCTTAGATTCAAAAGTACCAAAACCAAGTGACGAACTTAGTCCGTCCACAACTTCCTCATCGGGTTCGGGTTTATAAATCCATTTTTGACTCATTTCACAAAAATAAGGAAAAAAAATAGCATTCTGAAATGATGGGAAGTGAAGTTTTTACATTAATGTTGTTAAAAATTGGCTACATTTGCTGTCCAAATTTTGAATAGTTATGAAAAAAATTACTTTATGTTTAATGTTTTTAGGAACAGCGTATTCTGTCAATGCCCAGAAAATTAACTTGGGAAAAGCAGCCGGAATAGTTTCTAATGGTGCAAAAGCTCTATCGTTTACCAACGAAGATGCAATCAAATTATCCAAAGAATCTGTAGATTGGATGGATAAAAATAATCAAGTAGCAGGACCGAAAGATCCATATACTGTAAGATTGAATAAATTATTTGGAAAGCACAAATCTCAGGATGGTCTGAATCTGAATTATAAGGTGTATAAAGTGAAAGATATCAATGCTTTTGCTTGTGCAGACGGAAGTGTACGTGTGTTTTCTTCATTAATGGATATCATGTCAGATAATGAATTATTAGCTGTAATCGGTCATGAAATCGGTCACGTGAAAAACCAGGATACAAAAGATGCTATGAAATCTGCCTATCTGAAAGCAGCTGCATTGGATGCCGCGTCTTCAGCATCTTCACAAGTTGCTACTCTTAATGATAGTCAGGTTGGAAAAATGGCTAATGCATTTTTAGATGCTTCTCACAGTAAGAAACAAGAATCTGAAGCCGATACCTATTCATATGACTTCATGAAGACCAATAAATATGATGTTGTAGGAGCGTATACAGCTTTTAAGAAGCTAGCATTGCTTTCACAGGGAAGTACACAAACCGGTTTTGAAAAAATGTTCAACTCTCATCCTGATAGCGAAAAAAGAGCACAGGCTATTAAGAAAAAAGCAGAAAAAGACGGATTATGGAAAGATCCGGGAACGGTTTCCATTCCAACGACAAAACTGACGAAATAATTATTTTATTTATTGTTAAAAAAAATACCTCAAAGTAATTCTTTGAGGTATTTTTATATCAACACGAGTGTTTTTTCAGATTAAGAATACATCTGTTCTCTTAATTCTTTTACTTTTTTATCACCAAGATACTCGTCATAAGTCATTTCTCTGTCGATAATTCCTTTAGGAGTCAACTCAATGATTCTGTTACAGACTGTTGAAAGCATCTCGTGGTCATGAGAAGACAACATGATATTTCCCTTAAAGTTGGATAAAGAGTTGTTTAATGTGGTAATACTTTCAAGGTCTAAGTGGTTTGTAGGTTCATCCAATAAAAGAATATTTGCTTTCTGAAGCATCATTCTGCTGAACATACATCTCATTTTTTCCCCTCCTGAAAGTACCTTACAAGATTTCAACGCTTCATCACCTGAGAAAAGCATTCTTCCTAAGAATCCTCTTACGAACTCTTCATGACGCTCTTCATCATTCTTTGTGAATTGTCTTAACCAGTCAACTAAACTAAGATCTTCCTGGAAGAAATTGGTGTTGTCTAAAGGCATGTGAGACTGAGTGGTAGTAACTCCCCAAGCCACAGCTCCTTTATCAGCTTCAGTATTACCAGCTAAAATTTCAAAAAATTCAGTTATTGCTAAAGAGTTTTTTGAAAGTACCGCTACTTTATCACCTTTCTTAAGGTTTAAGTCAATATTGGAGAATAATAATTCGCCGTCTTTTGTTTTTTCAAGACCTTTTACATCTAAAATCTGATCTCCGGCTTCTCTTTCCATTTCGAAAATGATAGCAGGATATCTTCTTGAAGATGGCTTAATATCATCAATATTTAATTTATCGATCATTTTCTTTCTTGCTGTAGCTTGTTTAGCTTTAGCAACGTTTGAACTGAATCGGGCAATGAAATCCTGAAGTTCCTTTTTCTTCTCTTCCGCTTTTTTATTAGCCTGAGCTCTTTGTCTTGTAGCTAGCTGAGATGCCTGATACCAGAAAGAGTAGTTACCTGTATAAAGGTTAAGTTTAGCATAATCTAAATCTCCAATGTGCGTACAAACCGTATCCAGGAAGTGACGGTCGTGAGAAACCACAATTACTGTATTTTCGTAATCAGCAAGGAAATCTTCTAACCATGAAATGGTATCAATATCAAGGTCATTCGTAGGTTCATCCAGAATCAATACATCTGGGTTACCAAAAAGAGCCTGAGCCAAAAGAACCTTTACTTTGTCTTTGTTCTCAAGTTCACTCATCATTTGCCAGTGCATATCATCTTTAACACCTACATTGGAAAGCATGGTCTGTGCATCAGATTCAGCAGTCCATCCACCCATTTCGTCATAAATTACGCCCAGTTCCCCGGCCTTAATTCCGTCTTCATCGGAGAAATCTTCTTTTGCGTATAACGCATCCATTTCCTCCTTTATCTCAAATAATTTTTTGTTTCCTCTCAAAACAGCTTCCAGAACAGTATACTGATCATAAGCAAAGTGATCCTGCTCTAAAACTGACATTCTTTTTCCCGGCTCCAGAGATACATGTCCTGTTGTTGGATCTTGCTTTCCTGTTAATATTTTAAGGAATGTAGACTTTCCTGCACCGTTTGCTCCGATGATCCCGTAGCAGTTTCCTTTGGTAAACATAATATTTACCTCGTCAAAAAGAACTCTTTTCCCGAATTGTAAAGATAAGTTAGATACTGTTAACATATAGTTTTGTAAATTTGGCGCAAAATTACGAAAAGAATTTGGGTATTTTGTAATAATATAATAGTCAAGTTTTTAAATGTATCGTATTTTTTCTATATTTCATTAACGAAATTTTAAAATGATGAAGATTGAAAAAACAGTTAGCATATTAAATAGAAGAGCCCGTTTTGAATATGAAATTCTCGAAGAATATGAAGCGGGAATGGTTTTGACGGGTACAGAAATAAAATCTTTACGTTCTTCAAAAGCATCCATAACAGAATCCTTCTGTCAGTTTATTGATGGGGAGTTATACATCATTAATATGATGATTGATGAGTATAAATTGGGAACTTTTTACAACCACAAAACAAAAAGGGAACGGAAATTGCTCTTGCACAAAAAAGAATTGCAAAAACTTGAAAAAAAGTTAAAAGATGCAGGGAATACAATTATTCCATTAAAATTATATATCACTGACAGGGGGAAAGCAAAGGTGCTTATTGCGTTGGGTAGAGGGAAAAAACTCTTTGATAAAAGAGAGTCCATAAAAGATAGAGAAAATAAACGGAACCTGGACAGAATATTAAAGAAAAGTTAAAAATCATTTGAAAAACTTTGTATATAAAGAAAAATTATATTTATTTTGCATTATCAATTATTTAATCATTTAATTCTATGAAAAATCTAAAATTAGGAATTTCAGCATTGGCGCTTACTGTAGCCTCTACTGTTTTCGCGCAGACGACCAACAATCCGTGGTTAATCGGAGTTGGTGCTCATGCAGAAAACCATGTAGCAGCAAGAAGTGGCTTCGGTAATACGTTCTCTGCTAAAAATTTGACAAAGAGTATGTTCAATATGAACAATTTCTCTATTACACCTCCATTATCTAAGTTAACAGTTGCTAGAAACGTTGGAAAAGGTTTAGTGATTGACTGGCAAACTTCTGTTGGAAATGTTGAAAACAAAAGATTCAACATGGGGAAAGAATTTTTCTTGATGACAGGTCTTGGTTTCCAGGCTCACGCTGCAGGTCTTTTATGGAACGAAGAATCTTGGTTTGATCCATATTTAAGAGTTGGTGCTAACTACCTTAGACATGATTATACTGCACTTTCTTTCCCAAGAGTAAGCGTAGATGATAACGGTAACCCAATCGAAACTGTTACAAACGGAAAAGATGGAAACGAGAATGGTAAAGCTAACCACTTTGCTGTAGCTACAGGTGCTGGTGCTAACTTCTGGGTAACTAAGAACTTCGGTCTTGGTATTCAAGGTGATTATGTATCAACTCCAGGTGATAAATCTACTGTTGCTAACTTCTGGCAAGCTTCTGCATCTATCTTATTTAGATTCGGAAACAGAGATAGAGATAAGGATGGTATCTTAGATAAAGACGATCTTTGTCCAGATACTCCAGGTTTACCAGAATTCCAGGGATGTCCTGATACTGACGGTGACGGAGTTCCAGATAAAGACGATCAATGTCCAGATGTTGCTGGTCCAGTTGAAAACAATGGTTGTCCTTGGCCAGATACAGACGGTGACGGTGTAATCGACAAAGATGACGCTTGTCCTACTGTAGCAGGTCCTGCTGAAAACAACGGTTGTCCTTGGCCAGATACAGACGGTGACGGTATCTTAGATAAAGATGATGCTTGTCCTACTGTTCCAGGTCTTCCAGAATACAACGGATGTCCTAAGCCAGAAAAAGTAATCAGTGATGAAGCTACTGGTGCTCTTAAAGGAATCTTGTTCAACTTTAACAAGGCTACTATCAGACCAGAATCTAATGGTAAATTAGATGACGCTGCTAAGATCATTAAGCAATCTTCTAACGGTACTTTCTTAGTAACTGGTCACACAGATGCTAAAGGTGCTGCTGCTTACAACTTGAAACTTTCAAGAGAAAGAGCTGCTTCTGTAGTGGGTGCTCTTGAATCTAGAGGAGTTAACGCTAATCAGTTGAAATCTACTGGTGTTGGTTCTAGAGATGCTAAAGTTTCTGCTAAAGCTTCAGATGATGAAAGAATGGTTGACAGAAAAGTAGTTGTTGAAGCAGTAAATGGTGCTGCTTGGGACGCTCTTAAGAAGTCTGACCTAGAAGTTGTAGAGAAGAAAGCTGTAGTGAAAAAAGCTAAAAAAGCTCCAGCTAAGAAAAAAGCTCCAGCTAAAAAGAAAAAATAATTAATTTTTCTAAATAATGAATACCTCCAATTTGATTGGAGGTATTTTTTTTTTGTTGACTTTTAGTTAATTTTGTTGAAAATTTAAAATTAAAATGGGAAGAGCATTTGAATATAGAAAAGCTTCTAAAATGGCCAGATGGGATAAGATGGCCAAAACATTCTCCAAAATAGGTAAAGATATTGCACTGGCTGTAAAAGCAGGTGGAACAGACCCTGAGGCTAATCCGGCCTTAAGAAGATGCATCCAGAATGCTAAAGGGGCTAATATGCCTAAAGATAATGTAGAGAGAGCTATTAAAAAAGCAAGTGGGGCTGATGCTGAAAACTACGAGGAGATCACTTACGAAGGTTACGGACAAGGAGGAGTTGCTTTCTTTGTAGAATGTACTACAAATAATACAACCAGAACGGTAGCGAATGTAAGAGCTATTTTCAATAAGTTTGACGGAAACCTTGGGAAGAATGGTGAATTAGCTTTCATTTTCGACAGAAAAGGAATCTTTACCCTTGATCTGGCTCAAGTGAAAATGGACTGGGATGATTTCGAAATGGAAATGATCGATGGGGGAGCTGAAGATGTAGAAAAAGATGAAGATGAAGTAATGATTACAACAGCGTTTGAAGATTTCGGTTCTTTATCTCACAAGTTAGATGAACTTGGAATTGAAGCTAAAAGTGCAGAACTTCAGAGAATTCCAAACAATACAAAAGAAGTAAACGAAGAGCAGTTCAAAGCTAATATGAAGATGCTTGACCGTTTCGAAGAGGATGATGATGTGCAGAACATTTACCATAATATGGAAATGACCGAAGAGCTGATGAACTCTTTATAAAAAATAATATAGCATTCATATACAGTTAACTTTCAATTAGTTTCTTTGTATAAAACTATGAAAAGAAACGTTGAATTAGTAGTTATATCGGATGTTCATTTGGGAACTTATGGATGTAAGGCTAAGGAATTGTTGAGATATCTCAATTCTATCCAACCCGAAACGCTAGTTTTGAATGGTGATATCATTGATATCTGGCAATTCAAAAAGTCTTACTTCCCTAAACCTCATTTGAAAGTGATCAGAAAAATCCTTTCATTTGCTACCAAAGACACAGATGTCTATTATATTACAGGCAATCATGATGAAATGTTCCGCAAGTTTACTGATTTTGAATTAGGAAAACTTAAGGTCTGCAATAAAATCTGCCTTGAAATTGACCAAAAAAAAACCTGGATCTTTCATGGTGATGTTTTCGATGCATCAGTCCAACATTCCAAATGGATTGCCAAGCTTGGAGGAAAAGGATACGATCTTTTAATTATCATCAATAACGTTGTCAATTGGTTTTTAGAAAAAATGGGTAAAGAAAAATATTCATTTTCAAAAAAAATCAAAAATAATGTGAAAAAAGCGATAAAGTATATCGGAGATTTCGAGCTTACCGCTTCTGAACTGGCTATAGATAATCATTACGACTATGTGGTCTGTGGTCATATTCATCAGCCTCAGATTCGTGAAGTTGTTACTAAAAAAGGATCCTGTACCTATCTGAATTCCGGTGATTGGATAGAAAATTTATCTGCATTGGAATATAATCAGAAAAAATGGAGTATCTTTTACTACGACGAGCATAAACATCTGCTGAAAGATGATGAAGCTGAAGAAATTCAGGAGATGGATAACTCTGACCTTTTAAAAATCGTAACCAATTTCACCTAAATGAAAGTTTTGTATGCATTTCAAGGAACCGGAAATGGTCATGTGGCCAGGGCACAGGAAATAATTCCTATTCTTAAAAAATATGCTTCGGTAGACACACTTATCAGTGGTCATCAATCGCAATTAAAGGCTGATTTTGACATCAACTTCCAATACAAAGGTATTTCTCTGCTTTATAACAAAACAGGTGGTTTATCCTATCGCAAAACGTTTACCGAGAATAAATTTCTGGAGGCAGTCAAAACAATAAAAGAGCTGGAGCTTTCTAAATATGATTTAATCATCAATGATTATGAACCTCTAACGGGATGGGCTTCCAAATTAAAGAAGTTGCCCATGATAGAGCTGAGTCATCAGGCATCAATGAGTTTTGCGGAAACCCCAAAGCCTGAAAAGAAAGATTTTCTGGGAGAAATGATCCTGAAGTATTATGTTCCCAGTGAAAGAAAGATAGGTTTTCATTTTGAAAACTATCACCCTCAAATCAAGAAACCGGTTATCAGAAAGAAAATCAGAAACCTGAATCCTTACAAACAGGGATATTATTTGGTTTATCTTCCCAGTTTTGCGGATGAAAATATTATTAAAATTCTCAGAAAAATTCCTGTAGAGTGGAAGGTGTTCTCAAAATACAGCAAGGTACAGGTTAAAGTAAAAAACGTTGAAGTATTTCCAATAGACGAAAGCCAGTATCTGAAATATTTTGAAGGCTGCGAGGGAATTCTATGCAATGCAGGCTTTGAAACTCCGGCTGAAGCCCTTTTTATGGATAAAAAACTATTCGTAATCCCTATTCACAATCAATATGAGCAGGAATGTAATGCCTGTGCTTTAGATAAAATGGGAATTCCTAATTCTAAAGTTTTAAACCTACAGGAAATTATGGAATGGGTAGCTTCTGATCATCATTTAGAAGTACACTACCCAAACGATATTGAGGATATTCTGCTGAATGATGTTTTAATTCTTTAATAGAATATCATCTACATCATTCATTCTCATCATTACTGATCTTGCATACGAACAGTGGGGGTATACTTGCCAGCTATTTTCTCTGGCAAACTTGATGGCTTCTTCTACCAGATATTTCCCCATTCCTCTTCCTTCAAATTCAGGGTGAACCAATACGAAAGAAATAATCAGTTTATGATCTTCAGGGAAAATGGTATACGTAAGTCTTCCTACTTCCTTTATTTCATTGTTTAAAGTAAGCACTCCGCCGTTTCCGGATTTATTGTTTTCAAAATTCATGATGTAAGGCTTTATGACTAAAGATACAAAAATTGCACCACTGGGTAGTATGGGTAATGGATGATAAGTAATGGGTAATCGTAAAATAATCTCTGTCCTGAATTTTTACAGGATATTTCCAAATTGATCATTCCCTTAAGATGCAAATTAATGATTGCCGTATTGTTAAGTATCTTTCCCGGTGTAGTAGTTGTAATCTTTAATAATTACATTAATAAATTGTCTTTCCGTCATTTGGGTAGCATCTATTTCCAGTTTTAAAATACTTTTGATTTTATTGGAAAGCTTAGTGATGATCTGACGGTCATCTATTTTCAATGCCTTGGTATAATTGTCTTTAATAATTCTCATATCGTTATCACTTAATGCAATAACCTGAGGAAAAGAAGGAATGTAATCCTCGTGAATATTTTCGAGAATAGTATGAGAGATATTAATATTGTTTTTTAAAGAAATCACTGCTGTTCCGGAAGCGATATCTCCCAGGCGCTGATTGTTTTTAGTGATAATCATGGAAACCAAACCTACTACTCCTGCAAAAGATACATCAACGAGCCTGAAAATCCACCGGATCATATAATCTCCAAAGCTGGCCTGATAACCATCAATTTTTACCACTCTTATTTTCATCAGTTTTTTACCCGGAGTTTGACCTTCCGTTAAACTCTCAAACACAACAGGATAAATGTAAGTTGGAAATGTAAGCACAATATAAACGGCCATTACAGACCATTGATCGAGGCCGCTCAATAAGTATCCCAAATCCAAAATATTAAAAAAAGTATAAAATACGATAACAACAAAAGCAACCCTTATCAAAAGGTCAATAATAAATGCAAGCATTCTTTCTCCTACACTGGCCGTATTGAAGTTAATATTTACATTTTGTGAAGTATTTATCGCAATTTGAGACATAATTTTTATTATTTTAGCCTTTACAATTATGAGAGAAGTTTATTTCATTAAACAAAATAAAGAAAAATGGTTGGGAATAGAACAGGTTATTCAAGGAAAAATTAAAAAAAATCCTGATGACCTGTCTTCATTGTATATTAATTTGATCAATGACCTGTCTTTTGCACAGACGTACTATCCCAAAAGCAATACAACCGTTTATTTAAACCACTTGTCTTCTCAGATTTTTCAGAAAATTTATAAAACAAAAAGAGTAGAAGAGAACCGGTTGATTTACTTTTTCCGGACAGAAGTTCCATTATTGGTTTATCAGTATAGAAGATACCTGATGTATGCTTTTCTTTTTTTTATTCTGTTTACTTCGATAGGCGTGCTTTCTGCTATCTATGATAAAGATTTCGCAAATATTATTCTTGGAGAAAGCTATGTAAATGAAACTATTGAAAATATAAAAAACAATAATGCTGTAGGAATCTATCAAAGCGGGTCTACATGGGGAAGTACTATAGGAATTATCTTTAATAACATCCAGGTAGGTGCCAAATTATACATGTATGGTATTGCAGGAGGAGTGGGAACCTTGTTTGCCCTTCTTTCCAACAGTGTCATGCTGGGTTCTTTTCAGTATTTTTTCTACGAGTATGGAGCACTGAAAGAGAGTGCACGGGGAATATGGCTCCATGGAGTCTTTGAAATTTTTGCTATGGTGGTAGAAGCTATGTGTGGATTGATTTTGGGCGCTTCTATTTTGTTTCCCGGAACTTTTTCAAGGTTTAATTCTTTTAAAAGGGGATTTAAAGATTCATTTAAAATATTTTTGAGTACCATTCCATTCACTATTTGTGCAGGAATTATTGAAGGATATGTGACAAGACATGCTTTGAAAATGCCTTTGGCTTTAAACATAGTCATTATTTTCAGTTCACTTGCAATTATTGGGTTTTACTATTTTGTATATCCATCAATTGTCAATAAAAAAATTAATAACCAAATCAATGATACAGTTTTATAAAAAAAGAGATTTTGGAACTTTTATAAGTGACAGTTTCAATTTTTTCAAGTTATATGGGAAAAACTATTTCAAAAGTTATCTTTTGATTAATGGTTTATTGTTAATTCTCATGGTAACTGTGGTGGTTTTCGGATATAAAGAGCTTTTTTCCCAGCTTTTCGGATCCAATCTTGGCGGTGATACCTACTATTTTGAGCAATATTTTTCAGAAAATGGAGGAATGCTGATTGCTGTGGGATTACTCACATTTTTACTTTTTATGATTCTGGCCATCGTCAATTATCTGTTTCCTGTTTTCTATATGAAGAGAATTGCACAGGGGGCGGAACATATAAAAACAGATGAAATTCTGAGTGACTTTAAAAATAATGCTGGAAAAATAGCGAAGCTCTGTCTTGGAATTATTTTTATTGTAGCACCGCTGGCTATGTTTGTGATTGGGTTTTCCTATCTCCTGATATTCGTTGTAATTGGTTTTTTTCTTATATTTCTTGTGTATCCCACGATATTTAATGTCACTACATTTCTGATGTATGATTATTTTAATTCGTCCAGAGGTTTTTTTGAAAGTTTGAGCTACTCGATGAGGGCACAGTTTTCCTATCCGAACGGAAGTGAAAAATCTCCATACTGGAAGTATTGGGGAGCGGCGTTTGTGATGGTTATTATTATTTCTATTGTCGCTTCATTTTTTACCTATATCCCGATGATATTTTTTTACGGATCAATCCTTACGACTGCTCCGGATGCAAACTTTGAACAAAATCCTTTTACCGGGGCGTTAGGTATCGCTTTTTTTGTATTTTATGGTATTTCAATGCTTCTCTCATTCTTTCTTTCCAATCTGATGTATATCAATGGAGGATTGATGTATTATGATAGCAGAACAGATCTTCATCAAAAAGTAGAACTTGAAGAAATAGACACGATAGGTAGTCATGAATAAATTTCTGTTTTTCATACTGTTTTTTTTATCTCTGGAATTGGTTAATGCTCAGGAGAATAATCCCGTGGATGATTATTTGGGAGATTCTTTGAGCACAAGTCATTACCACAGTATGCTGCGTGCAGATTCTGTATTGATGAAAAATCCGGTATCTGAAAATAGGGTGTATTCAAAGGAATTCAAAGAGAATATCCCTGCAAGATATAAAGGTAAAGAATATGACTATTCTGTAACGAAACCAAGAGAATCTTTCTGGCAGAAGCTAATGAGAAAAGTTGGACAGCTTTTACAGAGTGTTTTTGGAGAAACAGCTCTTTCCAAATCTGCGGAACTGACAACAGTTCTCATCCGTTTATTTGCCATTATCCTGGTAGGATTTCTTCTCTACTTTATCATCAGATATATGCTCGGAAAAGACGGAAGCTTTATTTTTGGTAGAAAGAATAAAAAAATAAATATTAATGTAGAAGAGCTTCATGAAAATATCCATGAGATTAATTTTCCTGAAAGCATTGCAAAGTTTGAACATGCAGGAGATTACCGTTCTGCGGTGCGTTATCAGTTCTTATTTATTCTTAAAAAATTAAGTGATAAAAAACTGATCAATTGGAATCCTGAAAAAACGAATAAAGATTATACAATGGAGTTAAAAGCTCCGCATCTGAAAAATGAATTTTCAAATCTTGCCCATATCTTCGATTATGTATGGTATGGAGAATTCAATATTGAAGAACAGAGCTATAGAAAATTTAAAAACCAGTATCAGGAGTTTAAACCATAATTAAAGATGAACCATGAATAAAACTTTCAAAATATATGCTGTAATTTTCATCGTTGTGATGGTTATTCTGGCGTTGCTTGAAGTTAACAAAAAAGAAACTACAAACTGGCGCAAAAACTTCGATATTAATGAGAAATCTCCTTTTGGGCTGTTTGTTTTTAATAATGAAGCAAAGGACCTCTTTAAAAATAAACTCAAAAAAATTGAGCAGACACCTTACGAGTATTATAATCAGCATAAAAAAGGTATCCATAACATTGTTGTCATTGAAAATAAGATCGACAAAGAGTCATGGAAGAAAATTCTGGATCAGGTATCCAATGGTTCTGATGCAATGTTGATTATGGAGCGCAGTATGCCCAAAGAAATATCAGACAGTATTGGTTATTATGACTCAGATATTTCTTTTGAAGAAGAGAATGTACTGAAGCTCACCGATAAAAAATATCAGAACGATTTTATTAAACTGGATAAATTTCCGTCTGGAAGAGGTTTTTCATTTATTAAACCCCAGATCGAAATACTCGGTAAGACTGTAGAAAGAAAGAATACAGATCAGGCCAATTTTATTAAAGTGAAATTTGGAAAAGGAAACATCTATGCTCACTGTGAGCCACTTTTCCTCACCAATTACTATCTTCTGAAACCCGGAAATGTAAAATATACACAGGATGTTTTTTCTTATCTTCAGGATAGAGAAACGGTTTGGTTTGTACCCAGCAATACGAAAGCATCACGATTCTTTATGAGATTCGTATTGTCAAATCCTGCTTTGAAATATGCCTGGTGGGTTCTTCTGGGTGGACTTACCCTGTTTATTTTCTTTAATGCTAAAAGAAAGCAGAGAGTGGTAGCCGTTATAGAACCATTGAGAAATACCTCCTTAGATTTTGTAAAAAGCATAGGAAATCTTTATCTTCAGGAAGGTGATTTTCACGATATGATGGCCAAAAAAGCCCAGTACTTTTTAAATAAAGTGAGAATGGACCTGCTGATTGATACCCAGCAATTAGATTCGGAATTTGCTAAAAAACTGCAATTGAAAACCGGAAAAACAATAGAGATGATAGATGAGGCAATAGTACTTATAAAAAAAGCACAGGATCCTTATGCAAGTGTCATGAAAGAAGACCTGGCAAGGATCAATAAACTCCTTGATGAGATCCTGAAATAAAGTAAAATCCTTGCGGACAATTTAAGATAGAACGAAGCCTGTCAAAAAACCAAAGATAAAAATTATGGAAAACCTTGATAACGAAAACATAGAAAATCAAAGCGCTATAAACCTTAATCAAAGCGAAGACCAGTTTCAGTCCAGAATAGATATGATTGAGCTTCGCGCAAGCCTTGATAAAGTAAAATCTGAAATTGGAAAAGTAATTGTAGGGCAGGAGAATATGATAGAGCATCTTTTGGCTGCTCTGCTCTCAAACGGTCATGTTTTGATTGAAGGTGTTCCCGGAGTTGCCAAAACAATTACGGCAAAGCTACTGGCGAAAACGATTGATGTAGGTTTCAGCAGAATTCAGTTTACACCGGATCTTATGCCTTCCGATATTTTAGGAACTTCGGTTTTCAGTGTGAAAAATTCCGAATTTGAATTTAAAAAAGGACCTATTTTCTCCAATTTCATATTAATTGATGAGATCAACAGATCGCCTGCAAAAACGCAGGCAGCTCTTTTTGAGGTGATGGAAGAAAGACAGATTACAATGGATGGTACCCGCTATATAATGGATGAACCGTTCCTTGTGGTAGCGACCCAAAACCCAATAGAACATGAGGGAACATACAGGCTTCCTGAAGCTCAGCTGGACCGTTTCCTATTCAAAATCAATGTAGGATACCCTAATCTTGAGCAGGAAATTGCCATTATCAGGAATCAGCATGAAAGTAAAAAAGAAGATAAAACCGAAGGTGTAAATCATGTAATTACAGCAGGACAGCTGAAAAGCTATCAGCATTTGGTAAAAGAAATCATCGTGGAAGCACAGTTGATGGAATACATTGCTAAAATTATCATCAATACCAGAGAAAATCAGTTTTTATATCTGGGGGCTTCTCCAAGAGCTTCACTGGCACTTCTTACAGCTTCAAAAGCATTTGCTGCATTGAGAGGAAGAGATTTTGTAACTCCTGAAGATATTAAAGAAGCAAGTTATGCTGTTTTACGACACAGAGTAATCGTTTCTCCGGAAAGAGAAATGGAAGGTCTTACAGCAGATGAAATTATCCGTCAAATTTTAGAGGGAATAGAAATTCCTAGATAGGGAAAGAAGGGATTGAAGCTTATAAAATTAGCCTTTAATCTCTAAATCCTAATCCCTTATAACCTAAACAATGAAAAACTTATACATCAATACACGTTTCTTCTTTACGCTCATTGGAGTGGGTGTTCTGTATGTTTTGGCATTTTTCTTCCCGGCATTGATGTGGGCTGCCCACATGGTATTACTACTTTGTTTTCTTGCAGTAATGGTTGATTATCTACTTCTCTTTAATCAGAAAAATGCATTACAGGCTCAAAGAATATTACCGGAGAAATTGTCCAATGGCGACGAAAACTTTGTAAAAATTGATATCAAAAACAATTACAGCTTTAAGATTACCACCAAAATTATTGATGAAATACCTTTCCAGTTTCAGAAAAGAGATTTTTTAATTGAAAAACATATTCATTCCGGGACAAATACTTTCTTTCAGTATACGCTGGAACCTAAAGAAAGAGGAGAATACCATTTTGGAAGTCTGAATGTATATGCTTCCTCACCGTTGGGATTGGTTTCCAAAAGATTTAATTTCCAGAAAGATGCAATGCTACCTTCTTATCCTTCCTTTATCCATCTCAGAAAATATGAATTGATGGCCTTGCAGAGCGAATTTATGCTGGGGGGAATTAAGAAAGTCCGAAAGTTGGGACATACTATGGAGTTTGAACAAATCAAGGATTATGTTCCTGGAGATGATATCAGAACCATCAACTGGAAAGCAACGTCCAAAGCCAATCGTTTAATGGTTAACCAATTTCAGGATGAAAAATCGCAACGTATTTTTATACTGATTGATAAAGGCAGAACAATGAAAATGCCCTTCAATGGATTAAGTCTGCTGGACTATTCTATTAATGCTGCCATGGCATTGTCTCATATTATTTTGAGAAAAGGAGACCGGGCGGGAATGATGACCTTTTCAAAAAAAGCAGAAAATAAAATTGCTGCAGATAATAAGTCCGGACAATTGAAAAAAATATCAGAAGCCCTGTACAATATTAAAACAGACTTTTTTGAAAGTGATTTCAACCGGTTGTATCAGGATGTAAAATACTCACTCAACCAAAGAAGCTTAATTTTACTTTTTACCAATTTTGAGACGCTGGACGGATTAAACCGTCAGCTGAAATATCTTCGTGGAATTGCTAAAAATCACTTGCTGGTAGTTGTATTTTTTAAAAATGCAGAGCTACAGACTTTGAGTAATAAAAATCCTGAAAATATGCAGGAAATATATGATGAGATCGTCGCTGAAAAATTTGAATTTGAAAAGAAACTAATTATTCAGGAGCTTCGTAAATATGGAATTTATACCGTATATACCCTTCCTGAAAACTTGAATATTGATGTTATCAATAAATATTTGGAGATAAAAGCGAGAGGAATTTTATAAAAATAATTTAAATACAAATTAAAAAAATAAAATGGAACTAAAAGAAAAAGCAGGTGCGCTGTTGAAAATAGCAGCACTAAATGAAGGCGCAAAAGAATATATTCTTAACAATCCTGAGCTCTTTAAACTCCTACTGAAAGCAGCTAAAAGATATATTGGGGGTGAAAAGATGGAAGAAGCTTTAGCTACTGTTAAAAGAATTAATGATAAAGGACTTCCCACTTCACTAGAGTTTATGGGGGAAAGTACCCGTTCAGTGGAAGAATCAGAATTGGTAACTCAACATTTCCTTGATTTGATTAATAAGGTGAAAGAAGAGAAGATTAATTCTATCGTTTCTTTGGATTTATCACATATTGGGCTTGCAATAGATAAGGATCTTGCTTATAATAATTTAGTGTTATTAGCGGAATCTGCTCATAAAAAAGATATTGAAATAGTGATTAGCGCAGAAGGAGTTGATAGAACTGATGATATTATTAATACCTATTGTAAAATATCACCTGATTTTTCAAATGTGGGAATTACCCTTCAGGCTTATTTAAACCGTACTCCAAAAGATCTTGAACGAGTATTGAATGAAACACAAGGGAAAATAAGAATTGTAAAAGGTGCTTTTGCTGTTCCTCCAGGACATGCTGTAGAGAGAGGAAAACATTTAGACAACCTATACATTAATTATATTGAAACTCTTTTCCTTAAAAACAGAAGATGTTCTATTGCTACGCACCATAATAAAATTCAAAATAGAGTTAAAGAGCTTATTGAGCAATATGACGTTCCAAAATCTAAGTATGAATTTGAAATGTTACTGGGAATACAGGAAGATCTACTGAATGAAACCTATAAAGAAGGCTACTCATGCAGACAGTATATTGTATATGGTGATGAATGGTATTTGTATATGTGTAACCGGATTGCAGAAAATCCGGATAATCTTTTTCAGGCTATGGTTGATATCATGTCTTAGCCTAAGGTTTAATCCTTAAAGTTTTTTATATTTGAATAAGAATATTAAAAAACCTGAAATATAAATCCGTACAATGAAAATAACACTCAACAGAATAAACGACGACTTTTTATTTGAATGTACAAACTCCCAAGGAAACTCTATCCTTCTGGACAATACTTCCCAGCCGGGAGCTAAGGGGGTATCACCAATGGAAAGTGTACTGATGGCTGTAGCTGGCTGCAGTGGAATAGATGTGGTTTCTATATTAAAGAAGCAGCGTCAGGATATTAAAAATTTTCAGGCAGAAGTGGAAGGGGAGAGAGTGCAGGTGGATGATGCAAAACCTTTTAAATCTATTAAAGTAAAATTCCTTTTGGAAGGAGAAATTGATCCTAAGAAAGCATTAAAAGCGGCAGAATTATCTTTTGAGAAATACTGTTCCGTATCAAAAACCTTAGAACCGAATGTAGAAATCGGATACGAAGTTTTTGTTAATGGAGATAAAATTTAATTCTATTTTCTTTAAAAATAAAAAAAACCGGATGTCTCATCCGGTTTTTTTATGCAGTATAGCGTTTTCTTTAAAATGTAAGTCTGGGTTTAATAAGCTTGGCTACAGTAGCTGTCCATCCTGTCTGATGAGAAGCTCCTACGCCACGGCCATTGTCTCCATGGAAATATTCAAAGAAGGTGATATAATCTCTAAAGTGTTCATCATAATTAAACTTAGGATTTCCACCATTAAAAGCGCGTTGGCCATGTTCATCCTTTAAAAAGATGGAGCAAAGTCTCTTGCTGATATTCTGGGCCACTTCATCAAGGTTCTTCTTATCTCCGCTTCCTGTTGGAAACTCTACTTTAAGACTGTTTCCATAATAGTAATGGAAACGCTGTAAGCTTTCTACAATCAGAAAATTGATAGGAAACCAGATAGGGCCACGCCAGTTGCTGTTTCCTCCAAACATTCTGCTGTCACTTTCTGCAGGAGTATAATAAACCATATTTTCCCTTCCGTGAACAGAGAATACAAATGGATTCTCTTCATATACTTTAGACATGGCACGGATCCCATAAGAACTCAAAAATTCTTTTTCATCCAGCATTCTCGTTAAAACTTTTGTCAGTCTGTTTTTACGGAGGATGCTCATTAAGTGCTTTCTTCCATGGCCTTCCTCATCCCAATGAGAGACAAGTTTAGTGAGTTCAGGTTTGTTTTTTAGTATCCATTCCATTCTGCTTCTGAAATTCGGCATCTTTTCCAGCAATCTATGGTCTACAATTTCTACAGCAAAAAGAGGTATTAATCCTACAATACTTCTTAATCTTAAAGATACGCTGTCTCCGTTTCCAAGCTGAAGAACATCATAGAAAAAACCGTCTTCCTCATTCCACAGGCCTTTAGTGCCTTCACCAAGGTTTTCCATCGCTTCTGCGATATAAAGATAATGTTCAAAAAACTTGATAGCCATATCCTCATATACCTGGTAATATTGGGCCAGCTCCATGGCAATACGCATCATATTTAGTGCGTACATAGCCATCCAGCTCGTTCCGTCGGCTTGTTCAAGATGTTGCCCGTCTTTTAAATCCATATTCCGGTCAAAAGCACCGATATTATCAAGCCCGAGGAAACCGCCTCCGAAGATATTCTTTCCGTTTTTATCCTTTCTGTTCACCCACCAGGTAAAGTTCAGGAGAAGCTTCTGGAATACCTTTTCCAGAAATAAAAGATCCGGTTTTCCGTTATTTTTTTCATCAATTTTAAAAACCCTGAAGCAGGACCATGCATGTACAGGCGGATTTACATCACTCATATTCCATTCATAGGCAGGAAGCTGTCCGTTAGGATGCATATACCATTCCTTGGTCAATAGCAAAAGCTGGCCCTTGGCAAATTCTGCATCTATCATAGATAAGGGTACGCAGTGAAATGCCAGATCCCAGGTAGCATACCACGGATACTCCCACTTATCGGGCATGGAAATAATGTCCTTATTGTGAAGATGATTCCATTCTGTATTTCTTACATATTCATTAAAGTTTCTGGGGGCTTCAAAATTAGGATCACCTTTCAGCCATTTTCCAATATTGTAATGATAAAACTGTTTATTCCAGAGAAGTCCGGCAAAGGCCTGTCTTTGGACATTTCTTTCATCTTCATCCGTGGTGTCATTTTGAATTTCGTGGTAAAATTCTTCAGCTTCATTTTTTCGGGTACTGAAGATCTCATCAAAACTTTGAAAAGGCTCATCAGTTTCATCAGGACATAATCTGAATTCAAAAATCTTACATTCTCCGGATTCAATAAATTCGTCAATCAGAAAAGAAGCTTTTGTTCCCCTCCTCTCAGGATTTACAGTGTCTCCCTGGTGAATAATGAAATCATTAATACCATCTTTGAAATAAGTATTTTCAGTTTTGGGAGCTCCATAAAGCTTAGAAGTATTGGTTTCATTATCACAAAATACACTTTGTGCGTTTCCGTTTCTGGAGTATAGCTTTTTAATTGAAATACTGTCATGACCAATACTAATACTTCCATCATGAGAAGTATGCATTTCACCTCTATAAGTATTGTATCCCCATTTCCAATTGTTTCTGAACCAGGCTGTTGGTGCTACTACAATAGGGGCAGCGTGCTGACTTCGGTTACATACCGTAACCCTTGCCAAGATATCATTATGGTCAGCCTTACAGTATTCAATGAAAATATCAAAATATTCATCGTTGTTGAAGATTCCGGTATCAAAAATTTCATATTCCGGTTCCTTTTTGCTGCGTCTGCCGTTTTCTGTGACAAGATCATCATAAGGAAATGCATTGATCGGATATTTGTAAACCATTTTCATATAGCTATGAGTAGGAGTATTATCCAGATAATAAAATATTTCTTTGATGTCTTCACCATGGTTTCCCTGAGGATTGCTCAGTCCAAAGAATCGCTCTTTTACAATTTTATCTTTCTTGTTCCAAAATGAGAATGCAAAACAGAACAGCTGCTTGACATCGGAAATACCGGCAATACCTTCTTCGCCCCAACGGTAAGCATAGCTCTCCGCATTGTTATGATTGGTAAAGTTCCAGGCATTTCCATTTGAGCTGTAATCTTCACGTACATTTCCCCATTGCCGGTTGCTTACGTAAGGTCCCCAGTTTTTCCATTTGGAATCTTGTAATCTTTCTTTTTCGGAGGTCATATATCATCATTTTCCATACGAAGTTAGTTTTTTTGAAAAGTAATTCCAATTCCTATCATCTGAATAATTCTTAATATAGGCTTGAAACACTTGTATTTATGGGGATATTAAAATATTAAATTAATTTTTTTTTGAAATTAAAAGAAAAAAACTACCTTTGCACCATTCGTTCATTCAAATATTGAAAATGTTATCAAGAAAGGTTGAGGGATTAGACCCTATGAAACCTTAGCAACCCTTTGTGCAAGCAAAGAAGGTGCTACGTTCTACCAAAATTATTTTGGACAGATAACTTACTGAAGTTCTTTTCAGCCATTTCCTGTGGCATTTTCAATTGTATTAAAAATAATAGAATTGAAAACAGAACTAAACTATATTAATCTTTCGTATCAAACCCATTCCAAAAAGGAATACCATATCCCGTTGAGCTATGAGCTTTTCGGGAAAGACTTGTTCACTGCACCTATTATTTTAATCAATCATGCGCTGACCGGAAACTCAAATGTATCCGGAGAAAAAGGCTGGTGGAAACAATTAATTGGCGACGGTCAGGTAGTTGATACAAAAAAGTACACAGTTCTATGTTTTAATATTCCCGGAAACGGCTACGATAATTTTTTAATTGAAGACTATGAAGATTTCACTCCTGCAGATATTGCCAATATCTTTTTGAAAGGACTGGAAATTTTACATATCGAAAACCTATATGCCATTATTGGAGGCTCCTTAGGAGGAGGGATTGCTTGGGAAATGCTTTCCAAGAAGCCCGAGCTTGCAGAAGTATTTATCCCTATTGCCTGTGATTTTAAAACTCATGACTGGCTTCATGCACAATGCCTTGTTCAGAAATTTTTACTGAATGATAAAGATGAACCTCTGCAAAAAGCCAGAATCCATGCCATGTTGTGCTATCGGACTCCACAATCACTCAATGACAGATTTCAAAATAAATACAATAAGGATAAACAACGCTTAGAATCGGAAGACTGGCTGGTTTATCACGGAAATGCTTTAAACGATAGATTTAGTTTAAAAGCGTACAGGCTGATGAATCATCTATTAATGAATATCAATACAGAAGAAGCTATGCTGGAGAAAATCCAGGCCCGAATGCACATGATCTCCGTTGATACAGATTTATTCTTTCCTGCTTCTGAAATCCGAATGTGTTTTGAAAGACTGACAGAGAAAAATAAGAATGTTTCTTATCACGAGATCCAATCAATACATGGGCATGATGCCTTCCTAATGGAATACCAACAATTAAATACTATCATAAAAAATATTTTATAGACTCATGAAAAATGCTAACGAAATAAAATTTTTGAAGAACAGATCAATCATTAAATTTGAAGGAGAAGATTTCCTTGGAGAAATCGGAATTGACGGACGAATTTTTAAAGCGCTTACTTTAGCGCGTATAAGTGTGGGAGTGATTTCCCAACAAGCTATAGAAAACGGAATCTCTATTTTGGTTCAGGAAAATGATGCAGAAAAAGCAGTAGCTTGCCTTATCGATGAATTTGAAGCAGAAAGAAAATCAGGGAAAGTTTCCCAAATCTACAGTATCAATAATGTTTCTGTACTTGGATTTGTAGCAGAAGATTTCAATAAAGTTCTTGCTGAGCTGGCCAGAAATAATGTCTTCCCATTGCTTTTAAACCAGGTATCAGGAGAAAACAGGGTAAACATCGTTGTAACCTCTTCACAGGACGAAAAAACCAGAAATATTTTAGAATCTGAAATATTCAAAAAACCAAAGACTGTTCATCTGGCTATTATCGGTCACGGAAATGTGGGGAAAACACTCATTGAGCAGGTTCTTCAATCTTCAGAAGAAATTAAAAGACGTAAGAAAATAGATCTTAAAGTAGTTGCAGTAGCCAATTCAAAGAAGATTGCTTTCAATAAAAAAGGTTTTGATGCGAATTGGAATGATGAGGTTTTGACTGCAGAGCACTCCTCAAATGTACAGGAACTCATCAGATTCTCTAACGAAAATCAATTGGAAAATCTGATTGTTGTGGATAATACAGCAAGTAAAGATTTTGTGAAAAACTACCATGCCCTGGCAGAAAACGGATTTGACCTGGTTTCTTCCAATAAGATCTTCAACACACTTCCTATTGAAGAATATCGTAAACTAAGATATACGTTGAGTAAAAACAACAGACGATATTTGTATGAAACAAATGTAGGAGCGGGTCTTCCGTTAATTGACACGATCAAATTACTACACCTTTCAGGAGAAAATATCACCAGAATCAAAGGTGTATTCTCAGGTTCGCTGAGTTATATCTTCAATAACTTCTCTGTAAGAAATGATAAGTTTTCTACAATTATAGGAGAGGCAATGGAAAAAGGATACACAGAACCGGATCCGCGTGAAGACCTTTCTGGAAATGATGTAGCAAGAAAATTACTGATTTTGGCAAGAGAGCTGGATCTGATCAACGAATTCCAGGATATTAATATTCAAAATCTAATTCCTGAAAATCTTCTTTCCGTAGAGAAAAATGAATTTATCTCAAGACTGGAAGAACTGGATGAAGAATATCAGAAGATCAAAGAAAACCAAGAACCCGGTCATGTATTGCGTTACGTAGGGGATCTGCATGGGAATCTTCAGGAAGAAAAAGGACAGCTTGATGTGAAATTGGTGTCCGTACCGGGAAGTTCAGCATTAGGACAGTTAAAAGGTTCTGATTCAATCTTTGAGATTTATACAGAAAGCTACGGTGAAAATCCAATTGTTATTATGGGAGCCGGAGCCGGAGCGCAGGTTACTGCCAGAGGTGTTTTCGGAGATATTTTAAGAGTAAGTGAAATAAAATAAAATTAATGTAACAATCTGACAATTTAACAGTTTACCAATACTTGTAAATTACCATTCTGAGCATTGCGAAGAATCTCATTATTAAATTGTTAGACTGCTATATTGGTAAATTAATTAAAACTATATGGAGAATTTTGAAACATCAGCAATAAGAACCCAAACTGAAAGAACTCAGTTTGACGAGCATTCCACACCATTATACCTTACATCCAGCTTTATTTTTCAGGATGCCGAAGATATGAGGGCGAGTTTTGCCGAAGAAAAGCCTAAAAATCTATACAGCCGTTTCTCTAATCCGAATGTAACGGAATTCACAGATAAAATTGCAAAAATGGAAGGTGCAGAAGCAGGATATGCATTTGCTACAGGAATGGCTGCAATTTATTCCACATTTGCGGCATTATTGAATGCAGGAGATCATATTGTAAGCTGCCAGTCGGTTTTTGGATCTACCCACACCTTGTTTACCAAGTATTTCCCGAAATGGAATATTGAAACTACTTATTTCAAGGCCGGTGATGCTGAAAATGTTGAAAAATATATTCAACCGAATACAAAGATTCTGTACCTGGAAACTCCTACTAATCCTGCTATTGAAATTCTGGATCTGGAGTTTTTTGGGAAAATTGCAAAAAAACACAATCTGATTTTTATTGTAGATAATTGTTTTGCAACACCTTATCTTCAGCAGCCAATTAAATATGGTGCAGATGTTGTTGTACATTCAGCCACGAAATTGATTGACGGACAGGGAAGAGTCTTAGGTGGAATTGCAGTAGGAAAAGAAGACCTGATCAGAGAAATTTATCTTTTCGCAAGAAATACAGGTCCTGCATTATCTCCTTTTAATGCATGGGTATTATCAAAAAGCCTGGAGACATTGGCAATCCGTGTTGAAAAACATTGTGAAAATGCATTGAAAGTAGCCGAGTTTTTAGAAAGCCATCCTAATGTGGAATTGGTTAAATATCCATTCCTGAAATCCCATCCGAGCTATGAAGTTGCCAAAAAACAAATGAAACTGGGAGGAAATATCGTTGCTTTTGAAATAAAAGGAGGAATAGAGGGTGGAAGAAATTTCTTAGACAAGATACAAATGTGTTCACTTTCCGCCAACTTAGGTGATACAAGAACGATCGTTACTCACCCGGCTTCTACAACTCATTCCAAACTGTCTGACGAAGAAAGAAATGAAGTAGGAATTACAGCAGGTCTGGTACGTTGTTCTGTAGGCTTGGAAAATGTAGAAGATATCATTGCAGATTTAAAACAAGCTTTAGATTAGTTGAGGGTTTAGGGTTGACAGTTTATAGATAAAAAATGAGTAGAGATTATACAGAATTAGAGGTTTGGATTGAAGGACGAAAATTGGTTAACCTAACTTATATTTTGACCACAAATTTTCCTAAAGAAGAAGTATCTGCTTTAACCAGTCAAATAAGAAGAGCCGCTATTTCAATCCGATCAAATATAGCAGAAGGATGTGGAAGAAGAACATCTAAAGATACATTACACTTTTTGCATATTGCCAGAGGATCTCTTTACGAACTGGAAACCCAATTTTATCTGGCTTTAGACCAAGTATATATTTCTAAAGATGATTTTGAAATTGTAAATAGAAAAATCCTTTTATGTAAAAAGCTTATCAGCGGATTTATAAATTATTATAAAAAAATAGAAAATGAAAAATAGCATACAAGACTTTCAACTCTCAGCTCTCAACTCTCAACTCCAAAAGCGCATCCTCATCCTTGACGGAGCTATGGGAACCATGCTTCAGCGTTATAAGTTTGAAGAAGAAGATTATCGTGGAGAGCGCTTCAAAGACTGGGAACATCCGGTTAAGGGAAACAATGATTTGCTTTCTTTGACTCAGCCCCATGCTATTGAAGAAGTTCACAAAAAATACCTGGAAGCAGGGGCTGATATTATTGAAACGAATACGTTTTCAGGAACTACCATCGCTATGGCAGATTATCATATGGAAGAACTGGTGTATGAGCTGAACTATGAGTCTGCAAGAATTGCCAGAAAAGCCTGTGATGAATACACAGCAAAAAATCCTGATAAACCGAGATTTGTGGCGGGATCTATAGGTCCTACAAACAGAACGGCAAGTTTAAGCCCAGATGTTAACGATCCGGGATACAGAGCAATTACTTTCGAAGAATTGAGAGTAGCTTACAGACAGCAGTGTGAAGCATTATTAGATGGAGGATCAGATATTCTATTGGTAGAAACCATCTTTGATACATTGAATGCCAAAGCAGCTTTGTTTGCTATCGATGAGCTGCAGGATGAAAGAGGAATTAAAATTCCAATCATGGTTTCAGGAACCATTACAGATGCTTCAGGAAGAACATTGAGTGGGCAAACAGCAGAAGCTTTTCTGATTTCAGTTTCTCATTTGAACCTGTTAAGTGTTGGATTCAACTGTGCTTTAGGAGCAGATCAGCTGACGCCTTACCTGGAGACGTTGGCCCATAATTCAGAATTCTATGTTTCAGCTTATCCGAACGCAGGTTTACCGAATGCCTTTGGAAAATATGATGAGACACCGGAAGATATGGCCAGACAAATCAAGGAATATGTAGAAAAAGGATTGATCAATATTATAGGAGGGTGCTGTGGTACTACTCCGGAACATATCAAAGCGATTGCTGATCTTGTAGAAAAATATCCGCCAAGAAAATTGAAAGAATTTGTATGATTTGATAGATTTTTTTAATTAAAATCAATAATGTAGGCTGGATTATAAATATTAACTTTAAATAAACCATAAAGTTTAATATAATGGAAAAGCCGAGTTATTTCAAAGATTCTGACGATGCGAAACTGTTTAATGAACTAAGGAAGAAAGTGAACCAACGGGTAGAAGAAATTCCCGGGAACAGAGATATTTATATCCAGGTGAAGGCGGTTATTCTGCCGTTGATCTATATAAGTTTATACTTTGTTGCTGTTCTCAATGCAGAGGTCCCCTGGTTGTATGTACTAAGTTTTGTTGTCATGGGAGTTTTTCTGGTCTTGATTTATTTAAATCTTATCCATGAAGCAGCCCATAACAACATTTATAAAAGTAAAAGACTAAACTTTCTGGTGTTGCACATTTTTGATTTTGTGGGAGCTAATTCCTACATCTGGAAAAAAAGACATATAGCAAGTCATCATGCTTATCCTAATGTGGATGGCTGGGATACGGATATTGAGCAGAGTGGTTTGCTGCTAATCGTTCCCTGGATCAAAGCAAAAGGGGTACAGAAATACCAGGATAAGTTTTTCTTTTTAGTATATCCGTTGTATTTATTCAACTGGATGTTTATAAGAGATTTTAGAGATTTCTTTGATAAGGAAAGAGTGATATTAAAAACTCAGGGAAGAATACCCGTAATAGAGAAAGTGAAAATGATAGGGTATAAGCTGTTCTACTTTTTTTATCAGATTGTAGTTCCGGTGGTGTTCTTTAAAGTATCAGCAGGATTAGCGTTGGGAGCATGGTTTTTACAGGTGATTTCAGCAAGCATTTTTGCTTTGTTTGTTTTATTGCCTTTACATCCGCTGCCCGATAATGCTTTTCCAAGATTGGACAGGAACAATGGGCTTCCATTTAGCTGGCTTCGTCACCAGTTTGAAGTGACGAATGATTTAAAAGAAAATAATTGGCTGGTGAGAAATGTGTTGGGGAATTTTAATTTCCATGTTGCCCATCACTTATTTCCAAACTACAGCTATATGTATTATAACGAAATCACAGAGGAGATAGAAAAATTTGCTAAAGAGCATGGTTTAGCATACAAGAGATTTCCACTGATCACTGCTTTAGCTAAGCATAGAGATTTATTAAGGCAGAATGCAAATAATGCCTATTATATTTTAGAAGAATAAAATTAGATGAAGTATTTAAGATTATCAGGCCTTGAGCCTCTTATCATAACACCGGAAAGTAATTTCATCAATGTTGGTGAAAGGACAAATGTTGCCGGCTCCAAAAAATTTTTAAGACTAATTAAAGAGGAGAAATTCTCTGAAGCATTAGATATTGCCCGCCATCAGGTGGAAGGCGGAGCACAAATTCTCGATGTCAATTTTGATGATGGATTGATTGACGGAAAAGCGTCCATGATCAAGTTCCTGAACTTAATTGCCTCCGAACCGGATATCGCAAGAATCCCCATCATGGTTGATTCTTCCAAATGGGAAATTTTAGAAGCCGGTCTTCAGGTAGCACAGGGAAAATGTGTGGTAAACTCCATTAGTTTAAAAGAAGGAGAAGAAGAATTTATCAAACATGCAAAAGCGATCAAAAGATATGGTGCTGCAGTAATTGTAATGGCATTTGATGAGGTAGGGCAGGCAGATAATCTTGAACGACGAATTGAAATCTCAAAACGGTCTTATGATATTTTGGTGAACCAGATTGGTTTTCCTGCTGAAGATATCATTTTCGACTTGAATATTTTCCCGGTAGCTACAGGGATGGATGAGCACAGGAAAAATGCCATCGACTTTATAGAAGCTACCCGATGGGTGAGACAAAACCTTCCTTATGCTTCTGTAAGTGGAGGAGTGAGTAATGTTTCTTTCTCATTCCGTGGAAATGATACCGTAAGGGAAGCTATGCATTCAGTATTTCTTTATCATGCCATCCAGGCAGGAATGAACATTGGAATTGTAAACCCTGCAATGCTGGAAGTGTATGATGAAATCAATAAAGAACTTCTGGAGCTTGTAGAAGATGTTATTCTTGATAAGAGAGAAGATGCTACAGAAAGACTTCTTGATTATTCCGAAAAACATAAGTCGGTAAAAAAAGAAAAAACAGAAGATTTAGAATGGAGAAACAATCCTTTGCAGGAAAGAATTACGTATGCATTGGTAAAAGGGATTGACCGTTTTATTGAAGAAGATGTAGAAGAAGCAAGACAGGCAGCTGAAAAACCCCTTCATGTCATAGAAATTAATCTGATGACAGGAATGGGAGTGGTAGGAGATTTATTTGGAAGTGGAAAAATGTTCCTTCCGCAAGTAGTAAAGTCAGCAAGGGTAATGAAAAAAGCAGTTGCTTATTTACAACCTTATATTGAAGCTGAAAAAGATGGTTCAAGACCTGCCAATGGAAAGATTCTAATGGCAACAGTAAAAGGAGACGTTCATGATATTGGTAAAAATATTGTAAGCGTAGTATTAGGCTGTAACAATTATGAAATCGTTGATCTTGGAGTGATGGTACCTGCCGAAAAGATTATTCAGACAGCCATTGCAGAAAAAGTAGATGTCATCGGACTAAGTGGGTTAATCACCCCAAGTTTGGATGAAATGGTGTATATCGCTTCTGAATTAGAAAGACAAAACTTGGATTTTCCTTTATTGATTGGGGGAGCTACTACATCAAAAGCACATACTGCCGTGAAAATCGATTTAAAATATAAAAATGCAGTTGTTCACGTGAATGATGCCTCAAGAGCTGTGAATGTAGTAAGTTCATTGTTGGGTGACCGGAATAAAGAATATGTTTCAGATTTAAAGAATGATTATTCAGATTTCAGGGAAAAGTTTCTGAACAGACAGGTTGATAAAGACTATGTATCAATTGAAGAAGCAAGACAAAGTCATTTTACCATTGATTGGGAGAATGAAGAAATTTTTACACCGAATAACTTAGGTATAAGAGTTTTTGAAAACCAGGATTTGAATGAGCTTCTTCCTTTTATAGACTGGTCGCCGTTTTTCAGAAGCTGGGACCTACATGGGAAGTATCCGAATATTTTAGAAGATGAGGTAGTAGGGGTTCAGGCTAAAGAATTATTTAAAGATGCTCAGGTTATTTTAAAAAGAATTTTAGATGAAAAACTATTAACGGCAAAAGCGATCTTCGGAATTTTTAAAGCCAACTCCAATGAGTCCGACGATATCTTAATCTTTGATGAGAATAATAATGAGCAGGCTAAATTTTTAACTTTAAGACAGCAGGCTCAAAGATCAAAAGGAAAAGAATATCTGGCTTTAAGTGATTTTATCGCTCCTCAAAGCTCGGGAAAGACAGACTATGTGGGAGCTTTTTGTGTGACTACAGGCTTTGGAACAGATGAATTGTCTGCTGAATATGAAAAAGCCAATGATGATTATAATTCCATCATGGTAAAAGCATTGGCTGACCGTTTTGCAGAAGCCTATGCCGAATTTTTACATAAAAAAGTAAGAACAGAATATTGGGGCTATGCCAACCAGGAAAGCTTAAGCAATGAAGATCTGATTGCCGAAAAATACAAAGGAGTTCGTCCTGCACCCGGATATCCGGCTTGCCCTGACCATTTGGAAAAGAAAACAATCTGGGATCTTTTAAAAGTAGAAGAAAATATTGGCGTTTACCTTACTGAAAGTTTAGCCATGTTTCCTACAGCTGCTGTTTCCGGATACTATTTCGGAAGCCCGCATGCAAAATATTTCGGTTTAGGAAAAATTACAGAAGACCAGCTTAAAGACTATGCTGCAAGAAGAGGTTGTAGCATTCAGGAAGCAAGAAAGTGGTTGTCACCCAACTTAGCAGATTAAAAAAAGTTTATAGTTCATGGGTGAGAGTTGATAGTTTGTTTACAAATCAAAACTCTTAGCTATCAATTATCAACCAACAACTAAAATATAACATGAAGATAACAGAACACATTAAAAACGCAAATGGAAAAACTTTATTCTCCTTAGAAGTTGTTCCACCACAGAAAGGAATCGGTATTGAAGATCTGTATACGAACATAGATCCGCTGATGGAATTCAAACCTCCGTTCATTGATGTTACCACTTCAAGAGAGGAATATATCTATCTCGATAAAGGAAATGGCCTGATGGAACGTCGTATTACAAGAATGCGACCTGGAACATTGGGAATCTGTGCAGCTATTCAGCATAAATATAATGTAGATACCGTGCCACATTTATTGTGTGGAGGATTTACAAAAGAAGAAACAGAATATCTTTTGGTAGACTGTATGTATCTTGGAATAGATAATGTTATGGCATTAAGGGGAGATGCAATGAAAGGACATCAGTATTTTGAACCTACCCAGGGAGGGCATGCCAGTGCTATGGATCTCGTGAACCAGATTAATAACCTGGGAAGAGGGAAGTACCTTCATGATGAAGATCAGATTTGTGATGAACTTAATAAATTCTGCATAGGAGTGGCTGGTTATCCCGAAAAACATATGGAGGCACCTTCCATGAATTATGATCTGAAGTGGCTCAAGCAGAAAGTAGATGCCGGAGCAGATTATATTGTAACTCAAATGTTCTTTGACAATAAAAAGTATATTGAATTCGTTCAGAAAGCAAGAGAAATGGGAATTACCGTTCCTATTATTCCGGGAATTAAACCTATTGCAACAAAGAAGCATCTGAAAATTCTCCCGCAGGTATTTAAAATAGACCTTCCGGAAGAACTGATCACAGCTGTGGAAAATGCCAAGAATAATGAAGCTGTAAAGCAGATAGGAGTAGAATGGGCAATTGCCCAATGCAGAGAACTGCTGGATTTTGGAGTTCCTGTTTTACACTTTTACTCAATGGGGAAAAGTGATAATATTAAAAAAGTAGCAGGTGAGCTATTCTAATAAAAGTACCAAAATGAAAGGAACCCTGTCTGTAAGGCAGGGTTTTTATTTTTAATATGAAACAAAACTGAACCTTTGGTCTTCAGTAACTTCCATTTTTCATACCTAGACTTCCTCATTTTAAAGGATAGGATGTCTTTCAAATTCTTTATTTCTATCAAATAAATACCGGTAAGTTGCCAGTTTCCTGGTCACTGTTGTATCAAGAGCTTCTGCAATTTTGATCATCTTTGGATTAAAATCACCAATCCACTGCAGTTCAGTAGTTGTAAAATCTGTATGCTCTCTCAAATGTTGTGTTCCCTTCCAGATCATATATCCATCAATCCCTTTTTTCTGCCATTCAGGGACTATGCCGAAAACCAGACCAACCATTTTTTCATTCTTTTTAAATTCCTTTAGCCATAAAAATTTAAGCTTTTCAAAAAATCCGAATTTTCCATTGAGATATTTAAACCATTGGTTAAGGTCCGGAAGATTGATCCACATGGCAATCGGTTTTTCATTTTCATAGACAAACCATGAGATATGTTCATTGATAATAGGTTTCATGGTATTAAACATTTTCAGAACCTTAGCTTCCTCTATGTGTTTTCCTTCACCATGGGAAGCCCAGGCTTTATTGTACACCTCCGTAAAATCTTTGGCAAATTTTTTCAGGTTATTCTTTTTCATAGGCTGGGCGGAAATAGCAGGATTTCTCCTGTTTCTCTCATACGCAATAGTGAAAACCCGTGAAACCTCTGCGAAAATGGGTCTTGTAAAACAAAATTGTTCAAAATAAATCTGAAAACCATAATTTTCAAAAAGCTCCTTATAATATGGGGGATTATAGTTCATTCCAAACAAAGGCTCCGTAAAACCTTCAATCAAAAGACCCCAAAATTTATCTCTTTCGCCAAAATTGATAGGGCCATCCATTGCTTCCATTCCTTTTTCCTGAAGCCAATTTTTACAATGGTCAAAAATAAAATTAGCCGTTTGCTGATCATCAATACAGTCGAAAAAACCAAAACCTCCTGTTGGTTGCTTTTGTTCATAGCAGGTGTTGATAAAAACAGCAACTTTACCTACAGTTTTATGATTCTTTTTAAATAAAAATCTTTTACACGTTCCATATTTGAAAAACTTGCTCTTTTGAGGATCAAAAATTTCTTCGATATGTTTATTTAAAGGGCGTATATAATGTTTGTCGTGGAGATAAAGTTGTGCAGGGAATTCTAGAAATTCCTTTTTATGTTTTTCATTTTGTACTTCTTCGACAATAATCATAGGTTATTTTAATAAGACTAGTTATAAAAGATAATATTTTTCGGTCCAATTTGAAATAGATGAATTAATATTATCCGTATTTTTGCTGCAAATTAAATAAAAATGGTTGATTTTACTGATAACGACGATGATATTTTCACAGGAAAAGAACATACGCCTATAAGGGAAAATGCTTTTGATAAATCGCCACAGGAAAAAATAGAAAAAATTACTGAGCTGTTTGGAGAAATTATGGAAACCCTGGGATTAGACATGACAGACGACTCTTTAAAAGATTCCCCAAAGCGTGTTGCCAAAATGTATGTGAATGAGATTTTCGGAGGTCTTCTTCCGGAAAACAAACCTGGGATTTCTACCTTTTCCAATAAATATAAGTACCGCCAGATGTTGGTGGAAAAAGATATTACCGTATACTCTTTCTGTGAACATCACTTCTTACCGATTATCGGAAGAGCACACGTAGCCTATATCTCAAATGGAGAAGTAATCGGTCTTTCAAAAATTAACAGAATTGTTGATTATTATGCAAAAAGACCACAGGTTCAGGAAAGACTGACCATGCAGATTGTGGACGCCCTGAAAGAAGCTTTAGGAACAAAAGATGTAGCCTGCATCATTGATGCCAAACATCTTTGTGTAAACTGCCGAGGAATTAAAGATACGGCAAGCTCTACCATCACGGCAGAATTAAGCGGTATTTTCAGAACAAACCCTATTACAAGACAGGAATTCTTACATTATGTAGGAAGCCATGCAAAACTAGATTACTAGAATGAATTATCAGGTTCTTAAAAATATTATTGATGCCGAACTGCAGAGATTTCAGACAATTTCTGAAGAAGAATGGATCTATAAGGCCACATCAGAAAAATGGTCTAAAAAAGAAATTATAGGCCATCTTTGTGATAGTGCTTTTACAAATATCCGTAGATTTGTAGTCACTCAATATAAGGAGAACGAGAATATTGTATACGATCAAAATGAATGGGTGAAAATCCAGAACTATCAGAATATTCCTACTGATGAGGTCATCGACCTTTGGAAGGCTTTGAATTATCAGATAGTTCGTATTGTTGAAAATATTCCTGATGAGGCACTACAGAGAACCTGTGATACCACCAAAACAGAACCTCGGGTTTTTACCTTGGAATTTATTATCAATGATTATGTAGACCATCTGCAGCATCATTTAAAAGCGATTTAATTATGATAAAATTTAAAAAAGTTTCAGATAAAATTTATATCACAACAATTATTTGTTGTGACAGAATATTATTTTAACTAATTTTTGAATCTTAAACTATTGAATCTTTTAATAAAAAATAAATGCAACTAAAAATATATAACTCGCTTACAGCAGAAAAAGAAATATTCAAACCTATTTTAGAAGGTAACATCGGAATGTATGTCTGTGGACCTACCGTTTACAGTAATGTACACCTGGGAAATGTAAGAACTTTCCTTTCTTTCGATTTTATCTACCGTACCCTGATGCATTTAGGGTATAAAGTGAGATATGTAAGAAATATTACCGACGCCGGGCACCTTACTGACGACGGAAACGTAGATAATGACAGATTTGTAAAACAGACCAGACTTGAAAAGCTGGAGCCTATGGAAATCGTACAGAAATATACAGTGGATTTTCATAAAGTTTTACAGATGTTTAATTTACTTCCTCCCAATATTGAACCTACAGCCACAGGTCATATTGTAGAACAGATCGAACTGACTCAAAAGCTGATTGAAAGAGGTTTTGCCTACGAAAGCAACGGTTCAGTATACTTCGATGTATTGGAATACAATAAAAGAGGACTGAATTATGGTGAGCTTTCAAAACGTAATATAGAAGAGCTCTTTGCCAATACCCGTGATCTTGACGGACAAGGTGAGAAAAAGAACCCACAGGATTTTGCCCTTTGGAAAAAAGCTTCTCCCGCTCACATTATGAGATGGAACTCTCCCTGGGGAGAAGGATTCCCCGGATGGCACCTTGAATGTACAGCGATGAGTACAAAATATCTTGGGGAAACTTTTGATATTCATGGAGGAGGAATGGATTTGAAATTCCCACACCACGAATGTGAAATTGCACAAGGAAAAGCTTGCAATGACGCTGCTCCGGTAAATTACTGGATGCATGCCAATATGTTGACGATGAATTCCCAGCGTATGAGTAAATCTACAGGGAACTATATTCTTCCTATGCAGTTGGTGACAGGAGATAACGACTTCTTTGAGAAGCCTTTCCATCCTTCAATTGTTCGTTTCTGCTTCCTGCAGGCACATTATAGAAGTGTTTTGGATATTTCCAATGATGCGATGATAGCCAGCGAAAAAGGATTTATCAGATTGATGGAGGCTGTGAAAGTATTAAACTCAATCACTCCTGACGATAATAAGAAGTCCGGGTTCAGTCTTAAAGAATGGAAAAACAAATGTTATGAAGCATTAACCGATGATTTCAACTCTCCAATTCTGATTGCTCATTTATTTGAAGCCGTAAAATATATCTTTGCTTTAAATGATGCCAAAGAAACAATCTCTACAGAAGACCTTGAAGATTTAAAGTCGACCCTGAATGCCTTTATCTTTGATGTACTGGGATTACAGGCTGTGGAAGAAAATAACAATGAAAAACTTGATCAGACATTGAAAGTTTTAATTGAACTTAGAAATCAGGCAAGAAAATCCAAGAACTTTGACCTTTCAGATCAGATCAGAGACAAACTACTGGCTGAAGGCATCGAATTAAAAGACGGAAGAGACGGGACATCCTATGTTCTGAATTAAAATTTATAACTTCAATTTATACTCATTCCGTGGGAGTCTTTAACAGCTAAGATTTCCACGGAATGTTTTTTTTTTCACCCCTCAACTCCCAACCTCTCACTCTCATTCTCTCAACTCCCAAACTCTAGAACCCACCATCCCTCAGACTCTCCAACCCACCAACTTTCAAACTCATCAGTAGCTTTTTCCCGCTATCCACTCATACTCCTCGCGCCAAGGCTTTCCAGAGCTGTAATCCTTGCGCTTTCCAGCCTATGCTGTGGGGTATCCGTTTCTATCGGGGCTAGGGGAGTAGATATAGATTATAAATATAGGCTGATGAATAACTGGTAGTCAATAGTCAATATAGCCAGCCATCAGTCGCTAGCAGCCAATAGCCAGCTGCCAATCAATTCTTTTTGGAAATGCATATTCAATAGGAGTGGGCTTTAGCCGCTCAAATAAAATCAGCCTCTGCCTTTGCTTTAGCCCAAACATAATTGAGATACTCTATCCTATAAAAGAATATCCTATTATATATATGAATAACTTCCATCACTTATCACTTATCACTTATCACTTATCACTCATTACTCATTACTCATTACTCATTACTCCTCATCTAAGCTCCCTCCACACTCCAATGCGTTGCTTCAAACATTTGTTTAAAATTTTCTCCCTTGCCTACCAGTAGGTTAGGCTAAAATATGAACATAATATGAATTTAAAGTTAAATAAACTTGTTTGGTATAGGTAAGTTGACTTACCTTTGCCCCACTGAAAAACGAAAGATATTCAGTAAGCGCAGAAGAGCTTTTAGCTAAGCAGAAACGATATACTTTATAAGATAATAATTCTAAAAAATGCGATCAAAACTTTTTAAAAATAAAAGTTGCGAAAGTGAAAAAGATTTGTATCTTTGCAGTCCCAATATGGGAGCGCAGGAGTAGATGGATTGAGGGTTTAGAGAAGGGGTTAAGGTTACAAAATAAACTTTAAATTTTCTTCAAAAAACATTTGGTCAATTAGAAATAAAGTTTTACTTTTGCACTCGCAAATATGAAGCGCCACTGACAGAGAAGAGTGCTTCATTACAAAGCGAAAGATATAAAGATCATTGACATACAATATAACAACCAAGTAAGGAAAAACTAAAGCGTCAAAACTTTGAGTGAGTCAGACAAACATACAATGGAGAGTTTGATCCTGGCTCAGGATGAAC